>DAINOM010000006.1:0-15635 GCA_036735445.1 Propionicimonas sp.
CCCGGCCGTCCGCGCCTGTGACGCGCCGCGCGCAGCGGCGGCCGCCGCCTGCTCGACGGCGCTGCGGGCCAGCCAGGTGCGGGCCCCACCCACGACGAGTCCGACCAGCAGCACCAGGACGGGCACCAGCATGGCGAACTCGACGGCGACGGCACCGCTCTGACCGCGGGCAGACCTCATCTCGTCACCTCCTCCAGTGGCAGCACCGCCCGCTCCGTGATCCGGCCCTGGCCGACGTCGAAGAACAGCGGGGCCTGGCCGGTGACCGTGACCACGAGGTGGCCGGCGTCGGCGGCCACGCTGATCTGCACCTGCTCGAGTCCGCCCCGGGCAGCCACCCGGTAGCCCGCCTCGCGCGCGGCGGCGTCCATGCCGGGGCCGGTGGCGCGCAGGTCGGCGACGGCGGCCGCGGCCTGCGTGGCCACCGTCCGCGAGTACAGCCAGACGCCGACCTGCACGAGCCCGAGGACGAGCAGCAGGACGGTGGGCAGGAGCAGCGCCCACTGGGTGGATTCGGCCACCCCGCGCTGGTTCACGGCCTCGGCAGCTTGGCGTTCACGTAGATGAGCACCGCCGTGCCCACGGCCGTGGCGACGAGCACGGCCCCGCCGAGCAGCAGTGCCATCTCGGTCGACTGCGACAGCCCGCGCTCGTCGCGACGCGGCGGTGGCGCCACCAGCGCCCCGACCAGCAGGTACACATGCCTCATCGTTTCTCCTTCTCAGGGGTGGGTTTCAGCCGGCGAGCAGCCGCAGGACCGGGGGGACGAGGAAGAACAGCCCGAACACGAGGCTCGGGATGACCATGAAGAAGGCCATCCGCTCGGAGACGGCGGACGCGGCGATCTTCGCCTGGGTGAGGTGGGCGTCGCGCAGTTCTCGGACGCGCGCCCGGAGCGCACCGGACAGCGCCGCGCCGGCCTCGTCGAGCGCCATCACGTCCGCGATGTCGACCAGCGCCGGAAGTTCGAGCTCGCGGCCCAGCCGCTGCAACTCGGGGTAGGGGACGCGCTGTTCGAGCCGGGCGCGTTCGAGCGCGTCGCGGATGGCCGCGAAGACGGTCACGTCGCTGACCGCTGCGGCCGCACGCAGTGACTGGCTGCCGGACGCATTGGCGAGCCGTTCGAGTGTGACCAGGTCGAAGTAGGTGAGCAGCGCCTCGGTCGCGTCCTCGGCGAGGTCGGTGTCGGCGCTGCGCAGCAGGAGGTCGGGCAGGAAGAACCCGGCCGCACCGAGCACGAGCCCGACCGCCGCCGGGACCTCCGGTCCGGAGCCGATGGTGGCCGCGAGCGCCAGGCCGACGACGCCGGGCAGCGCGAGTCCGGCGAGGGCGGCGAGTGCCTTGTGGGCGAAGTGCCGGTCGATGCTGCGTCCGGCCATCCGGAGTCGGCGCAGGGTGGCGGCGGGGACGGGCCGGCGCAGCCGCGTCCGCAACCAGCCGCCGAGCCGATCCAGGCCGGTACCGGCGGGCTCGGTCGGGACCTCCAGGCTGCCGTCGAGCAGGTCGAGCGCGTCGGCGAGCCTGGGCCGGACGGGCAGCAGCGTTCCGGCCAGCGCCCACAGCCCGAAGGCGATCGCCGCGCCGGTGCCGATCGCGAGCAGCAGCGCGTTCATGCCGTCCGCCTCAGGATGCGCTGCCGGGGACGGGGCAGGGTCAGCCGTCGAAGGAACAGCAGGGAGCCGAGGTAGGCGGCGACCAGGGACGCCAGCAGCACCTGGCCGAGCTCGGTGCCGTAGGGGGCGAAGAACGATCCGCCGAAAGTGAGCGCCAGACCGAGCACGACCACGGTGATGATCGCCACCTGCCGCACCACGATCCGGGGCTTCGCCCGCTCGGTCTCGATCTCGCGCAGGGCGCGAAGCCGGTCGGAGATGTTGTCGGCGAGGGCGGCGAGCGTGGCACCCGCGCCGGTGCCGCCACGCTCGGCGGCGAGGGCGAGCGCGGCCAGCACAGCGTCGGCGTCGGCGCTGTCCAACTCGTCCGCCAGCGCGAACAGGGCCTGTTCGATCGTCCAGCGGTCGTCGAGACGGGCGGTGAGCAGCCGCAACTGCGGCGCGATCAGGGCCGGCGCCTGCCGGACGGAGACGCGGATCGCGTCCGTGATCGAGCGGCCGGTGGGCAGCAGCGAGCCGAGGGTGCGCACCCAGCGGTCGAGCGCCTCGAGCAGGGCGAGATCGCGGTTCGCCGGCGCGGAGAGGACGACCGGTAGCCCGTACCCGACCGCGGGAACCAGGACGACCAGCAGCGGCCAGCCGGTCAGCCCCGCCGCGACGATGCCGGCGAGCACGGCCAGCAGCACCTGCCACCAGCGTCGCCGGATCGCTCCGCCCCACCGGCTGTCCACAACCCTTTTCCACAGGCCTGTGGATGACGACCCCGGCTGAGCGGGAGGGCTGTTGAAACCGGCGACGACGAGGACCAGCCCGCCGGCGACCAAGACACCACACAGGGTCGCGAGGAAGCCGGCCATCACGAGGCCCAGGCCGAGGTGAAGGGGGCGAGCTCCGCCAGCAGGCCCGGCTCGGGCCCGAACCAGGACTCGCCCTCGCCGGAGCGGTAGCACACGTGGGTCACCGGACGACCGTTCTCCAGGGCCCCGGTGAGCTGCCGGATCTCGGCCACCGCGCGGGTGCGGACGCCGCCGCGCCAGGTGTCGTCGACGAGCCGGACGTGGATCAGCAGGTGGATGTGGTGCGCGATCTGGCGGTACGCCTCGTCCACCGTGAGCACGCCGCCCTGCGCGACGCGCGAGGCGAGCCGGTCCATCGTGGAGGCCGCGGAGTGGGAGTGGGTCGTGCTCATGGTGCCGGCACCGGAGGTCATGGCCTCGAACATGGCGCCGGCCTCGCCGCCGCGCACCTCGCCGACGATCAGCCGGGAGAGGTTCTGCCGCAGCGCCTCGGGGATCAGGTCGGCGACGGTGAGCTCGCCGAGCCGGTGGCCGTTGAGCACCTCGCCCATGCCCACGCGGGCCTGCAGCGCGAGCATGTTGCGCCGCCCGGGCTGGAGGTGGGTGAGCAGCTCGTAGTCCGTCTCCAGCGTGCCGAACCGCTCGTTGTCGGGGATCGCGGCGATCAGGGCGCGCAACAGCGTGGTCTTGCCGGCGCCCTGGTCGCCGGAGATCACCATCGACTTGCGGGCCAGGACGGCCGCGTGCAGGAACCGGGCCACCTCGAGCGGCATCATGCCGCCCTCGCTGAGCCGGGCGAGGTCGACGTCGGTGAGCGTGTGGCGGCGGATGGTCACGCTCGGCCGGTAGCTGAGTCCGAACCCGATCGCGTGCAGCCGGAACCGGTCGCCGAGGGCGAGGGTCATCATCGGGTGGGCATCGTCGAAGGGACGCGCGGGAGTCACCGTCTCGCCGAGGAACCGGATCGCCTCGACCAGTTCGGCGTCGCTGTCGGCCACGGGTGGGCGGGTCTCGCGACGACCGTCGGAGTACTGCACGACGACCGAGTCGCAGCCGTGGATCTCGATGTTCTCGGCCTGTTCGATCTCGAACAGCGGCTGCAACCGGCCGTAGCCGAAGATCGCGTTCTCCACGGCGTGGGCGTAGGCGAGTTCGACGGCCATCGGCCACAGGGCCTGCCCACTGTCGCTGAGGCCGTCCACGTGCTCGCGGACGACCGTGCGGACGATCGCGCGTCCCAGCAGCCGCCGGTCCACGTCCGTCAGCGGACCGCTGTGCTCGGCGATCGCCGCGGTGATCTGCTCCGACGCGCGGCGCCGCAGCACCACGACCAGCTGCCAGTCGACCGCCGGCTCGTCCGGCCGGGCCTCGATCAGCCGCGACCTCGGGAAGCGGGTCTCCACCGGCAGGTCGCCGGCCAGCAGATCGACCTCCGCCAGCCGCTTCACCGCCGGACCCCCTCCTCGCCGGCGGCTGCTGGACCGGGGGTGGTGACCAGGGGCCGACCGGTGATTCGAAGGAGCCTAGGGTCGTGTCAACCAGTCGTCACCCCCTCCCAGCCAATCTGTGGATAACTCGGACAGGTTCATACACCTGTCCACAACCGGGCAGCGGCCGAGCGACGCGCGGGCCGGAGATGCTCCGCCCTTCGTGACGCTCGCTGGCGCTCGCTCCTCAGGGAGCGGCGGAGCGCGTCCACGACGAGCCTCCCCCACGTCATCCCGGCGAACGCCGGGATCCCCGACGCCCGACTGGTGAGGCGGCCCATGAGGTGCGTTTGCTCGACCGGCCGGTGGCGGTGGTCCCCAAAGCTTGTCCACCTGGGCTACGGTCCTGCTGAGGACCGCACGGATGCCCGGCAGTCCAGGTCCAGCGTCTTGATGGCTGTGGAGGTTCTGAGGATGCCCGCCGTTCGCCGTCGCCGATCGGCCGACAAGGGCGTGGTCTCCTGGCTGGTGAACACCGACCGCATCGAGGCAGTGCTGGCGGTGAGCCTGGCCATCCTGGTCGTCTTCCTCGACACCGCGACCAGCCAGCCGTGGCAGCCCATGGCCCTCGACCTGCTCGCCTGCGCGCTGGCCGCGGTGACGCCGAGATGGCCGCGCACCGCGGGGGTGGCGCTCGGCGCCGTGCTCGCGACCTATGTCCTCATGCCGCCACCATGGGCGACCATGGGCGAGTACACACTGCTGATCCCCATCCTCGGCGCGGGCATGCGTGGCCACCGCCGCACCAGGGCGACCATGACCGCCGGCTACTTCGTGATCCTCGCCGCCATCTCCTGGAACGACACGCCCGCCGGCCAGAACCCGGTGATCGGCTGGGTGCTGTGGGCGGTCCTGATCGGCGCCCTCTGGCTGATCGGGAACGTGTTCGTCGCCACCACCGAGGCCTACCGCAAGGCCCGTCGCGCGGACCTGCTGCTCCAGCGGCAGGCCATCGCGCGCGACCTGCACGACACGGTCGCCCGGTCGCTGAGCCGGGTCGTGATGGCGGCGGACAGCGCGCGGATCCACGGCACCGCGACAGAGTCCGAGCTCGCCACCATCGCGGACGCCGCCGTCCGCGGCACCGAGGAACTGCGCTGGGTGATGGCGATCCTGCGCGACCCTGTCGAGTCCCCGCGGCTCGGCGTGGCCGGCGAGACGCCGCTGGAACGCGCCCTGGCCGACGCCGAGTCCGAGCTTCGCCGCCACGGCTTCGCGGTGGCCGTGAGCGTCCATGGCCCGCTGGAGCGCCTCACCGGCGAGCAGGCGGACGTGTTGGGCGCCGTGACCGGCGAGGCGGCCGAGAACATCGTCAGGCACGCCGAGCCCCGCACGCCGTGCGCCCTGATCCTCGACATCGACGACACCTCCGCGCAGCTGGTGTTCGTGAACCGGCCCGGTCCCCGTCCGCCCGATGCCGGCCGGCCCGCATCGATGGGACTGGGCAACATCCGGGAGCGGCTCGACAGGGTGGCCGGCGAGCTGTCCGTCCACGACGGCCCCGAGCAGTGGACCACGCGCGTCCGCGTCCCACTCGTCGCCGTGGACAGTCCGCCGGGACGGGTGGCCTGACGTGGACGCGGCTGCCGCCCCCATTCGGGTGCTGGTCGTGGACGACGACCTGTTCGTCCGCGAGCACCTGCCCAAGTACCTCGCCGCAACGTCCGATCTGGTGCTGCTCGGCACCTGCACCAACGGCGCAGAGGCCGTCGCCAGGGTGCGCGAGGAGCCTCCCGACGTCGTCCTGATGGACATCCAGATGCCGGTGATGGACGGCATCCGGGCCACCCGTGAGATCGCCCGGCTGGCACCCACGGTCAGGGTGCTGGCGCTCACCTCGTTCGGCGACGACGACTCCGTCGCCGACATGCTGTCCGCGGGCGCCACCGGCTTCCTGCTGAAGAGCACCCGGGCAGCCGTCCTCGCCGACGCCATCCGGGCCGCCCACGGCGGGCTCTCCGTCGTGCCGCCGGACACCGTCCGGCGATGGGGCGGCCGCAGACCGCCGTCCGGCGGCCCGGCCTTGTCGGAACGGGAGCGGCAAGTGCTGGACCTGCTCGCGGCAGGGCTGAACAACCGGCAGATCGGGCAGGAGATGTTCCTGTCGACCTCGACCGTGAAGGCCCACCTGAGCGAGCTGATGCAGAAGCTGGACGCACGGTCCCGCACCGGCGTGGTGGCTCGCGCCCACGAACTCGGACTCCTCTCGCGCCGCAGCGGTCGGTAGCACCGGCTGTCCGGCAGCACGGCAGCGAAGGGACGGCCCGGAGCCGCCGAAGCGGCGAACCCCGCGAGCGCGGTTCCCACCCCCCGGAGGAATCGCACTCCGGCGGTTTCCGCGGACGGCTCGACGGGCTGACGAATCAGGCTAGGGCCGGCGACGGCTCGTCCGCCCTGGCCAACTGGACAGACTTCGCCATCCGGGCCTGGCCAGTCGGGCGAAAGTCGGGCGTCGCGCTGGTCTGACTTGCCTGACTGACCACAGGATTGCCCTGACGCTCCACCCTCGGAGGACGGCCAACGATGAGGGCAGCGGGTCTGCGTCCGACCAGGCGCGTGACCCGTTGCGCCTCGTCGGCCGCATGCGTTTCCGGCCCCGCATTTCGACCGGTTTTGCCCAACGGACTACCGAAGACGCCACAAACGTCTACCCTTGGTCCGTGGGCCGGCGTCCTCCCGGGGGTGGGTTAAAGGCGTCGGCCCCACCTATGCCCTCATTGCGGACGGCAGCCTCAGGACTCCATCCGCCAACTCGGCCAGGCCGTCACTGACCAGTGAGCCGATGGCCCGCTCCCGCTGGGCGCCGTCCGGCCAGTCGGCGATCACGGTGACCAGCGGAGTGGCATGCCCGGGTGCCTCCCGCAGGACGCGCAGGACCGCCCCGCGCGCCTGCCGGTCGCTGCCCTCGTAGGCCGCCTGCCGGCGCCTCGTGTCGCCGGTGTCCGGGTAGCCGGCCAGCCGCCACGCACACCCGTCCGCGACCGGGCACTCCCCGCAACGCGGGACGCGAGCCAGGCACACCGTCGCCCCGAGTTCCATCGTCGCGGCGTTGAACACCGCGGCCTCCGTCGGGTCGGCAGGCAGCACCGCCGCCATCGCCGCCAGGTCCCTCGCCGCGGGCGGACCGGGCTGCGAACGTCCGTCGATGACCCGGGCCAGCACCCGTCGCGTGTTGGTGTCCACCACCGGGTGGCGCTCACCGTAGGCGAACACCGCCACGGCGCGCGCCGTGTAGGCGCCCACCCCGCTCAGCGCGAGCAGGTCCGCCACGTCGCGCGGCACCTCGCCGCCGTGCCGGTCGCGGATCTCCACCGCCGCCCGGTGCAGCCACAGCGCCCGCCGCGGATAGCCGAGGTTCGCCCACTGCCGCACCACCTCCGCCGGCGTCGCAGCGGCCAGCGCGGACGGGGTCGGCCAGCGCTCCAGCCACGCGGCCAGGTGCGGCACCACCCGGTTCACCGGCGTCTGCTGCAGCATGAACTCGCTGACCAGCACCCCCCAAGCCCCGAACCCGGGACGCCGCCACGGCAGGTCGCGCGCGTTCCCGCGGTACCACGCGATCAGGGCGCGGGCGAGGTCTGGCACGGGGCTCAGCCTACGAGCGGTCCCCCACGCCACGACCGAGCAACTGCCCGCGGCCCTGCGTCCGCTCGGCCAGCACCTCACCGAGCCGGCGGACGTCCTCGACGTAGGCGCTGCCCATCAGCCGGCGCGGTTCCGGCTCACCGGCGGCGAAGACCGCGGCTTCCGTCGGTTGCCAGGCCAGCTTCGCCCACACCGGGACGCCGAACCGGTGCCCGATCTCGCCCGACCCGTACGGACGGCCCGGTCCGACGACCACCAGTCCCACCCGCTCCTCGCCGGCGGCGGCCACCACCAGTGGCAGGTAGAGCCGCAGCGCGGCCAGGTCGACCAGCCGGCTGCCGGTCACCACGACCACCCCGCTGCACGCGGTGACCAGGGCGGGCGGCAGTCCGTCCGGTCCGATCCGGCCGACGTCGACCAGCACGGTCCGGCCGGCGGCTTCGAGGGCGTCCGCCAACTCCGTCCACGCCGGGCCGAACAGCGACACCATGCCCGGGTGGGAGAAGCCGGGCAGGAAGGCGTGCCCCGCGTCGCCGAGCGGCACGGTCATCGCGTCCAGGCAGGACGCCAGCGGACGCCGCTCGCGGTGCGCCTGCAGCAACCCGCCCAGCCCGCGTCCGGCCGGATCCGCGCCCTGCAGGTACCCGGCGAGCACCGACTGGTCCGGCTGCCGGTCGGCGTCGACGAGCAGCACGGGCTCCGGCCAGGTCACCGCCAGCGCCACCCCGAGCGCGGTCACGCCGGGCGCATGGCCGGCGCTGGTGAGCAGCAGGACGCTCATCGCCGTCCGGCCTGCCGGACCAGCACCAGCTGGTCGTTGGCCGCGAGCCGGGCCACCCGTTCGGCCTCGGCCGCGGCGACGCTCACGTCCACGATCGACGCGCCGTCGGGCAGGGCACTGGACGACACCGCGATCCGGGCGACCACACTCGCGCCCGCGGGAGGCTCGCCGCCGTCCCGCCCGACCGGCACCAGCAGGACCTCCGTGCCCGGCGGCAGGGGTGAGGCGGGGATGCGTCCGGCAGCCAGGCGCAGGCCGAGCCGCGCGGTGCCCGCCTCGACGGCTGCCTCGCCGAAGTCACGCGGACCGAGCAGGCTGCCCTCCACGAGGTCGTACTGCGCTGTAGTACCGATCGCGGCGTCGATGCGGTCGGCCGCGACCGTCTCGACCCCTGCCGCCGGTCCGGCGGACGTGACCCCGAGATCGGCGGCGGTGATCACCTGGTCGCGGTAGACCGTCCGGACGACCCGGACCACCGTCTGCGCGTTGCTCAGGCTCGTGTACATCAGCGCGGCACCCAGTCCACCGAGGCAGACCGCGAGCACCCCGGCGGCCATCCAGCGCAGGTTGCGCCGCGTCCGGACCGGAGCGGCAACACTTCTCTCGGCCATCGGCCGGAACCCCCCTCGTACCGGCGGCGGCTGGACCGGGGGTGGTGAGCAGCGGCCTGCCGGTGGGCGTGATCGTAGAGGACGCGGCGGACGTGCGGCGTCCCCGTTCCCCAATCTGTGGACAACTTCGTACGCACCGCAGACGCCGGACGCCGGAAATGGGCGCGGGCACTAGGTTGGACGCCGTGGACATCGACGCGCTGCGGGCCGGGTACCGCCAGTTGGCGGTGACCGCCTGCGAGTGGCGAGCGATGGGCCTCGCCGAGCCGGAGGACATGGCCGAGGAGGTGTTCGGCCGGCTCGACCCACGCAAGGACCTCGGGCTCCGCGACCTCTACACCGCGATCGACGCGGTCGTGATCGCCAGCTACCAGCGCTTCTCCGACAACGTCAGCATCCTGGAGCGGCTGCGCGGTGGCGTGATCATCGGCGGCCCGAAGAAGCGCAATCCCGCGGACGACTTCCTGGAGGCCCTGAGCCGGTTGCGGCAGGCCGACCGCGACCTGATCCAGCTGCGGTTCTGGGACGAACTGGACGAGGCGGAGGCCGCCGAGGTGACCCGCGTGACCCCCGAGGTCGCGCGCGAGCGGCTCGCCAGGGCGGGCACCCGCTACCTCGCCAAGCTCTCCCGCACCCATCCCGATCTCGCGATCAGCGACATCGAGGACACCATCCGCAGCATCAAGCCCGGGGTGCACCGCCGGTTCAGCTGACCCCACCCGCCCGACTTGTCAGAATCTCCGCGAGCTATAGGTCGCGGAGATTCTGACAAGTCGGCAGGAGGAGGGCGCGCTCAGCCGGCGTGCAGGGCCAGGTACAGCGACGGCATCACGACGATGGCCACCACGATGCTGACGGAGTTCATCAGCGCCGACAGCTCCACGTCCAGCCCGGCCCGCTCGGTGAACACCGGCATCATGGACGCGATCGGCGCGAACAGTAGCATCACCACCACCATCCGCGCGTCGACGGGCAGCGGCAGCAGGAACCAGCACGCCACTGCGGCCACGATCGAGAAGAGGTAGCGGACGGCGAGCATCCGCGCGGCCGCCCGGTACTTGCTGGGGTGCAGGTTCAGTTCCAGCCCGATCCCGATCATCAGCATCGCGAGGAACGGGTTGGCCGCGCCGACGATGGAGGTGAACGTGATCACCGGGTCGGGCAGGCTCAGGTCGAGCAGGCGCATGGCCAGCAGCAGCATGTAGGCCACGAAGATGGGGGAGCCGGCGAGCGTCCGCACCAGGTCGCGCCAGCCGTGCCGTCCGGGCTCGCTGGCGAGGGTCATGCCCCAGCCGTAGGCCACGCCGGCGGACGAGAAGGCCGTCCCGAAGTCGAAGAGGGTGGCGTAGATCATCGCGTGCGGACCCATGAACCCCGCCAGGTACGGTGTCGCGAACGCCCCGATGTTGTAGCTGCCCGAGTTCAGGACGGCGAACGCCTGCGCCTTCCGTCCCTGCCGGGCGGCGATCAGGTAGCCGATCCCCTGCTGGGCCACGTTCAGCACCAGCGCGAGCAGCGTCAGTCCGAGCAGGGCGTACTCGAGGTGGTAGTCGTTGAAGCTGGTGAACAATGCGCACGGCAGCGTGATGCCGAGCACCAGCCGGGAGAACAGTCCGAAGTCGGCGCGGCTGGCCCAGCCGAGTCGCTTGATGCCCAGCCCGATCCCCACGATCGCGACCAGCGAGAGCGCTCTCGCGATGATGTCCAGCATGGACTGCACGCTAGTGCTGGGCGCGCCGGCCGCGGCCCGCACCCCGCCGGCGTGGACGGTCCCGGGCCGGGTCGGGCAGCGGACGAACTCCGCGCGATTGGGTATCTTGACGTCGAGATAGTGGGGAGAGTGCCGATGGCAGAGGAACTCCCGGTGCTGCTGCGCCGGCTGCTGCTCCCGATCTACCTGCCCACGGCGCTCTACGCGTGCGGGACCGCCGCGATCGTGCCCGTCCTGCCGCTGGTCGGACTCGCTCTCGGCCTGAGCGTGCCGCAGGTCGCGCTGCTGATCACCGTCGCCGGGCTGATCACCGTGATCGGACCCCTGCCCACCGGCCAGGTCGTCGCCCGGCTGGGCGAACGCACGGCGCTGGTGATCGGCGGGACGGTGTCGGTGGTGGCGATCGTGGGCTGCCTGGTCGCGGCGCTCGCCGGGACGGGAGTCGCCGTGCCGGCGTGGGCGCCGGTCCTGTTCTGCGCGGGCGTCCTGGTGATGAGCCTCGGTGACCTCACCTGGGACCTCGGCCGGCAGACCTACCTCGCGGACGAGGTGCCCGTCCACCTGCGGGCGCGCGCGATGACCCTGTTCGGCGGGACGATGCGGGTGGGCCGGATCATCGGGCCGCTGCTGGGCGCCGGCGTGATCACCGTGGCCGGAGCTCCGGCGGCCTTCGTCGTCCATCTCGTCGCGGCGGTGGTCAGCCTCGGCCTGGTGATCGGGTTCGTCCCGCCGCGGATCGTGGCGCCCGCCCACCTCGCCGAGACGGACGCCGATCCCGGTCCGTCCCGGCGGGACGTGCTCGGCCCGCTGCTGCTGGTGGGGATCGCCGTGCTGGTGCTGACCGTCGCCCGGACCAACCGCGACCTGCTGCTGCCGCTGCTGGGTCATGCCTTCGGACACACCGAGGCGGTGGTGTCGCTGGTGTTCGCCGCGGCGGCAGTGGTCGAACTCGCGTTCATCCTGCCGGCGGGGACGCTGATGGACCGCTTCGGCAGGGCGGCCGTGCTGGTGCCGTGCCTGGTGCTGATGGGCGTCGGCTTCCTGCTGGCGCCGCTGGCGGCGGGCCTGTCCGGATTCGTCGGCATCTCGCTGGTCGTCGCCGTCGGCAACGGCCTCGGCGCAGGCATCAACAAGACGCTCAGCGCGGACCTGACGCCCGTCCGGAACCGGGCGGGCTGGCTCGGCCTGTGGAACAGCCTGACCGGCGCCGGCGCCCTGATCGGACCCGCCGTGGTCGCCGCCACCAGCGGGGTCGCGGGCGTCGTCACCGCCAGCGTCGCCACCGGCTGGCTCAGCCTCGCCGGTGGCGCCTGGGCCGCGTGGTGGGTGCCCCGCCTGTTGCCGGGACGTCGTCCCGCGCCGGCAGAGAACGTCGTCATCGACCCGTGAGGCTGCCCGCCCCTATGGTCGAGCCTGTCGAGACCCCGCAGGCGGTCGCTACGCCGGTGCGGGGATCCCGGCGTTCGCCGGGATGACGTGGTGGGTGCGCTCCGACCCCGGCAGGCGCGGCTCAGTCGAAGATCGGGCCCACCGTCCGGGTGCGCTTGAGTTCGAAGAAGCCGGGGTAGGCCACGACGTTGACGAAGCCGTCCCACAGCTGGCCGGCGGCCTCGCCCTTGGGGGCGGGGGAGATCACCGGGCCGAAGAGGCTCATCCCGTCCACCCGGATCACCGGGGTGCCCACCTCGTCGCCGACGGCAGCGGTCACCTCGGCCTGGGCCGCGCGCAGGGCGGGGTCGTTGGCGTCGGTGTCGGCCGCGTCCGCCAGTTCGGCGGGCAGGCCGACCTCGGCCAGCGCCGCCTCGTGCGTGGCCCTCTCGTTGGGCTCCTTGCCGAGGTGGATCCGGGTGCCCAGGGCCGTGTAGAACTCGGCCAGCTTCTCCGGGTGCTGCTGCTGGACGGCGAGCGCGACCCGCGCGCCGCCCCAGGAGTGGTCCATCAGGTCGCGGTAGTCCGGCGGCAGGTCACGGCCCTCGTTCAGCACCGAGAGGCTCATCACGTGGAACTGCACGTCCACGTCCCGGACCTTCGCCACCTCCAGCGCCCATCGCGACGTCATCCACGCCCACGGGCAGAGCGGGTCGAACCAGAGGTCAAGCGTCTTTCGTTCGGTCATTCGGCGAGTGTAGGTCGCCCCGGAGACAGCGGACTTCCGCGATGACGTCCGTCTCAGCGGACGCACAACTCGCCGGCCGGACCCGAACCCATGGAGATCCGGACGGGATCGACGAGCAGCGCCCTGCAGAGGCCAGAGGTCAGCCCCCGGGCCTTGCTCGCCGCCGCGGCGTCCGACACCCCGTTGCCGGCACAGCCTCCGACGGACATCGTCACCGGCACCCGGCCCTCACCCACGAACAGCAGCAGCGGCCAGCCCTCGCTCGTGCCGCACTGGGCCGGATCGCCGTCCGGCCCGCCACCCTCCGGGGCGGACAGCACGGCCTGCCACGCCTTGGCCGCCGCACTGTCGGTGAGCAGCACCGAAGCGCGGAAGGCGCCACGATCACCGTCCGCCTCGTAGAGGCACACGGCGATCCGCGACGAGTCGAGGCGGCTGAGCTCCACCGGTCCCGCCGCCGGGTAGGTCACCGGGCAGCCGTTGGGGTCGGCGCCGTCGGGTACCACGATCGCAGAGTCGAGGATCTCCTCCGCCAACCCGGCCTGGTCGGCCTGGGCAGTCACGGTGATCCGCGCCTGGCCCAGCTCGCGGGTGTACTGCCGCCACACCTCGGACGGCGCGTGCCACGGTTCATCCCCGTCCGCAGGAGAGAAGCTGAGGTGCACGGCCTGGTCGTCGTCGGCGAGCGGCTCGGTGCAACCGATCGCCCGGATCGGCTCACCACCGCGTGCGAGGTCGACGTACGGCTGGTCGGGGAAGGACGTGAGCAGGCAGTAGTCCGACCGCGGCGCCGAGGCGTAGCCCCAGTCAGCCGGGACCTGCACCGCCACGTCGCGGTAGGACTCCCAGCGGTGGCCGTCCGCCGCCGCCCAGGACGCCAGCGACGTCTCCGCACTACCGCCGGCCATGTCGTTGGCCGGACGCTCCTCCGATGTGGCGGCACCGGCGGCCGCCGGCACGGCTCCCATCGGGGCGGACGCGGCCGAGCCCGAACTGCCCACCAGCCGGGGCAGCACCAGGGCGCCGGCGCCCGCCACGACCACCACGGTCGCCGCGGCGGCCAGCATCCGCACCCACGGACCGGACGCGCGGCGGCGCACGACCGGCGTCACCGTCTCCGGATCCAGCGGACGGAAGCCCTCGTCGGCGACCGCGCCACGCAGCGCCTCGATGAATGCCCGCTCCTCGCGGTCGAAGTCGTCGCTCATCGCTGCCCCCCGTCCAGCCGGGCGCGCAGGGCGGCCAGCGCCCGGTGCACGTGGGAGCGGGCCGTTCCCTCGGGGCAGCCCAGGATGTCGGCGATCTCGGCGAAGCTGCGGTCCTCGTAGAAGCGCAGCACCACTGCCGCCCGCTGCACCGGCGGCAGCTCGCCGCACAGCCGCAGCGCCTGGTCCGCGTCCGCGACCGCGTCGGCGGCGTCGCTCACGACCGGCGCGGTCGCGACCACCTCGGGTTCCGCCGTGGGGAACATCCTGCGCACCTTGCGCCACGCCGAGACGTGCGCGTTCACGATGCTGCGGCGGACGTACGCGTCCACGTCGCCCCGTCCCGACACCTGGCGCCAGCGCGGGTACAGCCCGGTCAGGGCTTCCTGCACGGCGTCGTGCGCGTCGTCCCGGTTGCGGGTGATCAGGTAGGCGAACCGGAGCAGGGACGCCGAACGCAGGGTGACGTAGTCCTCGAAGGTGGCGACGCCGGTATCCGCGACCACCGAGGGCGGCTCGCTCACCAGGACCTCCTGCCAGACCGTCACACCACGCCCACGCACGGGCGGACGGTTTCGTTGCGGTTACTCCCCCGGGTACCGCACCCGGACCTGGGAGCGGATCTCGTCCAGCACTTCCATGATCGCGACCGTCTCGTCCGGCGGCAGCACCGGCGACTCGGTGAAGCCGTCCGCGACGAGCTGGGCGAAGTGGGCGGCCTCGTACGCCAGGCCGTGGTGCCCGGTGAGCGTCGGCGCCGCGCTGGTCACCTGCACGCCGGACGGGTGCACGAGTCGCACCCGGTTCGGCTGGTAGAACGGCCCGTCGAGCTCGATCCGGCCGGACGTGCCGCTGATCGTCGCCGTCGTCGGCGTGGACGCGGCCAGGGTGGTGGTCACCATCGCCTGCGCCTGCGGGTGGTCGACGAACCGGGTGAGCAGTGCGCTGACCTGGCGGTCCACCCCGGACGCCGTCAGCGAGCCCCCGGCCAGGACGGCCGTGGGCCGACCCAGCACGAACATCGCGTAGGACACCGGATAGATGCCCAGGTCGAGCAGCGCGCCGCCGGCGAGCTTCGGGTCGTGCAGACGGGGCGCGAAGTCGGCGTCGAGGCGCTGGCCGTGGTCGGCGACGACCAGTTCGAGCGAGCCGAGCACGCCGTCGGCCAGCAGCTGGCGGACGATGTCGGTGTTCGGCAGGAAGCGCGCCCACATGGCCTCCATCACCAGGACGCCGCGCCGGCGCGCCGCGTCCACCACCCTGCGGGCCTCGCGGGCGTTGCGGGTGAACGACTTCTCGACCAGCACGTGCTTGCCGGCCTCGATCGCCAGCAGTGCCTGCGCGGCGTGCTCGCTGTGCGGGGACGCGACGTAGACGGCCTGCACCTGCGGGTCGGACACCAGCGCCTCGTAGGAGCTGTGTGCGGTGGCCACTCCGAACTCGTCCGCGAACGCCTGGGCGCGCTCCCGCGTCCGCGACCCGACGGCGACCACCCGCTGCCGGGTCGCCGTCCGCAGCGCGGACGCGAACATGTGCGCGATCCCGCCGGGAGCGAGGATCCCCCAGTTCAGCGGCGGCGCGGATGCCGGGTCGGGCACGCGGGACTCGGGCAGCACCTGTGGAAACGCCATGACCCCAAACTAGGGGGCGACCGGGTTCCCGTCACGCCTGAATC
The DNA here is from genome assembly GCA_036735445.1 of Propionicimonas sp. Lineage (GTDB taxonomy): Bacteria > Actinomycetota > Actinomycetes > Propionibacteriales > Propionibacteriaceae > Propionicimonas. The sequence goes on from DAINOM010000006.1 coordinate 15,582, forward strand.
GTGGGGACGGTTCTCAATTCGGTCCAGCTGGACCGAATTGAGAACCGTCCCCAC
>DAINOM010000006.1:15645-47846 GCA_036735445.1 Propionicimonas sp.
GATCGCCTTGATCGAGTGCATCCGGTTCTCGGCCTGGTCGAACACGATGGACGCGGGGCTCTCGAACACCTCGTCGGTGACCTCCAGTTCCTCCAGGCCGAAGCGGGAGTAGATCGCCTCGCCGACCGTGGTCTCGCGGTTGTGGTAGGCCGGCAGGCAGTGCATGAACTTCACGTCCGACACCCCCGTCCGCTCCAGCAGCGCGGTGTTCACCTGGTAGTCGCGCAGCAGCAGGATCCGCTCCGTCCACACGCTCTCCGGCTCACCCATCGACACCCAGATGTCCGTGTGGATGAACTGGCAGCCCCTGACCGCGTCGACGTCCTCGGTGAGCGTGATCCGGGCACCGGTCGACGCCGCGATCTCCCGCGCCGTGGCGACCACCGACTCCGGCGGCAGCAGCTTGGCCGGCGCGACCATGCGCACGTCCATGCCGAGCAGCGCGCCGCCGACCAACAGCGAACAGCCCACGTTGAACCGGGCGTCCCCGACGAAGGCGAACGCGATGTCGTGGTCGTCCAGCCCGGACGCCTCGCGCATCGTGAACATGTCGCACAGGCTCTGGGTGGGGTGCCACTCGTCGGTCAGTCCGTTCCATACCGGGACGGAGGAGTGCCGCGCGATCGTCTCCACCGTGGACTGCCAGGCGCCGCGGTACTCGATGCCGTCGAACAGCCGGGACAGCACCCTCGCGGTGTCCGCCGGCGACTCCTTGTGGCCGAGCTGGGACGAGTTGCCGTCCATCTGCGTGACGTGTGCGCCCTGCTGGTGGGCGGCCACCTCGAACGCCGACCGGGTGCGCGTCGAGGTCTTCTCGAAGATCAGCGCGATGTTGGCCCCGACGAGCCGCTGCACCTCCGTCCCGGCCTTGCGGGCAGCCTTCAGCTCACCGGTCAGGGTGAGCAGTTCGCGCCACTCCGCCGGGCTGAAGTCCTGTTCCTTCAGGAAGTGCCGACCCTTCAGCGCCGCAGCCACTGTCCCTCCTGGTTTCGACGGGCTCAACCAACGATGCGTGGCGACTCGACCAACGCCGCATGGTGGTTCAACCAACGATGAGCAATAGGAGAACTCTCCCACCCGTGACAGCATGGGAGCATGCTCGTCCGATTCCTCGCCAGCGCCGCAGCCCTCGGCGTGGCCACCTGGCTGTTGCCGGGAATCACGCTCGCCGACGGCGACACGTGGAACAGGGCCATGACCATGCTGCTGGTCGCCGCGATCTTCGGCGTGGTGAACAGCGTGATCAAGCCGCTGTTCAAGTTCGTCGCCGCGCCGCTGGTCTTCCTCTCGCTCGGCCTGTTCCTGCTGATCATCAACGCCCTGCTGCTGCAGCTGGTGTCGTGGGCCGCGGAGCAGTTCGGCATCGGCTGGCACGTCGCCGACTGGGGCTCGGCGTTCTGGGGCGCGCTGATCGTGTCGATCGTGAGCTTCATCCTGAACGCGTTCTTCAAGCGGAGCGAGGAGCACCGGTGAGCGATCCGGAGATCCTCTTCGTGTGCTGGGGCAACATCTGCCGTTCGCCCATGGCCAAGGTCGTCGCGGACGCCTACGCCGCGCGTGAGGGGCTGCGCGTCGGCTTCACCAGCGCCGGCGTGTCCGCCGAGGAGGCCGGCAACCCGATGGACGCCCGCGCCGTCGCGACCCTGGAGGCCGCCGGCTACCACCCGGGGCCGCACGCCGCCCACCGAATGACCGCGGCCGAGATCCGGTCGGCCGCGATGGTGATCGGCATGCAGCCGATCCACCTGCGCAAGATCAAGGAGCTCGTCCCCGACGCGCACCCGCTCTACCTGCTCACCGACTTCGACCCGCACGCGGTGCCCGGCTCGGCGATCGAGGACCCCTGGTACGGCGACGACTCCGACTTCCAGACCACGCTCCACCAGATCGAGGCGGCGATGCCCGAGGTGATCAAGCGGGCGCGCGAGATCCTGCGGGAGCGGCGGGCCGCGTCCCGTCCGGCGGGGATGGCCACCTGAACGGAAATGGGGACAGACCCCTTTTCCGCCATCTGCTCGGAGGGTGGCGGAAAAGGGGTCTGTCCCCATTTCGCGCCAGGTCGCAGAGCCGGGCATGGGCCCAGAGCTGGCCCGCTCATGGCAGGCTGGGACCATGCACATCCTCGTTGTCGATGACGACCAGGCGGTCCGTGACTCGCTGGCCCGGTCGCTGCACTACTCCGGCTGGGAAGTGACCACCGCCGGCGACGGGATCGAGGCGCTCGCCCGGCTGTCCGCGATGCGCCCGGACGCGGTGATCATGGACGTGATGATGCCGCGGCTCGACGGCCTGGAGACCACGCGCTCGCTGCGCGCGTCCGGCAACGACGTGCCCATCCTCGTGCTCACCGCTCGCGACGCCGTCGGCGACCGCGTGGACGGGCTGGACGCCGGCGCGGACGACTACATGGCCAAGCCGTTCTCCTTCGACGAGTTGCAGGCGCGGCTGCGCGCGCTCACCCGGCGGTCCCGTCCGGCCAGCGACGAGGCCGGCTCCGACGTGCTCACGTTCGCCGACCTGAGCCTCGACCTGCAGACCCGCGAGGTGATCCGGGGCGGCCGGCGGATCAGCCTGACCCGCACCGAGTTCGCCCTGCTGCAGACCTTCCTGGAGAACCCGCGCCGCGTCCTGGAGCGCAGCTGGCTGCTCAACGAGGTCTGGGGGTTCGACTTCCCCACCACCGCCAACTCGCTCGAGGTGTACATCGGCTACCTGCGCCGCAAGACCGAGGGTGAGGGCGAGTCCCGGCTGATCCACACCGTGCGCGGCATCGGGTACGTGCTGCGCGAGACCCCACCGTGATCCGCTGGCTGCGCTCCGTCCTCTCGGTCAGCAACCGGCCCCTGCACGACCGGCTCACCGCGCTGGTCTCGGCAGCGGTGGCCGGCGCGGTCGCCATCACCGGCGTGGCCGCGTACATCATCACCACGGTTGCGGTCTACAACCAGCTGGACGGTGAGCTCTTCGACATCGCCGCCGTGACCTCCAACTGGATCCGTGGCGACACCGAGTCCATGGGCGGGCTGAACAACGACGCCCTGGCCACGGCCAACGTGACCATGATGCTGGTGAGCTCGGACAACTCCGAGATCTACCCGCCCGGTCCCGGCAGCCACCTGGTGCCGAGCGCCGCCGAACGGGCCATCGCCCGGACGCAGGTCGGCTCGGTGGCGCGGACGGGCGTGGACACCGCCGGCAACCCCTACCGGATCGTCGCCGTCCCGTTCGCCGACGACAACCGGGAGGCGTCCGACCGCTACTACGCGCTGCTGCTCGGCCGGCCGCTGGGACCCACCGACCAGATCCTGCGGATCCTCGCGTTCTCGCTGCTCACGTTCGGCCTGCTGGCCGTGCTGGTCGCCGGCGCGATCGGCTGGGTGATCGCCCGGTCCGGCCTGGAGCCGATCCAGCGGCTGACGGACGCGGTGATCCGGGTGACGGAGACCGACGAGCTGGAGCCGATCGAGCTCGGCGGCATGGACGAGCTCACCGACCTGACCCGGTCGTTCAACACGATGATGGCGACCCTGGACTCGTCCCGGGACCGACAACGCCGGCTGATCGCGGACGCCGGGCACGAGCTGCGCACGCCGCTGACCTCGTTGCGGACGAACGTGGAGCTGCTGATCGCGGACGACCGACAGGGCATGCTGCCACCGGGCGCGCGCGGCGAGATCCTGCGGGACATCGCCGCCCAGCTGGGGGAGTTCACCCAGCTGATCGGCGACCTGGTGCACCTTTCCCGGGAGGACCGGGTGGAGCCGCACCCCGAGCCGATCGACCTGCGGGACGTGGTGACCAGCGCCCTGACCAGGGCGAGGCGGCGCGGACCGGGCCTCGTCTTCGACGTCGAACTCGAGTCGCTGTACCTGGTGGGCGAGCCCGACAGCCTGGAGCGGGCGATCACGAATCTGCTCGACAACGCCGTCAAGTTCTCCCCACCGGGTGGCACGGTGACCGTCCGGCTGGTGGGTGACCGGCTGCGGATCAGCGACGAGGGCCCCGGCATCGCCGAGGCCGACCTGCCGCACGTCTTCGACCGCTTCTACCGCTCTGACAAGGCCCGGAACACCCCCGGCTCCGGCCTGGGCCTGTCCATCGTGGCGCAGACCATCAAGGCGCACGGCGGCTGGGTGAAGGCCGGACGCGCGGTGACGGGCGGCGCGGAGTTCACGATCCGGCTGCCCGGCTCGACGACCCCGCCCGAGGTGGAGGCGGAGATCACCGACGGCGAGGGCACCGTCCTGCTGCCGCGGATCACCGGCTGATCCTGCGCCAGCGCCCCTTCTCCCTCCCCCTCCTATCCCTCTCTGCTCCCACCCTGAGAATGGCCGGGGCGGACGGGCGGCGGCGGCCGGGAGGGGTATCGGCCGCCACCGCCGCGCAATGGGGGGACCAGGGCGTCCGTTGGGGGCGGACACGATGGTGCACTCGAATCATCCCAGTACCCCGGTTCGCGATCGGGTAACCCGGCGCGTGTCGCCATCCGCCGGCGAGGACGACGGGGAGCCTGCTAGCGCCGGGTGGCGACCCCGGGCTGCTCCGTGGCCGGGTGTCCGGCCACGTCGGCGACGGCGCGGAAGGTCACGGTCGCGAACAGCGCGTTCCGCTCAGCAATGCCGAGCGAGCTCGCTGCGGAGACCGTGAAGTGAGAGTTGAGCAGTGCGGCGGTCGAGGTGTAGTCGTCATTGGTCAGCCGTCCGCGGTAGGTGAACCCCGCCACCTGCCCATCGAGGACCAGGTCGCTCTTCACCGGCTTCCCGGTGTAGTGGGTCTCGAAGTGCTCCCTCGCGTCCGCACCGTCGGCCCAGTACCGGTAGAGGATGAACCCGTCAGGGTACTCACAGCGGTAGCTCGTGGTGCCGGGACGGCGCGCGATCAGCGGCGAGTCCAGCACGCAGGAGTCAAGGTCGTCGGCGAGGGAAGGGAACACGTACCTCAGACCGAGCTCCCCCGACGGCGTGCCGCAGTCACCGAGTCCGGTCGTCTCCGTGCCGTCCCAGCAGGTGTAGGTCACCTCCACCGCGGTGGCCACTGTCTGGGCGGTGTCGGATCCCGCCGGTGCCGAGGTGGCGGCCGTCGGCGCGGACGCCGTGCGCGCGCTGCCCGGCAGCCAGACGGCGAGAAAGATGGTGAGCGCCAGGACGGCAGCAACGACGACTCCCCCGGCAAGCCGGCGATCGACTCTGCCCGGCGGACGCCGCTCCGGCACGGAGACATCCCCCGCGGAGCCACCACACAGTGCGCACTCGGGCTCAGTCAGCTGTGCTCCGCAGCGCGTACAGATGGCATCCATCCGAACTCCCCCCATGACTCCTGGCCACGCACAACGATAACTACCCGCGGTCCGGGCAGGGCGTCATTTCGACAACCGGCGCCGGGGCGCCGGATCCCCGCCGCAACACCTGGTCACTGCGTGATCAGTCGTCCGTAACAGCTGCCGCCGGGAGCACGGCCCACGGTCGAGCAGGCCGCCCGCGCCTGTGCGTTGGAGTCGGACCCCACCAGCACCACCACCCACCAGCCGGCGTTCAATCCCGGGTACTGGTCCGAGTCGATCACGTAGACCTCGACGCCGTACGTCTCGTGGAGCTCGTCTGCGATCGACCGGGCGCGGCTCAGCCCCGCATCCGTCTGCTCGATCGATGCCAACACGGTGATCCAGGTTCCCGCCAGATCGGGTGCGTCCACGCCTGAACCTTGGCTGTCCGATGCCGTGCCGTCTCCAGTGCCGGCGGGCTGACCCGCGCTGGACGTGGGCGAGGCCGTCCGGGCTCCACCACCGGACAGGCTGAAGGCGATCACGGCGATCACGGCCGCCAGGGCGAGGAGGCCACCGATCAGCCGGCCGGCCCGATGGTCGGCTCTGGCCGGCGTCTCGGCCCCGGCGACCGGGACGTGGTCCGGTGGGCGAACACCCTCCCGGCCCGAAGGAGGAGCGGACGCCGGAACCGTGATGAGGGCGGTCTCCTGCATGGGGACCGGCGCGGACGCCACCGTCGGGACGTCCGCGGTCGGGAGCGGCCGCCACCCGCACAGCGGGCACTCCTCGTCCGCCATGACAGCCCCACAGAGCCCGCAATCGGCCACGAGCCACCTCCCCAACCCCACTCGTACAGCCAGGAAGAGAACGCCGGTGAATCACTGCCCGGACAGGCCCCCACCGGTGTGTCAGGACGAGCGTAGCCAGCTCTGGCCGGCTCCGAGCCGATGCCGCCAGATCGTCCGGCAGCCGTCGTCGCCATGGCAGAATACGGTGCGAAAGGTAGGTACTGATGACGGGCCGGCCGAACGCCTACGGGGACACTCCGAGGGGGAGCGTGGCGACTGCAGCGTCAAGGTTCCCGGAGCGCCGCCGATGAACTGCCCGGCCTGCCAGAACCCCATTGCTGAGGACATGACGGAATGCCGGCTGTGCGGCTGGCAACGACCAGCGCCACAGCCTGACCCGGATCCGGACGCCGCACCTCCGGCCGGGCCAGGCTCTCCGGCTCACCCCGGTCCGACGGCCGCCCCGGCCACGGTCACGGCCGTCGGTGCGGCACCCGCCTCACCCGTCCGGCCGGCTGAGCCCCCTCCGGCCCCTCCCCCTCCGACCCCATCGAGGAAGCTCCCATCCGGGTCGGCCCGCACGTCGCCGGCCAAATGGCTGATCCCGATCGCGGTGATAGTCCTCATCGTCGCCGTGGCGTCCCTGTCCAAGCTGCCGACCACCGCCTTCGTCCCGGCCTCGATCAACCGGACCCCGACCAGCGACAGCTATCCGGTCGTCGAGGTGGCCCAGGGGAAGGAGTGCGCGCGCACCGGTACCGGCCCCTTCGCCGCGGTGGGGACGGCCAACAAGTCGACGACGTGCGGCTTCGCGGTCAACGTCCGCAAGGCGTACCTGAAGGCCCACCCCGACGGTGGTGACGGCACGGTCAAGGCCCACAGCCCCACCACGAAGAAGAACTACGAGATGAGCTGCGCAGGCTCTCAGCCCGTCCTGTGCACCGGCGGGGTGGCCGGCCGGGTGATCATCTACGGCGGCGAACTCCAGGTCGGCTGACGCACCGGGTCAGAGCAGTCGCTCCGCCCGCAACAGCCAGAGGATCGGGTCGATCACCCGGTACGGGGCGATGCCGTGCGGACTGGTGCCCTGCGAGTTCGGGGGATGGCCCAGGGCGGAGGACGCGAAGTACGCACTGCGGCCGGCGTGGCCGATCGCGGACTGTTCGACCGTGTGGACGAGCTGGGTCGCGTGCAACAGGGTCAGCAGGCTCCGCACCTCGTGGTGGACCCGCTGGAGGTCGTCGTCGATCTCGGCGCCTTCGGCCGTCCACAGCAGGTCCGACCTGAGCGCGGACCCCGGATTGGCCATGGCCCGGGAGAGCTGGAGGAAGGCCGTTCGCGAGCCTTGTTCATCGGCGGCCAGCGAGCCCTTGCCGACCTCCCAGAGTGCGTCGAGCTTGGCCACCGTGACCGCGAGGCGAGGTGAGCCGCCTCGGGCCAGGCGCAACAGGTGCTCCAGGACCTGGAGGGGTTTGCCGGGCAGGTTGTTGACCGGCATCACGTCTTTGACCAGGTCCTTGACCTCCTGCACCTGCGTGGGGTCGAAGAGGAACACCACGAGGTCGGCCCTGCCGAAGAACGCGAGATGTTCGAGGTCGGCCTCCTCCTCCAGGTCCTCCCCGGCCGCGTCCCGCAGGACCAGGTTCAACGGCCTCCCGGCGCGCGAACCGAGGGTAAGGATGAGCGGCTCGAGCTGCGGGGCGTTCGCCGTGTTCCCCCTCGGAGTGGGCGGCAGGACTTCACGCGTCTCGAACAGCGGCTCCTGGTAGCGCTTCTCGTAGGTCCTCCGGCTGAGTGCGGTCGCATGGGTGAGCGGCCAGCCCTTGGCCTCGGCGAACTGTCCCAGGGCGTGCACCAGGCACGCGATCGAGATCGTCTTTCCGGTGAACCGCGGGCCGGCGAAGGCGATGCTCAGGGTCTCCGACTGCCGCCACCTGGCCGGGAACGGGTAATGGCAGTTCCGGCAGCACTCGGTGGTCGGTGCGCCGCACTTGCGGCAGGGCACACCGGTCGGGACCGTCCACGACCGGGTGTCCGCGGGGCGGTCGACGATCGTGAGTGTCCGGCTGCGCCGATCCACGCCGTAGTGCCGGGAGAACTGGGAGTCCGGGATCTCCTCGCAATCCCCCGCACAGACGAAGGCCGACCGGTCCGCGGACAGCTCGTACAGACACAGCGGACACCGGGTCATCGCGTCTCCTTCATCTCGTCGGCGGGGATCACCGATGCCATGACTCCGGCCACCAGCGCGGCGACGGCAGTCTCGTCCAGCCGCTCCGCGCCGTCCCACCGCGGGCTCAGTGCCACCACCTTCGGCCCTTCGGCCAGGAGTTCGCGCGTCTCCGGCGGACAGAGCACCACGCAGCAGTCGCGGGGGCCCGGGGACCAGTCCGCAGGGGTCATGTCCGTGACCATGATCGTGGCGACCTGCTCGGTGGACGCCGGCCAGGCCCCGAGGACCGCCGTGCGCAGCGGGCCATCGAGGATGTCCGTCACGACGTCGCTGGCCGCCTCGGCGGAGATCCGGCGCCACTGCCGGTCGGACGAGAGGCGGATATCCAGGAGATGGTCGCGGCCGATCACGTGGTCGATTCCGCCGACGGCCTGCAGGACGTCGCCCAACAGCCCGCTCCTGGCCCAGCGCCCCATCGAGGCGGACCCGTCCACGACCACCTGGAGGTCGATCTGCTCGTCGGGGTCGAGCGCATCGCGACGCAGTACCGCCCGCGCGGCGTCGTGGGCCTCCTTGGCGACTCCGTGCAGCGGCTCCTCATGACCACCCAGCCGGCGGACGGAAAGCGTCGAGGACGCCGGCACGACCTCGACCGCATCGAACCAGGGGAGCCCGGAGAGGTCGATGGCGCTGAGCACCACCCGATACGGGTCCGAGCTGCGGGTGAACTCTGCCGACAGGCTCAGTTCGATGACCGCTCCGGCGGGAAAGCTCGCTCCCCCGTCGGGACACAGCCGCAGCGTCAGCGGCTCGGCCAGCCCGTCGAGGATCAACTGGATGGCTCCACCGGGCGGCTTCCTGGTCTCGGCCGTGGTGACGATCCGCCCGTCCCGCACGGGCACGATGTTGGCGGTCGTGATGACCGAGTGCGCCGGGAGGTGGATCCGCGCAGCCAACGCGGCGTTGGGGAGAGAGACAGCCACATCCCCGGTGAGCTGGTACGTCGGCATCAGTCGTCCTCCGATCGCTTGTTCTTGACGCGTTTGAGCCAGGCGGCGGGGCCCCGGTTCGCGGCCAGGTTGTGTGCGGCAATCCACTTGGTGAGATAGCGGTGCAGCGCCCGCGGCCGATGCCCGTCGTCCTTCAGGAGGCTGTAGGCCGCGTACTCCAGAAGCTCGTTCTCGAAGGTCCACTGCGCTGCGCGCAGCACCTCGCAGACTATCTGGTCGATCAGGGGATCCTCCGCCGGCCCGATCGCCGCGACCTGGGCGGGAACCGCGTCCGTGCGCTCGGGCGAGCCCACCGTGAACAGGGCCACCCGGTCGATGGCTGCGAGTTCGGAGCGGAGTGATTGTCCCTCCTTGGCGATGACCGTGCCCAGCGCGGCGATCTCGGTCGCCGCAGGCATCGGCAGGGTCGGGTCGATGAAGTTGCTGATCGGGGCCGACCGGGTCACGAGTACCGCGGCGAGCACGATGGCCTGCGTGCGCGATCGAACCTCCACGGGCAGGGTGGACGCCGCGATCAGGCGGTCCTCCACGGCGAGTTCCAGCGCGGAGACCCACTGGGCATAGGTGTACAGCGAGTGATCTGCTGTGATCGGGCGGCTGAGCGCAACCAGGGCCTCGACGGTGTCACCCTGCGGGTGCGCGGCCGCGACCAGTGCGTCCAGGAGATCGGGTAGCGACGGTTCGCCGAGATGTCGCGTGGCCACGTCGAGGACCACCCGCTCGGAGACGTTCCGGCCGAACCGGTCGATGAGCTCCCCCAGGTCGCCGAGCCCGATCAGGACGGGCAGGTCGAGTTCCGGGACGTACGAACGCCGCTCGAGGTTGTAGCGCAACTGGAGGTACTGGGCGCGCCCGCGCAGGTCGTCCGCGATTGTGGGTGATTCGAGGAGGACGGATGCCGCCACGGCCGCCAGGGGCTGGACGCCATCGACGGTGACGGCGTCGGAGCCGTGAAGGAACTCCGCGTCGGTGAACCCGAGTTCGATCAGGACGGTGTCGGAGACATCTCTGGCCTGCTGGCCCAGAAGCGCCTCACGCAGGTACTTCCGACTCGGTTCCGCCGTGGCCCGAACCAAGTCATCGAACCATGCCTCCAGGCTCGCAGCCACCCCCGCCAGTCGTTCGGCGAGCGCGAACACCTGCCCTTCGATCTCGTCCTCGTCCCATCCGATCGAGGCGACCAGGTCGATCGAGCGCAGGGCGGCCAGCGCCCACGTCGGGTTCGGCTCGCCGGCCTCCAGCAGGGCACGCAGCGCGCGCAGGACTGACTCGCGTTGCTCCTGGGTCGGCGCCGGGCAGACACCGTCGGGGATCCGCGGCGCGGAGGCCTGCTCCGCCAGCCAGTCCGGCTCGCCGACCGCGCCGGTGACGAACAGGCCGGCGGCCAGCGAGAGGACCAGCCCGGGATTGCCGCCGGCCAGCCCCTGCATGGCCCGCCAGCGGGTCTCCGAGTCGTCGCCGAGGAGCGTGCCCAGCGCTGCCGCGACCACCTCGTAGAACTCGGGGACGGTGTCCACCTCGGCCGGGGTGGAGCGAGCGAGGACATCGGCGGCGGCCGGGCTCGGCTCCTTGGAGTAGTCGTGCAGCGCCAGCGGCCAGGCGGGCGCCCAGACCGAACCGGGCAGGCGTTCGCGCACCTGATCCACCGCGTCCGCCATGCTGGCCAGGTCGTCGCCGCCTACGCACCGGGAGAGGACCAGCGCCGACCAGGGCGTGACCGCGATCTGATCGCCGCGGCTGGTCCGGTGCGGCTCCCCACCCCAGTCGCCCAGGTAGGCGTCGGTCGACGTGTCGATGACCACGACCCCCTTAAGGCCGGCGAGGATCTCGCCGTCCACACGGGGCACACCGACCAGGTGGAGCCCCAGGTCCGGCCACTGGCCGCTGGAGCCGGCCCGTTCGTAGGACGAGCTGTGGATCGCCTGTGCGCTGACCGCGTCCGTGCATAGGCTCACCGCGCCGATCCAGCGGGCGGCCTCCTCGTGGTCGGCAACCGCCAGGACCACGATCGGTCCCCCGTCGAGCGCTCGCTGGACGGCGTCGACGATCACGGCCAGCGTGCCCACCCGCCAGTGCCCGGGGTCGAAGAGGAACTCGGCCAGGGCCGGCACCGGCGCGACCGGAGTGGCCGTCAGTCCAGCCGGAAGCGCTGTCGCGGCCACCTCCCGGGCCCCGAACGGCGTGCGCCAGTCCGGGCTGCCCCACAGGAGGCTGGGTCGCTGGGTGGTCGGGGCGAGCAGCGCGCACTGGGTGTAGACGTTCCCGGGCCGCGAGGACGCGTCGCGCCCGGCCGGCACGCTGTGCCAGACCGCGAGCCGGCCGTCCTCGGCGCCTACCGTCGTGACCAGCATGCGCCGCGGCAGGCCGTCGACCGGGTACTCCGGCATCGGGAACGGCGGTTCGAGCGTCGTCGGCATCCGCCGCGTGAGGGCCGCCGTCGTCTCCGCGTCCAGCTCGCCCACCGTCTGCTTGACCTGCCAGCCACCGCTGGAGCCGGCGCTGTCGGCCGAGGCATAGGCCAGCTGGGCGAGCAGGCCGAAGCTCTCCGGCCGGCTCACAGAAGGCATTGGAGGTCCCTGATCGGCGGGTCCAGCACCGCCACCGACGCCAACTGCTGGGGTTTCAGCTGCAGCGCGAAGAGGCGGACGAAGCCCGGCCGTTCGACGAGGCAGTACCACTCCTCGCCGCTCGGCTCCACGGTCAGCGAGGACGGCTTGAAGCTGGCGCTCGGTTCGGCCGTCTCGTCACCGACCGGCCACACCTCCAGTGGCGTCCCGTCCTGCGGGGTCAACGGCAGTCGCTCGGGGTTGTGGATGAGCGCGAAGCGCGGTGACCCCGAAACGTCCCGGTCGGCGGTGACGGACAACTCCAGCCGGCGGCGCCGCCGCAGGCCCAGCTTCCAGGAGGACTTCACCTGGTACCGGATGCACAGCAGCCCCGGGTACTCGGCCGCCGCGGCCGGACCGGCCACCGGATGCTGGCCGGCGAAGGCGTAGGGGACCAGATGGACGACCGAGCCCTCGGGCCGCAGGGGCCGGGTGAGCACGATGCCGCCCTCAGTGTCGTACACCTCCTTGCTGGCCGTGGCGATCGGCGTCCCGGACGTCGCCGCCTTCGCGGAGGTCCCCTTCGCGGACTCGAAGACGCTCACGACGCTCGCCTGGGAGCCGTACGGGTCGCCGCTGGCCGCCGTAGGCCAGCCGAAGGTGATGATCTGGCGCGAGAGGCGCTGGTGGATCTGCACGTCGGTGACCGGCCTGGTCTGGACGCGCAGGACGGTGCGGCCGATCCTGGCGTGCCCGTCCACGACGTGTACCGGGGTGAAGTACGCCCGGGGCCAGCCCTCCGGAAGGGCGACGTTCAGCATCCGGCTGGTGCCCCCCTCCTGACTGATCGGGTGGACGAGGATCAGTTCCTCCGGCAGACCCAGGTGGGGCAGCGCCTGTAGCGGATGCTCCTGCCCGACCGTCCCCGACAGCGGCTGTTCCTGAGTGCGGTAGATCACCGTTCGGCCCGAAGACGCCGCGGCCCACGTGAGGGTGAAGGTCGAGCCGTCCGCGTCGCTGCTCTCCTCGCAGGTCAGGTCACCGATCAGGCGACGGCGCGCCGGCACGACGATGGACCGCAACAGCGCAGAGGACAGCTGGGTGACTCCGGCGACCTCCGCCTCGACCACGAATTGGTACCGGTACTCGCCCACGGTCGTCTCGGCGTCGACGAAGCCGCCGGTGGCGGCGTCCCCGGCGTTGATCCGGAACGCGGAATTGGCCAGGCCTGCGCTGGCGGCCTGGGCGAGCGGCACGCGGTAGATCTGGACGGCTCGGCCGCCGGGCAGCAGCGACCACTGGCCGATGACCTGGCTGCGCTCCCCGTCCGCACCCCCCAGCGGCTCGACGCGCAGGATGATGTCCTGCGGCGGCGCGACCACCGATCCCTCGCCCACCAGCGCGGGCTGCTCCCACTGGGCCGACTCCAGGTCACTGCCCGAGTTGACCCACAGCTGGTAGTGCCGGATCGCTGCGGTCATCGGACGCGGATCGGTGAAGCTGTTCCCGGTGGTCACCGCGATCGTGTCACCGTCCTCCGGCCGGCTCGGCACGTCGGAATCACTGGAGACCAGCCGGAAGACGCGGAACTGCCCCGGTGCGTTGTCCTTCCAGCGGAACTCGACCCCCGCCTTCGACGTACGCCACCTGAGCCCGACCGGCTCGGCGGCCGGACCTGAGTAGTCCATGATCGAGAACCCGTCCAGGACCTCCTGGAGTTCGTCCGGACGGGTGTGGTCGACGATGACGCCGTCGCTGGCCGGCGCCGCGGCCGCGGCCGGCTCGGTGACTGGGGCCGGCGCTGCCTCCACCCCACCGACCGCGGTGGGTGGCTCCACGGACGGAGCGGCTCCGGCCAGGTTCAGCACGTCGGCGAGTTCCTGAGCGTAACCACCGAGCCCCGCACTCCGCAGAACGGGAGTCAGCTCGTTCGGGCTGATCGTGGGCCGGCCCAGGAGTCTCTCCAGCTGCAGGAGCGGACCGCCCAGCTTCTTCCCTTTGCTGGCCAGCCAGCGCTGCAGCGCCTCCTTCTGGGCCTGCGCCTGAACCTCGTCCATCACGTCCCCCTCGTCACGTGGCCGCTCATACCAGACCGGTGCCGGATCGCCTCGGGCCCGCCTCGACGACGTCCTCGGACCCCGCGAGGACCAGGAACCCCGGCGAGAACCCGGGGCCGAACTCCGCCCGCACCACGACCCGGCTCAGCAGGGCCTGCCGGTCGCTCACCCACGGTGTTCCGGACACGGTGGCGGCGCCGTTCACGACGGCCTCCGCCTGCAGGGATCGCCGGTCGAAATCGCCGCCGGGGCGTGGATCGATCAGGCGCGCCAGGAACGGCGACGCCGGGCTCGCCGGCCGGGACGCCTCAATGACCATCCCCTCCCGGTCCAGCCCGTACTCGGTCCGGTTGGCGGCGAGTTCCTGGATCATCACCTGCCAGGCCTGTTCCCTGGCGGCCTGGCCCGTCCCGTCGCGCTGCAGCGCCGCGGCCCAGACCGGCAACGGATCGTCGGCGGTGGCGCGCGAGGCGAAGATCAGTTCGGGCTTCTGCATGAGGTCGATGGCCTCCGGGCCGATCCGGCGGCCGACGTCGCCGAGAATCCGTTCCCAGACCGCGGTCAGCCAGTTGGGCCGGAAGAAGAACCGGCGCAGCCTGGCCGCCGTGTGCAGCGTCGTGTCGTTGTCGAGCTGGAACTCGCCCACGCGAACGTTCTGCGGCAAGCCCTCCAGCCGCTGGCGCTGTTGGCCGGTGGCGTCCTCCGGTCGCCCGAACGGCTCGGCCAGGACACACGCCACGATGTCCGCCCAGCAGAGGAGCTGGCGGTAGGCGTCCAGGCACAGCCGCAGGTCTCTCGAGGCCGCGCGAAGGTTCTGCTCAATGGCCTGCGTCCGCGTGACCAGCATCCGCCGGCGATGGATCTCGGCGAAGAGGGCCCGCTGACCCTTCACGAACACCACCAGCGAGACGGTCAGCCAGCCCACCAGCGACACGGCGGCGATGGTCCCCGCCACCGCCCACGTGACCAGGGCGAGCGCGCCGCCCAGCACGCTCGCCAGCAGCAGCAGGGCCGCGATGCCGAGCACGATGAGCAGGCGCCGGGCGAGCTTCCGCTGGATCCGCGTGACGCGCTGCAGGTCATCGTCCTGAGGCGCCAGCTCGGCGAGATAGCCGTCGATCTCCTGCGAGAGTCGTTCCACCTGACCGCCGAGGTAGGTACCCACCTGCGCGGTGTAGGCCCGCTCGTGCTCCTCGCGCCAGGCCTGGAGCCGGTCGGCCTCGGTGTCCGCGACCTGCGCCGCGGTGCCCACCGACCGCTCCTTGAGCAGCTCGGCGAGCTCGCGGGAGGCCAGGTAGTCCACCACCGGGATGCTCGCCAGGCGGGCCGGGACTCCCAGGGACGGATCGACGACGAAGTCGTGGGCCGCACCGGGCGCGCTGAGCGCGGCGCTGCGGAGCACCCCCACGCTGGAACCGATCCGGATCGGAGCCAGTACCGAGCTGCGGTCACCGCCGTCGATCAGGGTGAACGCCCCGGCCACGAAGTCCTTCCACAGCGGAGCGAAGCTGCCCGCCGGCTCGTGCACCTTGGGACGAACCCTGGCCAGCCCGCTGTCCAGGGCGTCCAGGGCGGCCACCCGGGAATCGAGGCTGCCACGCAGCGAGATCCGGAACCGGCTCTCGGTGCCGAACAGCGCGGTCGTGAGCGCGCCCGCGGCGGCGTCCGTCGCCGCGGCGATCCGTGCCCGCACCCAGGCGATCGGGTTGAACGCCGAGGCGAGGAAGCTGAAGAACATCCGGAGCGCTTCGCCGAAGCGGATCGTCTGCGTGCTCTCCACCTCGGGCTGGACCCGGGCGCTGACCATCAGGTGGCGGTGCTCCCGCAGCAGCGTCCGGGCGAAGTCCCCGGTGGCCTGGTTCACATCGTCGATGTACTCGCTGCCCTCCTGGGTCGTGGGCAGCGGGTTCTTCAGCGCCGTGGCCAGCGTTTCCGTCCGGATCTCGGCCTCGGCCGTCCTGCCCAGAAGTCCCCTGAAGTGGGTGCGGAAGAGCTGCGGCCAGCCGCTGGGCGAGACGGCGGCATCGTCCAGCGGTGCGCCGGTGATCGAGTGCCATGCGCCGCCCAGCGTGGCCATCGCGGTGGCGATCTGGGCGGCCAGGGTTGCCTCGTCAACATCCACCGGAAGCGGCACCGACCCGCCCGGTTCGGGCGAGGTCTCCGCCGCGAGGATGATGTTGTGCGCGCCGCGACGGCCGGCCTGGCCGACATCGAGCAGCAACTCGCCCACCCCGACGATGAGCCGGATCAGGCTGGGCTGGCGATTGGTCGCCTGCGCGACCGCTTCGACGACCGCCGACTGCTGGGCATCGCTGAGCTGGTCCGCCCCGGGCGTCGCCGGGACGAGCACGACCACGCGGACCAGGGCCGGGTTCAGGCGGGTGATCTCGAACGCAAGGTTCACCGCCGAGAACGTGCCCGCCTCCAGCCCGAGCGCGGGGAAGCGTGCGGCCGCCTCGCTCGGTAAGTGGTCCAGCCAGACCAGCCCGTCCAGAAGACCACTCGCGGACCAGTCCGCCAGCACACTGAGCACCGCCCGCTGACCGGGCGGTGCCACCAGGACCGTGAGCGCGGCCATGTCAGACGATGCGCCGACGCCGAGGGCCGTCGTCCTTCGGCAACTCGATGATGGACTCGATCTGATCCAGCGCCCAGTGGAGGTCGGCGGCCAGGTCGGTGCGCAGCGCAAGGCCGCGGCCGTCGTCCACCCGGCTGATCACCGGGTGCCGGGGCGGCAGGGTCTCCCGGTAGGCGGCGACGAGTTCCTTCACCGATTCCAGCCGGTCCGCATCCGGTGACTCCAGCGCGACAGACGGGCTGCGGTCGATGTCGGCGCCCTGCAGCCACTCGGTCAGCAGCACCCGCCCGCGGGCGTTCGCGAGGGGCCGAGGCGTCTCTCCGTCATCGAACAGGCGCCGCAGCGCCCGATAGGGCATCAGCGGCTCCACGCTGCCCCGGCTCACCTCCGCACATGCGATCAGGGACGCCTCCAGCACGGCGGGCAGCGCGTCGCCGGGGTGTTTGACCAACCATTCGACGTGGGTCAGGAGTTTGGTCGGGAACGGCAGCCAGCGCGAGTCCTCGAGATCCAGCACCTCGGCGGCGGCGAGGACGTCGAAGTCGCCCAGCGTCACCCGGATGTGCCCGGTGATCTGGCCGAGGATCCACCCGGCCACCATCGCCCGGCGCTCATGGTCACTGAACGGCAGCGATCCGGGCAGGGCACGGGTCCGCCGGCCCTGCCAGAACTCCATCGCCGCGAAGCCTCGCAGCTGGTCCCACTCCTTGCGCGCCTCCTCCAGCACCGAGTCGAAGCACAGGTAGGAGTAGTTCGGGTAGGAGCCGAAGACGTCGATGCGCTGGACGCCGTCAGGTCCGGACAGCGCGTCGCGGAAGTTCTGCAGCACGGTGGTTCGGTCGTTGCGGGGATTCTCGGTGATGATGTCTTCCAGCTCCCTGGTGACCGCCTCACCCGGACGGAACGGGATGCCGGAGAACTTGTACCGGTAGTTGACCTCGACGCCGTGCAGTTCACTGACCACGTTGGTGTTCGGCGAGGCCAGCGGACGCGCCTGGTCGAGGGCCTTGCGCAGCGCGCTCTTGAGGGTCTCCTTGCGCTCCGCACGCTCGTGCTCGGGGCGGTTGGCCGCCAGCACGTAGCTGCGCAGCGATTCGCTGCAGAAGACGTGGAAGGGCTCGCCCGGCCGGGCCACGTAGTCCCGGCTGCGCTGCAGCACCTCGGCCGGCTTCACGTGGATCGAGTATGCGCCCGGGGACGGGGTGAGCGGGGTGTTCTGGACCGGGTCGGTGGGGAAGGACCGCAGGTATGCGGGGCGGTCCACCTCCAGCAGACCACCGGGAGGCTGCAGCCCGCCGGTCGTGTTCCACTGCCCGGAGATGACCGCGGACAGCACCGCCTGGCGCGCGTCCGCGTAGGAACCCTGCCCGGGAATGCTCGCGGTGACCTGCTCCTGGAAGGCCCCCATGTACGAGTCCGACGAGGTGAGCAGCACCTCATTGGTCGCCTCGTCGAAGCGTGGCCGGACCCGGTCGTCGGCCTCCGCCGGCCACTCGGCGTAGATCGAGGTCGCGACCTCCGCCAGCCCGGCTTCGGTCTTGGCGTCCTCCGCGGCGAGTTCGAGTCCGCGCTGCTCCTCGGACAGGCGCGCCGACAGCGGCGCCAGCACGGCGCCGCAGGTCTCCTCCAACACCGAGGCCAGCTGGCCGCAGGCCCGTCCGCGTCCGCGGATGCCGAGGGACTGCCGCACACTGTCGATGACCGAGTCCAGGAGCGCCTGGCCGTTGCGGAGCACCTTGGTGACGCTGGACAGCGCGCTCTCGGCGTGATCGTTCAGCTTCTCGGGCGAGGTTCCGCCGTACTGGGTCTCCAGTTCGCGGAACTTGGGCGCGATCGTCTTCAGATGGTTCGACAGCGCGTCCACCACGGCGCGTGCGTACGGCAGGCCGAACCGGGTGATCGCGTCCGCGACGACGGCGGCGATACGGCCGTGGAAGGCGGTGGAGTACTCGAAGGCCCACCGGTAGACAGCGGTGTCGCCGGTCTGCCGCAGGAGCGCCGACTGGTCCGCGACCCGCCGCCGCACCGACGCCACCCAGGTGGCGCCGTCGTGCGCCTCGCTCTCGGGAAGGTCGGGTTCGAGGTACATCCGGACCGCGTCCGCCATCACCCGCCTGACCTGCTCGCGCGGCCAGGCTGTCTCGTTGAACCACTCGTAGGCCTTGCCCGCACCGTTCCAGAGACCCAGCTGTGCGAGCACATGGTCCCACTGGGATCGCAGCAGCTCGTCCAGCTGCTCGGAAGAGGGCTTGACGTCGGTACCGGTGACCAGGTGGCCGGTGAGCAGCCGGTCCACAGCCCCGCGGGCGAGCCGCTGGGCGGCGTACTCGGCGTAGCGATCGCGGCCCATGCTCAGCGACGCGAACCCCAGCGATCCCCACACAACGTCGTCGACGCTGGCACCCCAGCCGCACCAGTCCTGGTTGACCGGGAGCGGCGGCTTGTTGGTGAGGTCGAAGGCGATGAACTGCTCCATCGCCGACGGCGAGGAGACCAGCCCACCCAGGGCCCGGCCCAGCCCGCGGTAGATCTGCACGGGCGAGCCGTCGCCGAAGACCGACCGCTCCACGCCGGAAAGGCGACCCACCGGGAAGACGCGGCCGAACGGGACCACCTCGGGCTTGCCGAGGCCCAGTCCGGTCCACAGTTCGCGGTCAGGCTCGGCGGCGGCACCGTTCTGGCAGGCAACGATCTCGCCGAGCATCCCCAGTGCGTTGGCGTAGACCCCGGTCCGTGCGGACTCCGGGAGCACCTGGAAGACGTCCGAGCCCACCATGAACACGCCGATGAGGGACGGATCCACCCCCGGGATGCCGGCCAGGGTCCGGCACAGGTCCAACGCCATGGACGCGCCCGCGCCGCCCGCCATCGACGACACCACCAGCACCAGCGGCGGGCTCAGGCGATCGTAGTCGCCGAGCCCGGTGGTCCTGGCGACCTGCGCCATCTCCTCGTGGGTCTCGGCCGAGTGCAGCGTCTGCCACGCCTGCTCCAACCCGGAGCGGATCGTCTTCAGCTTCGACAGCGTCAGCATGCGCCCGATCGCCCGGTACTGGCCGGCGCCGTCCGAGACCGTGACACCCCATCCGTCGGCGGGCGGGGCCCAGCTGCCGACGGCCTGCATGACCCGTCCGGACGCGGCCTGGCTGGTCACCGCCCGGTCGACCTGGCCGTAGCCGCCCGTCGTCCCGGTGCCGATGTACGTCGCGCCGAGCTTGCGGACATCGGGCAGCCCCAGCGGGCCGGACTGCGGACTGACCGGGACGTCCACGCTCACGAACTGCCAGGCCGCCGGGATCGAGCCGACCTCTCGTGCCCGCAACTCCGACTTCAGGTGGTCGAGCATGAAGCACAACGTGGAGGCGCCCGAGCCGCCACAACCGACGACCAGAGCTCTACGAAGTCCTGCCACGGGGGTTCCTTTCAGTCCGCAAACGGGTTGTCAGCCAGTGGGGATGCTCCGCCGGCCGGACGCGACGTGTCGTCACCGAGCGGGTTGACCGGCGGCCTGGGATGATCGGCCGGAGATGCCGCCGCGTCCAGTCCGGCGATCAGGTCCGCCGCCCCGTCCCGCGCCCGGTCGAGGACCTTCTGTCGCTTGTCCGCCGGCGCTGAGGCCGCGAAGAAGACGAGCAGCTTCGCGTGGCCTGCGGTGTGTTCTGGGCCCTTGACCACGGCCCAGCTGCCGGCGAGTGAGAGTGGCAGCCTGGCCGGTTTCGGACCGGGCACCCAGCCCGGAGCCGCGCTCCGGAGGTCGGGACCGCCGACCTCGACCGACGCCGCTCCGAACGGCGAGGCGCCCAGCCGACTGAGGAGCCGGACGCCGTCGAACGTCACCGAGCGTTGCCCGCCGGGACGCACGTCCAGCATCTTGATCTCGCCAGTGCGCAGTTCGAGCGGGCCGTCGGTCCGGCGCAGGCCGCCGTCTTCGGCCGCGACCTGCACGGAGGCGACGTTCAGCCCACTCGGAATCCTGCTGTTAAGCACGTACTTCAGGAGGTAGACCAGACCGAGGGGCAGGCCGAGACCGAGGACCAGCGCGATCGTGAGCGCGAGCCAGAAGTTCACCGGGTTCAGCGGCCGCGCCAGTTCGGCCGAGTAGCTGACCGGCGCCTCCCGGGTCAGGGTGACGTCGTCGGCCGCAGCGAGCTTCACCGTCAGCGTGCCGGCGACGGCGCCGTTGCCGCTGGTGGCCGCCTGCATCTTCACCGGCAGCTGCCCGGTCGCCCCCTGCTCCACCCGGAGGCAGGTCTCTGCGCTCTGGTTGGGCGACGACAGGGTGATCGTCCCGGCCTCATCCGGAGCCGCGTCGATGGTCGTGGCCGCCGGGTCGAGCCAGACGCAGCCCGGTCCCTGCACGGGCATCGCCGCAGTGGCGCTCGACACCCCGTCCAGGAGGCCGAAATCCAGCGAGTCGGCCACGGTCGGGAAGTTGGCCGGCGGCAGCACCGTCAGCGGCAGCGTGACCGCCGCCGGCGCGAGTTCCGTGCCGGGCACCGGCTTGCCGCCGACCGTCGTCCCTGCGGTCGTGATGTGCAGCGTGAGCATGAGGTCGACCTTGCCCAACGGGTACCCGGCGGCGTCGAGGTGGAGCGGTTCGCCGAACTTCGACTTGTCGATGCCACCGGCGAGCTGGCGGGTCTCCCCGTTGGCGAACTCGATCTGCGCATCCATGGTCACCTGGGCCTTGGACTCGGCCAACGACACCGGGGCGCCCGAGGAGTCCACCACACCCAGACCGAGGTCGACCGGGGTGTCCTGCCGGACATCCTGCAGCGGGGACGCCAGCGCGGGCACCAGGTTGCCCTTGACCTCGATGCTGGTCCGGCTGTGCTCGCCGCTGGACTCCTTGGCCGGGTCGACGAACGCGATCTGCCACTGGCCGTCCCACTGTGACCCCGCCGCCGCGTTCCAGCGCAGGCTCACCGTGTGGTCGGACTGCCAGGCGAAGGTGCCGCTCACCCCGTCGATCGGGATCGGCTGGTCCTTGCCGACGGCGCCGTGGGGCAGTTTCGCCTGCTTCCCGTCCGGAGCGGTGAGGAAGACCTCGATCCCGTCCACGTCGGCGGAGCCGAGGACGTCGACGCGACTGATCGTCGGGTCCAGGACGACGCGGTAGGCGCCCTCGGCGCAGACGCTGCCCTGGCAGACCGGCGCCTTGGACTGGGTCCGCGCGCCGCCCGAGGCCTCGTCGAAGGCGAACAGCAGGTCATCGATGTCCCCGGCCATCGTGAAGTCTCCGGGAATCGGGTCGCTGATCGCCCCGCAGTCGTCCTCACCGGTGACGACCGATCGCATCAGGTCGAACTGGCCCTTGTCACCGTCCGGGGCGAGACCGATCCCGAAGACGATGACACCCTGCTTGCGGATCTGATCGGCCAGCCCGCCCTTGCGGCACAGGGACGCCGCCGCGGCCCTGGTCGCCGCCGCCCGATCCTCGGCGGTACGCAGGGGATTGTGCTCTGCATAGGGCCGGCCGATACTGCTGAAGTCGCCTTCCCAGGCTGCCGGCACGATGTCGAGGTGCCCGTCGGAGAAGAACACGATCGCCTGGCAGGCATGCGAGTTCTGCGCGCGTTGGTCCTTCAGGTTCTTGCGCGCTCCGTCCAGCCCCAGCCAGTAGTCGGTGCCGCTGGCCCACTTCAGGTCGCGGAAGGCATCCGCCTTGTCGAGCACCTTGGGCAGGCTGTCGTGCGAGAGGCCGACCCAGCCGGTCGTGGCCTTGTAGTCGGTGCCGAAGCTGCTCAGCCGGACGGCGATCTTCGCGCCGTCCTCAGTGAGGTCGGCGAGCCGGCGCAGCAGGAACTTCGCTGCCGTGACCCTGGTATTGGCGTCGTCGGTGTCGCGCAGGCTGCCGGACTCGTCGAGGAGGATCAGGACGTCGGCGCTGCCCTCGCCGGCCACGCAGGCCGCGAACCGCTCGGCTGCGGTCTGGGACCCCGGGGTCTCCGCTCGCGCCACCGGCGCGCCGAAAGTGGTCGCAGCGAGGATCGCGACGGTCGCGGCCAGCGCCGCGCAGCCTCTCCGGAGCACCCGCATCACAGCCGCCCGAATCCCCAGGCCACGCGGACGGCGGCGAGGAGCACGCACAGAAGGCACGCCAGGAAGGCGGCGACGTAGGCGGCCGTGATCCAGGACGGGGCCAGGTACACGCCTCGGGACCGCGCACGGTTATCGCGGTTCACGAACCACGCCAGCAGGGTCAGGCCGACCGGCCCGGCCAGGAACCAGCCCGCGACGGCGACGGGGATCGAGTTCCAGATCCAGGCCAGCGCGCCGCCGAGCACGGAGCCGCCCACACCGGCCAGCAGCCAGGCATAGGGAGGCTTGGTGAAGACCACCACCTTGGGTGTGCTCTCACCGAAGCCAGGATCCGCCCCCGCGGGGGCATCGTCGAAAACGAACGGGTCGGCCACGTCAACCTCCGAACAGCCGGGTGAGCCACGCGAAGAAGTCCGAGCCGGGACCGGACGAAACCAGCGTGGCGATGTCCTCGCCAACCATCAGGCTGGCGACATCGAAACCCCAGCGGAGGCCGAGGTAGACAGCGATCGGGGGCAACATGAGTCCGGCCACCACGGTGATCGCCGGGAGCAGCCGGGAGGACTGCGTCCGGACCAGGCAGACCAGAGCCAGCACCTCGACGGCGAAGGTGGCCACCAGTCCGACGAACAACCACCACGACCACTGGGACATCTCGGCGAGCCCGTCGGCCGCCACCCGGATTCCCGCGAGCGAGCGGAAGGACGCGAAGCCAAGCAGGAACGCGCTGGCGACCACGGCTGTCAGAACGGCAATCTGCGATCGAAGTGGCCACCGTCCCGCTGACGCCGCGGCGACAGAAACCGAAGGACGACCCAGCGTCGCGGAAGTGGTCGGAAAGGACTGGCTCTCAAGCGGGTCGGCGAACGGATTGTCGTCCGTCATCGACGGTCACCCCCCAACCTACATTCGCCGGTACGGCCGATAATGGCGGACCCGGCCGGGCCCAGCGTATCCAGCCGCGCTGACTCTCGGGGTCGATCTCGGACAAGCGTTTCCATTGCTATCCCTTGAGGATGATCTCGGCGACGACAGGGGAATGGTCCGACGGCACTACACCCTTCCAGCGGTACACCCGCTCGCCCGCGACCACCGCCCGGACGACGGTGGGGCCGGTGCGCACGCCGAAGGAGAGCACGTCCGTCTGTTTCGGGACGAAGATGAAGTCGAGCCGGACGCCCGTCCGCGGCACCACCTTGACGTAGCTGCGGCCCTTCACGGTGGCCTTGAAGCCGTGGAAGGAGTCGGCGCCGGGCACCGTGGACGAGTCCTCCGCAGCCACCGTCGCCGCGTCGACCAGGCCACCGGCCGTGAGTTTCACGATCGGGTCCCGATAGAGCGCCCGGCGCTCGCGGGAGAGCGTGTTGAGGTCGCCCATCAGTACCACCGGTTCCGCGAGTCCCGGGTTCAGCTTCAGCATGAGCGTCCGCACCCGGTCGGTCTCGGTGGACCGCACCCTGGCGTTCGCCCTCGTCGAGCCCGCACGCAGGTGCACGTCGAACACCCAGAACGCCCTGCCGGTGGTGCCGTCGCGCAGTCTCGCCCAGGAGAGGAAGCCCTTCTCTGTCTGGTTCAGGTCGCGGTAGCCGCTCGTGGTGACGGTGAAGCGCGACTTCCGGACCAGGATGGTCACCTGCCTGGACGGGTTCACCCACTCGTAGGCCGCCAACCGCGTTCGCAACAGGTGGTACGGGTACGGGTCACCGAAGTTCTCCTGGAGCGCGACCACGTCGGGGTCGGCCGCGGTGACCTGCGCGGCGATCCCGGGGGCGCGGGCAGCGAAGGCGAGTTCCCCGCGCGGTACGGCCGGATTGCGACCGAAGATGATCGGGTCGGAGGTCAGGATGTTGAAGCTCATCACGGTCAGGTTGAGGTCCGAGGCAACGGTCGAGGAGGCTTCGGCACCTGTGGTGGTCCCGGCGGTGGGCACCGGCGCCGCGGTTGGCGATGCTGCCGGCTTCGCCACTTTCGTCGGGCGACCGCTCGCCAGCCCCACGACCAGCGCGATGCCCAGTGCCGCGCACGCGACCAGTGAACCGATGAGCAGGATCCACGCGCCATGGGGTCGCTTCCGCGGGACGGCTCGCCTGGCGGTCACCATCTCCACCACCCGATCGCCGGCGTACCGAGGCAGCGAGCCTCGATCCGGACTTCTCCGCGCACGTGCGCCCATCCCCTCCGCGGTTTTCCCGACTCGACCGGGTAACTCTGAGCGGCAGCATTGTGGATGGCGATGGGGACCAATCTCCCACACCTTCACAGGATCTGAGACGAGTTGTCATCATCTCGGGTGACCCCACGATTCGCGGAGCCACTCAGCGTTGCCGCATGGCGGAATTCAACACCACTCGCCGGCATCGGCGGGCAGAAATCGGCCGATTCCCCGCCAGAATGCCCTGCCGAGCCGAAAGTCCATACGACTTCATACACCGCGCATCGGCGCTGTCGCGCCTTGATGCGGCTCATTTCCCGAGCCGCGGCCCAGTTCTGGGAGGGCAGCCCTCTCCAGCCAGCCGCCCGGAGGTCACCGGTCAGGGAGTTTTCCACGACCGGCGGCCTCCGTCCGGGATTCCCTGCCGGGGATCGCTCAGCCCCCACCCCCGACCAGGACCTGCTCGGCGAGGAGCTCCAGGACGTGGCGGTACGGCTTGCCGGTGGCCCGGGTCATGCCCAGCTCGCAGGTGCGGTTGCAGCTGGCGTGCGCGGTCGCGTCCAGTCTGGCGACCTCGGCGGCCTCCGGACGGGTGGCGGCAGCGGTCAGCTCGGGATGGAGCATGCCGCGATCGCCGGCGAAGGCGCAGCAGCCCCAGTCCACCGGCACGTTCACCGTGTCGGCCACCGCCTCGGACACCGTCACCAGGTCGGGGTTGAGGCCCATCTGGGTGGAGGAGCAGGTCGGGTGGATCGTCAGCGAGTCCAGCTTGCGGTACTCGCCCAGCACGGGCAGCACGTGCTTCGCGACGAACGCCACCGCGTCGATCACCTCGACGTGCAGGTCGGGGTCCGTCTCGATCATGTGCGCGAAGCCCTCGGTGCAGCTGGACGCGTCGCACACCACTGGCAGCCGCCCGTTGTCCGTCGCCTGCCGGATGACCGGCAGCACCTTCTCGCGCATCGCCGCGTAGCCGTCCGGGATGCCCTTGCTCGACCACGGCGTGCCGCAGCACAGCGACTCGATCTCCTCCGGCACCAGCAGCGTGAGGCCGGCCTTCGCGCACAGCGCCTCGAAGCTGACCTGGACCCCGGGACCCTCCAGCGGCCCGAACATCACGTTCACGCACGCCGGCAGATAGACCGCGTCCACCTTCGGGGCGGTGGCCGAGCCGGACGGGACCGCGGCCGGACGCCGCCGTGGGGGCCCGCCGCCGGGCAGCTCCCGCGACCACAGCGGGACGTTGTCGGTGCCGAGCATCGCCCGGCCGACCTGGTTCACCCCCACCAGCGTCGTCTCCAGCGGGCCGGGCAGCCGGTCGGTGATGCCCATCACCGTGGAGAAGGTCGCCGTCGTGCCCTTCCAGTGCTTGGCGAGCGTCGTCCAGACGGCCTTGGTCCCCGCGGGCGTGGTCTTCTCCCGGCGCAACTTCTTCACCAGGAGACCGGTGTTGATCAGTACCGGGCAGGCCGTGCCGCACATGCCGTCGACGGCGCAGGTGTGGACGCCGGCGTACGTGTAGTCGTCCTCGAGCTTGCGCACCAGCGCGTGGTCACCGGCCAGTTCGGCGTTGGCGATCTCGCGGCGCAGCGCGATCCGCTGCCGGGGCGTGAGGGTGAGGTCGCGCGACGGGCACACCGGCTCGCAGTAGCCGCACTCCACGCACCGGTCGACCTCGGGTTCGATCGACGGCGGCAGCTTGATGTGCTTGAGGTGCAGGTCGGGGTCGTCGGTGATGATCGTCCCGGCGTTGAGCAGGCCCGTCGGGTCGAACAGCCGCTTGATCTGGACCATCACGTCGTACAGCTCGTCCCCGTACTGCCGGCGGACGTAGGGCGACATCACCCGTCCGGTGCCGTGCTCGGCCTTCAGCGAGCCGTCGTTGGCCAGGATCAGGTCGACCATGTCCTCGGTGAAGCCGATGTAGCGGGCCATCTGCTCCTCGGACTCGAACCGGTCGGTGAGCATGAAGTGGATGTTGCCGTCCTTGGCGTGGCCGAAGATCACCGAGTCGCGGTAGGCGTAGCGGTCGAACAGCACCGCCAGCTCCGCACAGGTGTCGGCCAGCCGGGCCACCGGCACCACCACGTCCTCGAGCAGCGCGGTCGTGCCCGACTTCCGGGCGCCGGCGACCGAGGTGTACAGGCCCTTGCGCAGCTTCCACAGCTTGCCGCGGACGTAGGCGTCCTCGGTGAGCGTGACCCCACCCATCGCTCCCTGAGCCTGACGAAGGGGCAGGTCGTCCAGCGTGGGGCGGGCGGACGCCGCCAGGTGCTCCAACTCCTCGCGGGTGGTGGCCTGGTACTCCAGCAGCAGGGCCGCCTGGGCGTCGACCTGCAGCTGCTTGATCATCTCCGGGGTGTCCGGGAACGCCTGACCCACGCGCAGCGAGGTGGCGTCCATCAGTTCGAGCGTCGCGGCACCGGTGGCGACCAGCGCGGGCAGCGAGGCGTTGGCCGCGTACAGGTCGTCGAACACCAGCAGCGCGGACGACACGTGCGTCCGGAGCGGGATCGTCCGGAACGTGGCGGAGGCGACGAACGCCAGGGTGCCCTCGCTGCCGACGATCAGGTGGGTGAGGATCTCGGGGACGGTCCCGAAGTCGACCAGGGCGTTGAGCCCGTAACCCATGGTGTTCTTCATCGAGAACTGCTGGGCGATCCTCGCCATCGACGCCGGGTTGTCCAGAATGCGCCGGCGCAGCGTCAGCAGGCCCTCGTAGAGCGCCGGCTCGAGCGTGCGGAGCTTCTCGTCCGCGTCCGCGGCGCCGGTGTCGATCACCGTGCCGGACGGCAGGACGGCGACCACCGACTCCAGCGTCCGGTAGCTGTTCTCGACGGTGCCGCAGGCCATCCCGGAGGAGTTGTTGGCCACCACGCCACCGATGGTGCAGGCGGCCTCGCTGGCCGGGTCGGGGCCGAACTTGCGTCCGTACCGGGCCAGGTGGGCGTTCAGCAGCTTCACCGTCACGCCCGGCTGCACCCGGACGCGCAGCCCGTCGTCGAGGACCTCCACCCCACCGAAGTGCCGGCGCACGTCGGCCAGCACCCCGTCCGTCCCGGCCTGTCCGGACAGGCTGGTGCCGCCCGAGCGGAAGGTGAGGTTCACGCCGGCCGCAGAGGTGGCCCGGAGCAGTCGGGCCACCTCCTCGGCATTCCGGGGCGCCACGATCGCGCTCGGCAGGAGCAGGAAGTGCGACGCGTCGTGAGCAAGGGCGCGTCGATCCAGCTCTGCGGTGCGGACCTGGGCAGGGTCCGCAACACAGCCGGTCAACAGAGCGGTCAGTTCCGCCTCGGAGAGCATTGCGGTCACGGCGTCGGCACCATCCAGGACAGCGGTCCGGCCTGCAGCGCGACCAGGATGGTGAAGTAGGCGAGCAGGCCGAGGCTCCACAGCACGACCTTCCGGAAGATGTCGCCCTCCCGGTTGATCAGGCCGACCGCGGCCGCGGCGACAGCCAGGTTCTGCGGCGAGATCATCTTGCCCATCACGCCGCCGGACGAGTTGGCCGACGCCATCAGGATCGGGTTCAGCCCGGCCTGTTCGGCCGCGGTCACCTGCAGCAGGCCGAACAGGGCGTTGGACGAGGTGTCCGACCCGGTGATCGCCACCCCGATCCAGCCGATCAGCGGGGACATCAGGGCGAACGCCGACCCGACGGCGGCCAGGGCGCTGCCGAGGCTGGCGGTCTGGCCGGACAGGTTCATCACGTACGCGAGGGCGAGCACGCTCAGCACGGTGACGATGGTGAACTTGAGCTGCTTCAGCGTGGTCAGGTAGGCCTGCACGGCGTCCTTCGCCCTCACCTTGTACACGAAGGACGTGATGATGCCCGAGATCAGCAGCAGGGTGCCGGTGGCGCGGAGGTGGTCGAAGGTGAAGATCGTCGAGACCGGCTTGCCGCCCGCGTTGAGGATGGTCGAGGCCAGCTTCCCGTCCGCGCCGGGAGCGTTCAGGCCGGGCCACGGGAACTTCACCTGGCCGACGCTCAGCAGCCACGTCTTGACCGCCGGGATCTGGCTGATCGAGAAGACCACGATGATGATCGCGTAGGGCGCGACCGCGCCCCAGATCCGCCGGGCGCCGGTGGCCGTGATGTCGGGGTAGTGGGCGAGCTTGCCGGACTTCAGCGCCTGGGCCTCCTCGTCGGGAACCACGGAGTGGTCGAGCGGCAGCGGGTTGGCCGGCTTCCAGAACCGGAGCATCACCAGCACCACCGCGATGGTCAGCAGCGACGCGACCACGTCGGTGATCTCGACGGTGATGTAGTTGGAGGTCACGAACTGGCCGATGCCGAAGGTCACGCCGGCGACGATCGCGACGGGCCAGGTCTGCCGGACGCCGCGCCACCCGTCCACCAGCAGGACGAGGACCAGCGGGACGATGGCCGCGACGAACGGGGTCTGGCGGCCGGCCATCTGGGAGAGCACGTGGGTGGTGAGTTCGGGATGGGTGGAGCTGACCGCGCCGGACAGGGCGATGATCGGGGCGCCCATCGCGCCGAAGGCCACCGGGGCGGTGTTGGCCAGCAGCGACACGATCGCCGACTTCATCGGCTTCATGCCGGCGGCCATCAGCATGGCGGCCGAGATCGCCACCGGGGCGCCGAAGCCGGCGAGGGCCTCCATCAGGGCGCCGAAGCAGAAGGCGATCAGGATGGCCAGGATGCGCTGGTCGTCCGACACCGAGCGGATCAGCTGGCCCAGGGACTCGAACCAGCCGGTGATCACCGAGAGCTGGTAGACCCAGATGGCGTTCAGCAGGATCCACATGATCGGGAAGGCGCCGTAGAAGGCTCCTTCGGCGGTGGCGCTCATCGCCATCATGGCGGGCATCCCCCAGCCGATGATGGCCACCAGGATCGAGGCAGCCAGCCCGATCAGGGCGGCCAGCCAGGCTTTCACCTTGAAGACGCCGAGCAGGACGAACAGGAGGATCAGCGGCAGCGCGGCGAGCAGCGCCGAGAGGGCGAGATTGCCGGCGATGGGTGCCAGCGGCTGGGTGAACACGATGGTGGATCTCCTCACTGAGATTGACCGACAGGTAGGATTGTCGAACAAGTGGACTGGATAGGCAAGCAATTCGGGCCACTTTGTTGGGACGGTGACCCGGTCCTGCGCTCGGCGACCTGCCGGCGGACTACGATGGACAAGCCGGGTCGAGTAGAGATTCTGGGGTGGGGATTGGTCCGCAACATCATGGTCACGTCGGTGATCGACGCTGTCGTGGACGACCTCAAGAACCAGGTACTCGCCCGCGAACTGCCACCCAACAGCCCGCTGACCGAGGCAGAGGTGGCCGCGCGCTATGACGTTGCCCGGGCCACCGCCAAGGCTGCCATCGAGCGCCTGGTGGCCGACAAGGTGCTGGTCCGCAAGAACCACAAGACCGCGAGGGTGGTGAAGCTCGGACCTGCCGACGTCCGCGACATCTACCGCACCCGCGCGTACCTCGAGTCGGAGGTGCTGCGCCGGCTGGCGGAGCGTCGCGAGGTACCGCTCGACGCGCGGGTCGCCAACGCCGAGATCGACGCGCTGTGGCGGCAGGGCAGCTACGACATCGTCGATCCCGACATGCGCTTCCACACGGCGCTGATCGACTCCCTCGGCAGCAGGCGGACCAGTTCGGTGTACGGGTCACTCGCCTTCGAGGTGAAGCTGTGCATGGCCCAGCTGCAGGGCAGCCAGCGGCTGAGCCCGGAGATCATCGTCGCCGAGCACGCCCGGATCATCGAGCTGCTCGAGGCCGGCGACGCCTCCGGTGTCGCCGCGATGCTGGACGAGCACCTCGCGCGGGCGCGGGAGTTGCTCGCCGGAGCCCTCGGTGGTGAGCCCGGCCCCGAGGCCACCCTGCCGTCGTCGGCGTTGCCGGTCGCGGCGCTGTCGGCGGTGGACGCTCAGGCCTGACCCGGCCTGTCGAGCGGGTCGGGACGCTCCTGAGCTTCGCCGAGCCGCTGGACCTCGTGCGGGTCTTGCCGAATCCCGGCCTCTGCCCTAGGCCTGTCTAGTTCAGCATCGACTATACGGATCTATCCCGCGTTGGACAGCAGGCCGAAGGCCTCAGGGGAACGGCCAGGGGTTCGCGGTGCACCCGCGCAGGTCGGAACCCTGCGGCATCATCACCGGCGCCGGCTTGCCCTTCTTCTGGCAGTCCTGGTGGCCCTCGCCGAGCAGGTGGCCGACCGCGTGGTTCGCGAGGTAGGCCTGCCAGGCGGACCGGCTGGGGAAGTCCGGCGCCCCGCCGCGCCAGGCCGCGGCATCGATCACCACGTCGCCCCCGCTGAGGCAGGAGCTCGGTTCGGGCTTGCAGGACTTCCTGGCCGTCGCGGGGGAGGCCAGGGTGATCATGAAGTCGGCCTTGCCCGGGTCGGCGACGAGGGCGAAGCGGACGTTGCCGCTGCCGGCCCAGCTGCGCGGGTCGTTGAGGACGCCGGCGACCTGCCGTCCGACCTTGTCGGCGTTCAGTCCGGACGACGTCTCCACGCGCAGGCCGTACCGGCGCAGGGTGCCGGACGACCCGGCGGCCGCGACGCTGACCCCTGCGGTGTCGAACTTCCCCGAGGACTTCATGGACGGCCTGCTGGCCGTGGGCGTCGGGCCCACCTCGGTGGGTTCGGCGGATCCGGTCGGCGTCTCGGTCGCGCTTGGCGTCGGCGTGGCGGTGGTCCGCTCGGGCAGCGGCGAGACGGACGTGGTCGGCCGGCCCTCGCGGTGCACCGGCACGGTGAGCGCGTTGATCCAGAGCGCCAGGCCCACCAGCAGGGCCGCGGCCAGGATCACGGAGACCACCACGACCGGGTTCACCCGGGGCCCGGACTCACGCCGTCCGAACCGGTCGGCGATCCTGCTCCGGAACGCCGTCCAGCGGCTCGGCGGGGTGGGTTCGGTCACCCGTCCAGCGTAGGCGACGCCGCCGTCCCCTCCCTCGAGCGCCACCCGGCATCGAACGAGGGCCGCGGGACGGGACGCGAAAGCGCCGGCCGTCCGAGTGGACGACCGGCGCTCGCGTCAGGACTCAGGCTGCGGTGACAGCCACCTGGATGTGGGCCACGACGCCGGAGGTCAGCTTGATGCCGACGGTGTGGGTGCCCACGGCCTTGATCGGCTTGGCGATCTCGACCGAGCGCTTGTCGATGGCCGGGCCACCGGCCTTCTTCACCGCGAGGGCGAGGTCGGCCGGGGTCACCGCGCCGAACAGCTTGCCGGACTCGCCGGCACGGGCCGGCAGCACGACCTGCAGGGCCTCCAGCTGCTCGCGCACCTGGACGGCGTGCTCGACACCGCGGATCTCACGGGCGTCGCGCGCCCGCTTGATGCCCTCGATCTGCTTCTCCGCACCGCGGGTCCACTTGATCGCGAAGCTGCGCGGCAGCAGGTAGTTGCGGCCGTAGCCGTCCTTCACCTCGACGACGTCACCGGGGACGCCCAGGTGCTCGATGGGAGCGGTCAGGATCAACTTCATGTCGTCTACCCCCTGCTCAGCGAGCGGTCGAGGCGTAGGGCAGCAGCGCCAGTTCGCGGGCGTTCTTCACCGCGATGGCGACCTTGCGCTGCTCCTGCACCGACAGTCCGGTTACCCGACGAGCGCGGATC
>DAINOM010000007.1:0-4946 GCA_036735445.1 Propionicimonas sp.
CCGCGGACGCTGCGGCTCGACCAGTTCATCAGCCACTGGATCAAGCACCAGATCCAGGTCATCCAGCGGCGCACGGCGTACCGGCTGAGCGAGGCGGAGAAGCGGGCGCACCTCGACCGGGGCCTGGTGGCGGCGCTGAACCGGCTGGACGAGGTGCTGGCGCTGATCCGGGCGTCCCGGACGGCGGAGGCCGCGCGCGAGGGGCTGAAGGACCTCCTCGGGATCGACGACGACCAGGCGCTGCACATCCTGAACACGCAGCTGCGGCGACTGGCCGCGATGGAGATCCAGCAGATCATCGACCGGTTGGCCGAGATCGAGCGGCTGATCGAGGACCTGAAGGACATCCTCGAGAAGCCGGAGCGGCAGCGGGAGATCGTGTCGACCGAGCTCGCGGAGATCGTCGAGAAGTACGGCGACGATCGGCGCACGCGGATCATCGCGGCCGACGGCGACCTGTCCGACGAGGACTTCATCCCCGACGACGACATGGTGGTCACGATCACGCGCGGCGGCTATGCGAAGCGGACCCGCACCGACCTCTACCGCACCCAGAAGCGGGGCGGCAAGGGCGTGCGCGGCGCCACGCTGAGGGTGGACGACGAGGTGGATCACCTCTTCGCCACGACCAGCCACCACTGGATCCTGTTCTTCACGAACCTCGGCCGGGTGTACCGGGCGAAGGTGTGGCAGCTGCCGGAGGCCGGCCGGGACGCGAAGGGCGGGCACGTGGCCGGGCTGCTCAGCTTCCTGCCGGACGAGCGGATCGCCGAGGTGTTGACGCTGCGCGGCTACGACGACGCGCCGTACCTGCTGCTGGCCACGCGGAACGGCCTGGTGAAGAAGACGGACCTGCGGGCGTACGACTCGCCGCGGCAGGCGGGCGTGATCGCGGTGAACTTCCGGGAGCCGGACGACGAGCTGATCGGCGCCGCGCTGTGCTCGTCGGCCGACGATGTGCTGCTGGTCTCGCGGAAGGGGCAGGCGATCCGGTTTGCTGCGGACGACGAGCAGCTGCGTCCGATGGGACGGGCGACGTCGGGCGTGACCGGCATGAAGTTCCGGGACGGGGACGCGCTGCTGAGCATGTCGGTGATCGGCGCGGACATGCCCGAGGACGACCGGTACGTGTTCACGGTGACCGACGGCGGCTTCGCCAAGCGGACGGCGGTGAGCGAGTACCGCCAGCAGGGCCGCGGCGGACTGGGCATCAAGGCGATGAAGCTGAACTCCGAGCGCGGGTCGCTGGTGGGCGGCCTGGTGGTGCAGGAGTCGGACGAGGTGATCGCGATCAAGGTGAGCGGGCAGATCATCCGCTCTGCGGTTGCGGAGGTGCCGGCGAAGGGACGCGACACGATGGGCGTGAAGTTCGTCGGGGTGGCGGAGGACGATGCGGTATCCGTGATCGCCCTCAACCCGGAGTCGAGCGCTGATGAAGACGAGGGCAGCGCAGTTGTGGCCGAGGTCACGCCGAAGGGTACCGTTGAGCCCCAGAAGCCGCAGGCGGCGATAGCTGCTGACCAGCCAACGGCCGAGGAGGAGCAGGGTGACTGAGCGACAAGGCACGTGGGAGGAGACGACCGAGATCGGTCCGGACCACCCGCAGTGGCGTGTTGAGGGCTCCGAGTCCTCCTACGGTGACGGCGGACTGGGAGACACGGTCGTCCGGATTCCGAAGATCACCGACGACGGTCCGGCGCCAGAGTTGCCGGAGCCGCCGAAGGTGCGCTCGCTGAAGTCGCGGGACGCGAAGCCTGAGCCGTCCGCGAAGAGCCGTCCGTCCGCCGAGCCGCAGGAGCGACCGACCGAGGTGAAGGCGCCGGTGGCGCCCGCCTCGCCGTTCGCGCCGGGCTCGGTGGCGCCGGTGTCGTTCAGCGAGCCGACGATCGCGGCAGCTGGCGCGCCGGTGGCGGTGGGTGCGGCGGGTGCGTCCGCCGGTCTGCCGAAGCCCAAGCAGTCAGGGCTGCGACGCACGCGGAAGGCGCGACTGCGGGTGTCCCGGGTGGACCCGTGGTCGGTGATGAAGACGGCGTTCCTGTTCTCGATCGCGTTCGGGATCATGTTCTGGGTCGCGGTCTCTGTGCTGTGGACGGTGATCATCAGCTCCGGCCTGTTCGACGTGATCAACCAGGCGATCGTGAACACGTTGTCCAGCCCGAACTCCCAGGTGACCTGGCGGATCGAGGACTACATCAACACCAACAAGGTGCTGGGCGTCACGGCGCTGCTCGCCGTGATCAACGTGGTGATCTCCACCGCCCTCGGCACCCTGACGGCGTTCTTGTACAACCTGAGCGCCAACATCCTGGGTGGCCTCGAGCTGACCCTCGCCGAGGACTGATTCACGACCGATCGCCTCGGCTGGTCGAGCCCGTCCCTTCGACGGTCCCTGAGGAGCGAGCGTCAGCAGCGTCACGAAGGGCCGCGGTACGCCACCGACCGACCTTCGGCTGGTCGAGCCTGTCGAGACCCCATCAACGGTCCCTGAGGAGCGAGCGTCAGCGAGCGTCACGAAGGGCTCGCGGTACGTCACCGGCGGAGCCTCGGCTGGTCGAGCCTGTCGAGACCCCGCCTCACGTGCGCCGTCCCGCGTCCCAGCCGGCACAACCCTGATCTCGCCCGGGACGCTCAAGTTGAGCCGCCCGGACGGAGTCGGTAACGTTGCCTCCTGCGTGCGAACGCAGGCGTGCGGGCCTTTAGCTCAGACGGTTAGAGCGCTGCCCTGATAAGGCAGAGGTCACTGGTTCAAGTCCAGTAAGGCCCACCAGATCTCCCCCGGGATCCCCTGCCGCGTCGGTCTGGAAGCCGTGGCATTCCTGGGCCGAGCGAGTCTGGTGGCCTGGCCAGACTCCCGATCTCCAGCGGATACATGAACAGGCCGGACTATCCTGATCCGCATGTCGCCCGCCTACCTGCCGGAGACCATCACCCGGGCGGAGGCCGACGCCTTCCCCGGCGCCACCGTGCTGCAGTTCGGCACGGACTGGTGCGGCTACTGCCGGGCCGCAGAGCGTGTCATCGAGCCCGTGCTCGAAGCGACGGACGGGCTGCGCCGCATCCTCGTCGAGGACGGCAAGGGACGTCCGCTCGGCCGCTCCTATCGGGTCAAGCTCTGGCCGACGCTCATCTTCCTTGTCGACGGCGCCGAGGTTGCCCGGGTCGTCCGACCCTGGCGCTCCGAGGACGTGGCCGAGGCCATGGAACGGCTCACGCAGGCCCGCTGACCTTCGTGCCACGCGAGCGTCGTTTTCGCGAGGGTGCCGCGCGTGCAGCGAGGTTGGTGCTACGGCAGTGTGGTTATGAGGTGTTCGGGGGTCGGGCATAACGACGCCTGCGTAGCGTGAACATGGCGGCGACGTTCTGACCGACTCCATAGCGACACTGGCGTAGCACGGACCTTCGACGAGTCGCAGCCGGAGCAGCCGACTGCGGGCGGGCGGCTCAGGTCCACTGCACCAACTGGATGACGATCCCGTTGGGATCCTCATACTGGCTGAACCGCTCGCCCCACGGCTCGGTCTCGGGTTCGGTGACGACCTTTGCGCCTCGACTGACCAGGTCGGTGTGCGCAGCGTCGACGTCGTCGACGACGAACACCAGCAGCAGTCCCTCCCCCGCGCTGCCCGACCGGTGCGCGGGCTTGAAGCTGGCGAGCCCCGTCTGCAGGAAGATCACGTTCGGCCCGCCGGAGTGGTGCCTCAGCGAGATGAAGGAGTCGCCCTGCTCCATCTCGACGCTGAAGCCGAGGCAGTCCCGGAGGAAGTCGGCCGACGCGCGGGGCGCGGCGACGTTGAGCGAGATCGCGGTCGAGGTGAAGTCCACGGTGTCCTCCAGGAGTCCGGTACCAGGTCGGCGGGGAAGCAGCCACCGTACAGCCGCGCCACCAGCACCGGCACAGCGACCGATCGGCTCCACACGCACGAAGGCCCGGGCCGAAGCCCGGGCCTTCGTGGTCAGGAGTGACTACTACTTGCAGACCTCGGCTGCCGCCTTGCCCGCAGCGGTGTCGGGCGCGTACTGCGTGCAGACGTTGTCCTTGGTCACGATGACCGGGGTCAGCAGGTAGGACGGGACAACCTTGACACCGTTGTTGTAGGACTTGGTGTCGTTGACCTCGACCGGCTCGCCCTTCTGGATCTTGCCGATGTACTCGACGACCTTGGTCACGAAGTTCTTCGTGTCCTTGTCGATGGTGGAGTACTGGACGCCCTGGAAGACCAGCTTGACGGACTCGACCTCGGAGTCCTGGCCGGTGATGACCGGGTTGGCCTTACCGGCCGACTTGACGGCCGTCAGGGCCGCGCGGGCCAGGGTGTCGTTCGGGGAGAGCACGCCGTCGAGGGCGGTGTCGCCACCGTAGTTCGCGGACAGGATGGCGTCCATGCGCTTCTGGGCCTCAGCGGCCTTCCAGCCCGCGGTCGAGGTCTGCTGCTGCGAGACCTGGCCGGAGAGGACCTTCAGCGTGCCGTCGTCGATCTTCGGCTGCAGGATGCTCATGCCACCCTCGAAGAACGGCTTCGAGTTCGCGTCGTCCGGGGAACCGGAGATCAGCTCGATGTTCCACGGCGACTTCTTGCCGGACTTCTCGAGACCCTCGAGCAGCGCGGTGCCCTGGAGCACACCCACCTTGAAGTTGTCGTACGCCATGTACATGTCGACGGCGTCGGTGTTCATCAGCAGGCGGTCGTAGGCGATGACCGGGATGCCGGCGGCCTTGGCGGCCTCGAGCTGGCTGCCCAGCTGCGAGCCGTCGACGGCGCCGACGACCAGGAGCTTCACGCCCTGCTCGATCATGGCCGAGATCTGGTTCTGCTGCTCCGGTGCGCCACCGTTGGCGAACTGGACGATCGGGTCGAAGCCGGCGGCCTTGAGCTGATCGGTGAACAGGCCCTCGGCGAGAACCCAGTTCTCCGAGGTCTTCTGCGGCAGCGAGACGCCGATCTTGG
>DAINOM010000007.1:5046-45700 GCA_036735445.1 Propionicimonas sp.
GCCCTTGATGATCTGGGTCATGTCCGAGCCGACGCCCATCAGGTACAGGCCGTTGTTCAGCACGGCCATCACCAGACCACCGATCAGGGAGCCGGTCACGGTGCCGATGCCACCGGAGACCGCCGCACCACCGATGAAGACGGCGGCGATGGCGTCCAGTTCCCAGCCGACACCGTCGGCGGGACCGGTCGAGGTCGAGCGTCCGAAGAACATGATCCCGGCGACGGCCGCCAGGAAGGACATGTTCGTCATGGCGAGGAAGTAGACCCGCTTCACGCTGATGCCGGTCAGGGCCGCGGCCGCCTTGTTGCCGCCGACGGCGTACACGCCGCGACCGATGGTGGTGCGGGTGGCGATGAAGTTGTAGATCAGGCCGAGCACGACGAGGATCAGGCCGGTCACCGGGAACGAGGTGCCCGGACGTCCGCTGCCGAACAGCCAGGTGAGGTAGCCGAGCGCGACGCCGATCACGGCGAGCCGCAGGACGGTCGTCCACAGCGGCGCCGGCGTGCCGCCCGCCTTGACCACCCGTGCCCGGCGGCGGAGGTCGAGGAACACGATGATCGCGAAGGCGAAGATGCCGAGCGCCAGCGTGGAGTTGTTCAGCCCGGTGCTGGGACCCCACTCGGGCAGGTAGCCACCGCCGATGAACCGGATCTCCGGCGGGGCCGGCTGGGACGAGGCCTTGCCGACGTACTGGTAGAGACCGCGGAACAGCATGTAGCCGGCGAGGGTGGTGATGAAGCCCGGTACACCCACGAAGGCGAGCCACGAGCCCTGCCACATCCCGATCAGGATGCCGACGAACAGGCCGAACAGGATGCCCAGCCACCACGGGAACGCCCAGAAGTTGATCGACAGCGCGGTGCAGATGCCGACGACCGCGGCGACCGAGCCGACCGACAGGTCGATCTGTCCGGTGATGATCACGAACAGCATGCCGATGGCCAGCACCAGCACGTAGGAGTTGCCGTTGAGGATGTTCTGGGCGTTGGACGGGGTGAGCATCTTGCCGCGGCTGAGGACCTGGAAGAGCAGCGCCACCAGGATCAGCGCACCCAGCATGCCGTACTGGCGCACGTTGCCACCGGTGAACTGCTTGAGCCCCTCGGTGAGGCGCTTCGCCAGGGACGGCGTCGCGGGCTGGCTCCCGCCGGGTTCCATGCCACCCAGTTCCGTGGGGTTCGCCTTCGTTGTGGTCATCGTTGTCGTTTCCTAGTTCTGGACGGTGGCGGCGGCCGGCTGGTTCGCGGTGTCGGTCATCAGGCGCATCAGGGACTCCTGGGTCGCGTCCACCGCGTTCATCTCGCCGGTGATCCGCCCTTCGAAGACGGTGTAGATCCGGTCGCAGACCCCGAGCAGTTCCGGCAGCTCGGACGAGATCATCACCACGCCCTTGCCCTGGTCGGCGAGCCGGTTGATCAGCCCGTAGATCTCGTACTTGGCGCCGACGTCGATGCCGCGGGTGGGCTCGTCGAGGATCGCCAGCGACGGCTGGGCGAACATCCACTTCGCCAGCACGACCTTCTGCTGGTTGCCGCCCGACAGCGTGCCGACGTTGACGTTGATCGATGTCGCCTTGATGTTCATCGACTTGCGGTACGCCTCGGCGGCCTGGACCTCCGCCTCGGCGTCGATCACGGTCCGCCTGGAGATCTGCTTGATGCCGGCCGAGACGATCGTGTCCTTGACGTTGTCGAGCAGGTTCAGGCCGAGCACCTTGCGGTCCTCGGGGACGTAGGCGACGCCGTGTGCGATCGCCGAGGACACGCTCGGGATCGTGACCTCCTCGTCGTTGATGAAGATCTGGCCGCCGAGGTAGGTGCCGTACGTCCGTCCGAAGATCGAGCGCGCCAGCTCCGTCCGTCCGGCCCCCATCAGGCCGGCGAAGCCGACGATCTCGCCCCTGCGGACGTAGAAGTTGGAGTGGTTGCAGATCAGCCGTCCGGGGATCTGGGGGTGCTCGATGGTCCAGTCGCGCACCTCGAAGAGCGTGGGCCCGATCGTGGACGTGTGCTCGGGGAAGCGGGACTCGAGCGCGCGGCCGACCATGCCGCGGATGATCCGGTCCTCGTCGACGCCGCCGGCGGTCACGTCGAGGGACTCGATCGTCTTGCCGTCCCGGATGATCGTGATCGAGTCGGCGATCTCGGCGATCTCGTTGAGCTTGTGGGAGATCATGATCGAGGTCAGGCCCCTGGCCTTGAGCTGGCGCAGGATGTTGAGCAGGTTCTCCGAGTCGTCCTCGTTCAGTGCGGACGTGGGCTCGTCGAGGATCAGCAGCTGGACGTCCTTCGACAGCGCCTTCGCGATCTCGATGAGCTGCTGCTGGCCGACGCCCAGGTTCTTGATCGGGGTGTTGGGGTCGACGTCCAGGCCGACCCGTTCGAGCAGGCCCGCGGCGAGGCGTCCGGCCTTGACCCAGTCGATGACGCCGTAGTTGGCGACCTCGTTGCCGAGGAAGATGTTCTCGGTGACCGACAGCTCGGGGATCAGCGCGAGTTCCTGGTGGATGATGACGATGCCGACGTGCTCGGACGACCTGATGCCGTTGAACTGCACGTCCTCGCCGTTGTAGACGATCCGGCCCTCGTAGGTGCCCGCGGGGTGGACGCCGGAGAGCACCTTCATCAGGGTCGACTTGCCGGCGCCGTTCTCGCCGCAGATCGCGTGGATCTCGCCGCGCTTCACGGTCATGGTGACGTTGTCGAGCGCCCTGACGCCGGGGAAGTCCTTCGTGATCCCCACCATCTCGAGGATCGCCGGGGTGCCCGACGCCGCGTGGTCGGCACCGACGCTGGCACCATCGGCCGGCTGAACACTCATCTGGCTCCCCTCCTACGGGCGGACGTCCGGGCTGGCGCCCTCCACGCCGACGTGCGAGAGCAGTTCGGCCCGAGCAAGGACGTGAACCCGCCTGAAGTGCAGGCTATGAAGGGTCTTTAGGCCTGTCAACGGTCATATCCGGCTCGTTATCGAATCGTTTTCATTCGATGGTTGGTGAAATCATGCCCGCAAACCGTTGTACAACGGCGGCCGCGAGCCTAGGCTCTCACCCATGCCCCGTCCGACCGGCCGTCCCTCGTTGCGGGACCGTACCCGCGAGGAGGTCTACCGGCTGATCTGCGACACCCGCGATCTCACGCGCGCCACGCTGGTCGAACGGACCGGCCTTCCCAGCAGCACGATCGGGCACGCCGTGGCCCGCCTGCTGGCGGAGGGACGGATCGTCGAGTCTCCGGCGCCGGCGAAGGGCCCGGGGTCGGGCAGCGGGCGTCCGGGCACGCTGCTGAACCCGGTCGCGTCCGCACTCCGCACGGCGGCGATCGACTACGGCCACCGGCACTTCCGGGTCGCGCTCGGCGACGACATGGGCCAGATCGTCGACGAGGCGATCGTCGCGCTCAACGTGGACAACTCACCGGCGCGCGGGCTGGACGCGGCCGCGCACAGCCTCCGCGAGCTGGGCGAGCGGAACGGCGTGTCGCAGTTCGCCTGCGTGGTCGCGGGCGTGCCCGGCCCGATCGAGAAGGCGACCGGCCTGGTCTGCTCGACGACGACGCTGTCGAACTGGGCGGGCATGTACCCGGCCCGCGAGCTGGAGGAGCGGCTGGGCGTGCCGGCCCTGGTCCGGAACGACGCCAGTCTCGGTGGCTTCGGCGAACTGCACCACGGCGCGGGACGCGGCCACCACGACTTCCTCTACATCAAGGCGTCCCACGGCATCGGTGCCGGGCTGGTGGCGGGCGGCGACCTCTACCAGGGCGGCAGCGGGTTCGCCGGCGAGATCGGCCACATCATCATCGCCGGCCGGCCGGAGTTGTGCCGTTGCGGCAACCGCGGCTGCCTCGAGGCGGTCGTCTCGGTGCCGTCGGTGAAGGAACAGATCACCCACACGCATCCGCACCTGGACGTGGAAGCGCTCGACCTCGCCGAACTGGACGACCCGACCGCCCATCGCATCCTCAACGAGGCCGGGCGGACCCTCGGCGCGGTGCTGGCCGGACTGTGCGACCTGCTCAACCCGACAGTCCTGGTGATCGGTGGCGAGCTCGGCGCGTCCGGACCCGCCCTGATCGATGGCGTCCGGGCGTCGGTGCGGCGGTTCGCGCAGCCCTCGACGTCCCAGGTACTCGAGGTCGTGCCGGCGGAGCTCGGTCAGCGCGCAGAGCTGGTCGGCGCGGTGCAGCTGGCCGCCAGCGTCGCGCGGGTGTGAGCCGGGCCAGGGAGATCCATCCCGAGCTGAGTGTGTATAGTTATACACATGCCACGCATGCAGGTCTATCTCCCCGACGAGCTCTACCGAGAGGTGAAGCAGCGCGGGCTGGCCGCTTCGGAGTTGCTGCAGGGCGCGATCGCCGCGGAGGTCCGGCGTCTGGAACTGGACGCCCGCGCCGACGAGTACCTCGCTGACCTGATCGCCGAGGTCGGGGAGCCCACGGAGGCGGACCTCGCCCGCGCGGCGGCCCTGCTGGATCGGGCCCAGGGTTCCCGGCCGGCCGCGAAGGCGGGTTGATGCTCGTTCTGGACTCCGGTGGGTTGAGCAGGCTCGCCACTCGCGACCAGGCCACCGCAGCCATGTTGATCGTGCTGCGTCAACGCGGACTGTGGCCGCCGGTCGTCCCGACGATGGTGCTCGTCGAGTCGCTGACCGGCCGACAGCAGGATGCGAACGTGAACCGCTTCCTCAAGCTCTGCGAGATCGACGCCGCAGTGTCCGAGCGGGTCGCGCGTCGGGCCGCGACGCTGCGGACGAGGGCCGGTCGCGGCTCGGCGGTCGACGCGCTGGTGGTCACCTTCGCCGAGCCCGGCGGCCACGTCCTGACCTCCGACGCCCAGGATCTGAACGCACTCGCGGCGAACGCCGCGGACGTCACCGTCCAGGTGGTCTAGGACCGGCTCTCGTCGTGGACCTCTGGACTGCTGGCGGTGTCACGAGCAGCGCCCACCGCGGGCGCATGACCGGAGATCCCGGCTTTCGCCGGGATGACAAGGCAGCGGATCGCGGACGTCCGACGGGCCGGCGGCGTCCCTGCCTTAGGTTCTTCCCATGCCCGACCGCAATGTGACCCGCCGGCTCCCGGAGGCATGACGTGGGCGGTACGGAGTTCCCACTGCTGCAGGTGCCGCTGTGGATCGACCTGCTCGCCATCGGGACGGGCGCGCTGGCCGGAGCGGCCGGCGCGCTGCGGCAGCGGTTCGACCTGATCGGCGTGCTGCTCGTCGCCGTCCTGATGGGGCTCGGTGGCGGCATGATCCGGGACGTCCTGCTCGGCCTGCGTCCGGTCGCCGTGACCAACGAGGCCTACCTGGTCACCGCCGCGCTCGCGGGACTGGCGGCGATCCTGCTGCTCCGCCTGGTCACGCGCTGGGTACTGCTGTTCAGCCTCTTCGACGCCCTCGCCCTCGCGCTGTTCACCATCGTCGGCATCGAGAAGGCGATCCTCAACGGCGCTCCGCCGGGCGGCGCCGTCCTGATCGGTGTTGCCGCCGGCGTCGGCGGCGGGGTGATCCGGGACGTGGTCAGCGGCCAGCCGGTCGAGATCGTCCGCAGGGGTAGCTGGAACGCCTCCGCCGCCCTCGTCGGTGCCTTCCTCTACCTCGTCCTGCGCGCGCTGTCGGCCCCGGTGGGGATCGCCGAGATCGCGGCTTTCGTGATCATCGTCGGCACCCGGTACTGCTCGCTCCACTTCGGCTGGCAGACCGCGGAGGCCGGTGACCTGCTCGCCCGGTTCGGCGGCCGGCCCCACCACCGCGACTGACGGACGCGGGCCTCAACCGGCCCGGTGCTCCTGTTGTCCCGCCACGACGTCGGGCACCAGGGTGCGCGCCAGGCCCGCGATGAGTTCGGCCACGTCCTCGGGCGCCAGCCGGACGGTCGCCACGCACGTCGCGTCCTGCCACACCGACAACACCACGCGGGACGTCTCGGCGTGATGGGCGAGCCGCAGCGTCCGGCCCTTGCGGTCCCGGCCGGTGAGGACTTCGCCGTCCCGCGGCAACGGTGACACCGTCATGTGATCAGGATGACACGCCACGTGAGTTGCAGGAAGAGCCGGGAGTAGCACTACGCCGTCCGGCGATCGGGCCCCGCGGCGGCCCGGGTCTGGCTAGCCTTGCCGTGAGGAGAGGAGCGATCGATGCGTCGGGTCACCCCGCTGTTGCTCGCGGCCACCGCCGGCTACGCCGGTTACCGGGCGGTGCGCTGGATGAACCACTGGGGAGCGAGTGAGGACGAGATCGGCGCGCCCTATCCGGGGGACGAGCTGATCGACTCCCCCGCCGACCAGGGGACGATGGCCGTCACCATCGCCGCTCCCCCGGAACGGATCTGGAGCTGGCTGGTGCAGATCGGCCAGGACCGCGGCGGCATGTACAGCTACGACGGCCTGGAGCAGGCGATCGGCCTGGACATCCACTCGGCGACGGCGATCAACCCCGCCTGGCAGCACCTCGAAGCCGGTGACCGGGTCCAGATAGTCCCCCCGGGCTGGGGGCCGCTGCCGGACGGGTACGCCTTCGAGGTCTCCCTCGCCGATCCGCCACACACCCTGGTCCTGCGCCAGGGGCCGCCGGACCATCCCTGGAACGGGGTGTGGACGTTCGCCATCCGTCCGGTCGGACCCAACCTGTGCCGGCTGATCTCCCGCACCAGGACCCAGCGCAAGCCCGGCATCGGCGAGGCCGTGCTGCGGGTGATGACCTCCCTGGGCGTCCCGATCACGTGGCTGATGACCCGCAAGATGCTGCTCACCCTCAAGGAGCGGGCGGAGCAGCCCGGCTAAGCTGCCGACGTGTCCAACCTCGTACTGACGGTCGTCGGCGACGACCGGGCCGGCCTGGTCGCAGCCCTCGCGGAGGCGGTGTCCGCCCACGGCGGCAACTGGGAACACAGCCAGCTGGCCGAACTCGCCGGCACCTTCGCCGGCATCGTCGTGGTCTCCGTCCCCGACGACCGGGTGGACGCCCTGACCTCGGCACTCGCCGGGCTGGACGGGCTGCTGAAGGTCACCGTCCATCCAGGGACGGAACCCGTGCCCGCCGCCGAGCCGCAGGAGATCACCCTGAACGTGCTCGGCAACGACCACCCCGGGATCGTCCGGGACATCTCCGCCGTGCTCGGCCGCCACGGCGCGAGCATCGAGTCGCTGACCAGCGAGGCCCGCGAGGCGCCGATGTCGGGTGGGCGGCTGTTCGAGGCGCAGGTGGTCGCCCGGTTGCCCCGGGATGCCGAGCCGGCAGCAGTCAAGGCCGATCTCGAGCGGCTCGCCGCCGAGATCCTGGTGGACATCACGCTCGACCTGCCCTGACTCGCTCGGGGCCTCGGCTCGCGGACCCTGCGAATTTGCGCGCTGGATGGCCTCGAGTCGCGTCCAGCGACGGGTTGAGAGCTTCCAGGGCGCAATTCCGCAGACAGACGCGAATCGCCCGCCGTCCCTGTGCGGGCCGGCGGGCGAGACGATGTGGTGGTGGGTCAACTGACGTTGAAGATGCTGACTCCGCCGGGCCCGACGAGAAGGCCGACGACGATCAGCACAATGCCCCACAGGAT
The DNA here is from genome assembly GCA_036735445.1 of Propionicimonas sp. Classification (GTDB taxonomy): domain Bacteria; phylum Actinomycetota; class Actinomycetes; order Propionibacteriales; family Propionibacteriaceae; genus Propionicimonas. The sequence continues at coordinate 12,599 of DAINOM010000007.1, forward strand.
CTGCTTCCGGACGATCGCAAAGATGCCGGAAATAACCAGGACCGCTGCGAGGATCCACAGCAGAGTAGCCATCGAGGCCTCCCTTCCTAATCCGTGATGAGAATTACTTCTTGAAGGCGTCCTTGACGTTCTCGCCGGCCTGCTTCACGTCGGCGGCGGCCTGATCGGCCTTGCCCTCGGCCTCGAGCCGCTCGTCGTCGGTGAGCTTGCCCCAGCCCTCCTTGACCTTGCCCTTGGCTTCCTGGGCGGCGTTCTTCACCTTGTCGTCGATACCCATTTCGGCATTCCTCCTGCCAGTTCTGCGATTGTGATATTCGGTTACCCGCCGCCTTCGGCGGGCAAACCTCCCGGATCGTCGCCCGGGGATGGATCCGGCGCAGGGAGGGGGACGCAGCGCGTGGGATCCACCCCCGGGACGTGTGTCAGCCGGCGAGGGGCTCGTCCTCGGTGAGGGCGTCCCTGGCCCGGTCGAGGCTGCGGCGAAGGATCCGGGAGACCTGCATCTGGGACACGCCCAGCCGGCGGCCGATCTCCGCCTGCGTGCAGCCCTCCTCGAACCGCCACTTCAGCACGAGCCGCTCCCGGCGGCTCAGGCCGGCGAGTGCGCGCTGCAGCGCGAGGCGGTCGATCAGCTGGTCGGTGTCGCCGTCATCGGCGAGCGTGGCGCCGAAGGTGGCGCCGGAGTCGGCGTCGAGAGGGGCGTCCAGCGACCACGGACGGTAGCTGCCGTCGGAGGCGGTGGCTTCGCGGACGAGGCCCGCGTCCACCCCGAGCTCGGTGACCAGCTCGCCGGTCGTGGCCCGGCGACCCAGGCGCTGTTCGAGCTGCTGGCCCTGGCGGCTGGCCCGGGCGCGGAGCTCCTGGATGCGCCGCGGCGGGCGCACCATCCAGCAGTGGTCGCGGAAGTGCCGCTTGATCTCGCCGGTGATGGTCGGAACGGCGAAGGCGACGAAGCTGCGTCCCTCCTCCGGGCGGAACCGCCGGACGGCGAGCAGCAACGCCATCCGTGCGACCTGGACCAGGTCGTCCCGGTCGGCTCCGCGGTTGGCGTACCGGTTGGCGAGCGCGTCACACAGGCCGAGGTTCAGCTCGACGAGTTGTGCGGTGAGGTCTGCCCGCTCGGCTTCTGCGGTGCAGTCGGCGAGCTGCGTGAGGAGTTCCTCCGTGTGCAGTTCGCGGGTGGTGGAAGCGGTGGTGACGCTGGATGCGGACGCAATGCCACGTGCCATCGTCGTCTCCTCTCGGAGTGGACGCCGGAGTCGGCACGTGGTTTGACCGCTCTGACTTCTTCGAGGCTTGCAGAGTCGTCGCGCCCGGGTCAATGGGCGAAAAGGGCACCCGCGGCGGATACCGACTGTGGTCGTACGCAATTGCGCGCAAGCCGGAGGGGGCATAGTGGAAGCACTGAGGTGAGGACCATGGCTGCCACCGCGTCATCCCCGCAGGCTGGACGCGACCGGGACCCGTCGCTCGTGCCGGCGGGTGATGTGGCCGAGCGCCTGACCACCGACGTCGACTCCGGCCTCACCGCCGCGGAGGCGGCATCCCGGCTCGTCACCCACGGCCCGAACGTGCTGCGCTCCGCTCCCCCGACCCCGCTGTGGCGACGGGTGCTCCGCCAGTTCGCCGACCCGCTGGTCTACCTGCTGCTGGTCGCCGTGGCGATCTCCCTGGTCGCCTGGGTGGCCGAGGGCATGCACGGCTGGCCGGTCGACGTGCTCGCGATCCTGGCGATCCTGGTCGCCAACGCCGCGATCGGGCTCGTCCAGGAGCAGCGGGCGGCCGACGCGGTCGCGGCGCTGGCCCGGCTGACCGCCGCGTCCGCCACCGTGGTCAGGGACGGTCGGCTGCACCAGGTGCGCGCGGACGACCTCGTCCCGGGCGACCTGCTCGAACTCGCCGAGGGCGACGCGGTCGGCGCGGACGCCCGGCTGGTCGCCTGCAGCGGGCTGCGGGTGCTGGAGGCCGCGCTCACCGGGGAGAGCGAGGCGGTGTCGAAGGACCCGGCCCCGCTCCCCGCGCCCGCCGGGGTGGGCGACCGGCTGAACATGGTGTTCCGCGGCACGGCGGTCGTGCAGGGGTCCGGACGGGCGGTGGTCACCGCGACCGGCATGGACACCGAGGTCGGCGGCATCGCCGAACTGCTGGAGGCCACCGTCGAGGAGCCCAGTCCGCTGCAGCGCGACCTGGCCAGGGTGTCGCGGCTGCTCGGGATCACCGTGGTGGCGATCGCCGTCCTGGTGATGGCCGTCACCGCGCTGCTGAACGGCGTGCACGACCTGCGGGACGCGGTCACCGTCCTGCTGCTCGGTGTCTCGCTCGCGGTGGCCGCCGTGCCGGAGGGTCTGCCGGCGATCCTGTCGGTGGTGCTGGCGATCGGCGTGCAGCGGATGGCCGCCCGGGGTGCGGTGGTGAAGCACCTGCACTCGGTGGAGACCCTCGGCTGCGCGACGGTGATCGCGTCCGACAAGACCGGGACGCTCACCCGGAACGAGATGACCGTGCAGCGGGTGCTGACCGCGTCGGGCGAGGTGCGGCTGACCGGCACCGGCTACCGCGCGGACGGTGGGGCGGAGGCCGTCTCCGGCGACCTCGGCGACCCGGCGCTGCGGGCGGAGGTCGAGCTGGTGCTGCTCGGCGGGGCCCTGGCGAACAACGCGGTCGTCACCGAGGACACCGACGCCGTGGAGGTGCACGGCGACCCGACCGAGGCGGCGTTCCTCGTTGCCGCGCGCAAGCTGGCCGGGCTGGAGGCCAGGGCGGACGCGTTCGAGCGTCGCGGCGAGATCCCGTTCACCGCCGAGCGGCGGCTGATGTCGTCCGTCGGCTGGCACGGCCCGCTGGCCCGGCTGGGCATCGTCACCAAGGGCGCCGCGGACGTGCTGCTGGCGCGCTGCGTCGCCGTCCAGCGCGGCGAGGCGGCCGTCCCGCTCACCGCCGCCGAGCGGGAGCGGATCACCGCGGGCATCGACGGGCTGTCGGCGCAGGCCTACCGCGTGCTGGGTGTGGGGTATGCGTGGTTCTCGGACGCCGAGCACGAGCGGGTGCTGGACCGGCTCGGCACCGACGCGGCCGGCGAACTCGAGCAGGACCTGGTCTACGTCGGCGCCGTGGGCATCCTCGACCCGCCGCGGCCGGAGGCGCTGGACGCGATCGCGGAGGCGCAGCGCGCCGGCGTCCGCGTGTTGATGATCACCGGCGACCACCCCGCGACCGCCGCCCGGATCGCCACGGACCTCGGCATCGCCGGAACCGGGCAGGCGGCCACCACCGGTGCGCAGGTGGAGGGCGCGACGACCGAGTGGCTGGCCGACCGGGTGCGGCACAGCCCGGTGTACGCGCGGGTGGCGCCCGCGCACAAGCTCGCCCTGGTGCGCGCGCTGCAGGCGGACGGCCAGGTGGTCGCGATGACCGGGGACGGCGTGAACGACGCCCCGGCGCTCAAGGCGGCCGACATCGGCGTGGCGATGGGCCGCGGCGGCACCGAGGTGAGCCGCGAGGCGGCCGACATGGTGCTCGCCGACGACAACTTCGCCACGATCGTGGCGGCGGTGCGGGAGGGCCGACGGATCTTCGCCAACATCGGCAAGTTCCTGCGCTACCTGCTTTCGTCGAACCTCGGCGAGGTGTGCACGGTGTTCGGTGGGGTGGTGTTCGCCGGCGTGCTGGGGCTCACCGCCGCCGGACCGCAGGAGATCGTGGTGCCCCTGCTGGCCACGCAGATCCTGTGGATCAACCTCGTCACCGACTCGGGGCCCGCGCTGGCGATGGGCATCGACCCGGAGGTCGAGGACGTGATGGCGCGGCCACCGCGGCGTCCGGGCGCCCCGCTGGTCGACGGCCGGACCTGGGCGTGGTTCTGCTGGCTGGGCCTGCTGATGGGGACGGTCACGCTGCTGACCATCGACCTGTTCCTGCCGGGCGGGCTGTTGCCGGGTTCGGACTCCCTCGCGGTCGCCCGGACGGCCGGCTTCACCACGCTGGTGTTCGCACAGCTGTTCAACGCCTTCAACTCGCGCTCGCTAACCGCATCGGCGCTGAGCCGGATGTTCGGCAACCGTTGGCTGTGGGCCGCGGCGGTGCTGGCGGTCGCGCTGCAGGTGGCCGTGGTGCAGGTGCCCTGGCTGCAGGCCGCGTTCGGCACGGCGGCGCTGGACGGCTGGCACTGGCTGGCCTGCGTCGGGATGGCGTCCGTGGTGCTCTGGGCCGAGGAGTTGCGCAAGCTCGCCGTCCGCCTGCTCGCGCGCCGCTGACCCCGCCCCGCCGAGTTGTCAGAACCTCAGCCGCCTATGGCCGGGCAAGATTCTGACAAGTCGGCGCTTGGGGGTCGGCGTGTGGGTTGGGTCAGCGGGGGATGGCGCCGGCGGCGTTCTCCAGGTGGGCGCGGATGAACCACTGGAACTTCTCCAGCTCCGCGGTGTGGTCGATCAGCAGGTCCTGGGTGACGAGGTCGAGCTCCTCGAGGTCCTCCAGCGCCTTGCGGTTTGACTCGATCACGCCGTCGTAGACCTTGTCGAGTTCCTCCAGGTGGGCCTGGACGGTGTCGCGTCCGAGCTTGTAGTCGTCCCAGGTGCGGGTGGACACGATCGCGCCCGGCGTCCCCTTCGGCGAGGCGCCCAGGGCGGCGATGCGCTCGGCGACCGTGTCCGCGAACAGCCGGACGAGGTCGACCTGCGGGTCGATCATCTCGTGGACGCCGATGAAGTTGGGGCCGACCACGTTCCAGTGCACATGCTTGAGGGTGAGGTGCAGGTCGCTGTAGCAGACGAGCCGCTCCTGCAGGATGGTCACGACCTGCGACGCCTGCTCACTGGTCAGTCCGGGCAGGGTGAACCGGGTGGTCTTGGACCTGGCGTTGGCCATGGCTGCTCCTTCGTCTACGTCTCCACGTCTCCCGGCGCTGGTACCCCGTCGGGGGCCGGGATATGCAGCGGGGACGGACGCAGGCGTCAGATCCCGCTGAGCACCGCCACCAGCCACACCCCGGACGCGGCGAGCGCGAGTCCGAGCTCGCCGAGCATGCCCAGCCCGGTGGCCTTCAGCGCGACCAGGGCGGACGCCCACGCGGCCGACGCCGGCTGGGCGTGGCCGGCCCGGGAGAGCCGCAGGTACTCGGCGAGGAAGAGCCCGGCGGGGAAGAACAGCAGCAGGCCGATCACCGGCACGACGAAGAAGCCCACGATGCCGGCGATCCCGGCGACGACCATCGACCGGCCGGGCACGCCGGCGGCCCGGGTGCGGCGGGTGGCCAGGAACCAGGTGAGGACGGCCCCGGCCGCGAGCAGCACCAGCGCGACCGCGGTCACCAGCCACGCGGCCGGCGTCCCGGTGAGCGCCGCCCACACGACCACGGCGATCCCGATCAGGATCGACCCGGGCAGCACCGGAATGACGATCCCGACCAGTCCCACCAGGATCGCGATCCCGACGAGCACCTCCAGCATCTCCACCTCCGTTCGGCAAAGGGGGACGGTTCTCTTCTCGGTCCACCCCGGACCTGGACCGAATGAGGAACCGTCCCCGGGTTGGGTGGACCGAGAAGGGAACCGTCCCCGGTCGTTCGGGTCTGCCACATAGTGTGCCCGGGCGGTCCCAACGGGTCGGCGTCGTTAGGGTGGGCGCGTGAACCTCGAAACCACCCGTACCCCTGTCAAGGCACCGAGCAACGAGGCGTACGCCGCCGCGCGCGCGTTGAGCGACGGGCAGGCGAAGCCGCTGGGCGCACTCGGCGACCTGGAAGAGCTGGCTGCGTGGGTGGCGTCCTGCCAGGGCACCTGCCCGCCGCGGCAGCTGGACGACGTCCGGGTGGTGGTGTTCGCCGGCGACCACGGCGTCGCGGCGGACGGGGTGTCGGCCTACCCGGTCGAGATCACCCCGGCCATGGTCTACGGGATCGCCGCCGGGCATGCGGGGGTGTCTGCGCTGGCCGCGGCGAACGCCGTCCGGGTGTCGATCTACGACCTGGGTGTTGCGGTCGACTTCCCGGATCTGCCGGCGGAGGTGAGCCGGTTCAAGGTGCGCCGTTCGTCCGGGGCGATCCAGCTGGCCGACGCGCTCACCCGCGACGAGGTCGAGGCGGCGCTGGCCGCCGGGGACACGATCGCCGCCGAGCAGATCGCGGACGGTGCCCAGCTGCTGATTGCCGGCGACCTCGGCATCGGCAACACCACGATCGCGGCCGCGCTGATCGCGGCGACGCTCGGCGTCCCGGCCGCGGCGGTGACCGGGCGCGGCACCGGCATCGACGACGGCGCGCTGGTGCACAAGACCGCGCTCGTCGAGGCCGCGATCGCCCGTGCCGGCGCTCGGGTGGCCAACCCGGTGGAGCGCCTGGCCGCGCTCGGCGCCGCCGACTTCGCCGCGGCCGTCGGCTTCATCTCCGGCGCCGCCCGGCGCGGCGTGCCCGTGCTGCTGGACGGGGTGATCGCCGTCGCGGAGGCCCTCGTCGCCGAGGACTACGCGCCGGGGACGAAGGCCTGGCTGCGGGCCGGGCACCGCTCGACCGAGCCCGGCCAGGCGCTCGCGCTGGACCGGCTCGGGCTGAAGCCCCTGGTGGACTTCTCAATGCGCCTCGGCGAGGGCAGCGGCGCCGTGCTGGCGGTGCCGATGGTCCGCTCCGCGGTGGCCGCCCTCACCGGCATCGCCCAGCTCGCCGATCTGACGTGAGCCCGTTCGCCGGGCTGCGGCTGGCGGTCGGCCTGCTGACCATCGTCCCGGTGCGTCCGCCCGAGGAGATCGGACGCCGCCAGGCCCGCACGGCGATGCTGCTCGCTCCGGTCGCGGTGCTGCCGGTGGCCCTCGTCGCCGCCGCAGTCGGCTGGGCGGCGGTCCTGGTCGGGCTGCCGTCCGCACTGGCAGGGGTGCTGGTGGTCGCCGTCCTCGCGTTCGGCACCCGGGCCATGCACCTCGACGGCCTGGCCGACACCACCGACGGACTCGGCTCGGGCAAGCCCGCCGAGCAGGCGCTGGAGATCATGAAGCGCGGCGACATCGGTCCGATGGGGACGGTGGCGGTCGTGCTCGCGCTGGGTGCCCAGGCGCTGGCCGCGGGCGCGATCCTCGAGCGTCCGTCGGGCTGGGCCCAGGTGGTGGTGCTGGTCTGCTTCGCCCGCGTGGCGCTGAGCCTGGGGTGCGCGGACGGGGTCCCGGCCGCCCGTCCCGGCGGGCTCGGGGCTCTCGTGGCGGGCAGCGTGCCCGTGCCGGGAGCAATGGCGGTCTGGCTGGTGGGCGCAGGTTGCTGGCACGTGCTCGGCATCGCCACCGGCCAGCCGTGGTGGCTCACGATCACCGGATCGGCACTGGCCCTGCTGGCCTGCACCTGGCTGCTCGCCCGCTGCGTCCGCCGCTTCGGCGGGATCACCGGGGACGTGCTCGGCGCCCTGGTCGAGGTGGCTGCGTCCGTGCTGCTGGTGGTGGCTGCGGCCGGCTCTGTGTAGCGCTGAGGGCCCTTCGTGACGCCCCTCGTTCCTCGGGGCTCCTCAGGGAACGGGGGGACGCCCCTCGTTCCTCAGGGAGCGGGGGCAATCCACAACCGCCCGTCGAGCTTGTCGAGACGCGCTCGCCCGGGCGATCAAGACTCAGGAAGGGGGGCTAGCTGTCGAAGCGGACCTGCAGGCCGGTCAACACGGTGTCCAGGCAGAACTCGAAGCGCTCGTCGTTCTGCGCGAACAGGCTGGGACCGACGCGGGTGATCAGCGGCAGGTCGGCGGCGAGGGCCCCGTCCGGTTGCCTCACCATTGACCGCGATCCGCGAGGGTCCGCGCGTTCCTGCTCCTCGATCACGAAGCCGACGACGAACCAGGTCACCAGCTGGGCCGCCCGGGCGACCTTCTCGGGCGCGAGTCCCGATGCGGTCCAGTGCGCCAGCCACCGCTCCTGGGAGCGGAGCACGGCCGGGTCGGTGATCCGGACGCCGGCGAAGATCCTGGCGCCGTCCCGGTGGACGAGGTACTCCCGGCGCAGCACGCGCGCGAACAGGGCGAGGCCGTCCCGCCAGCCCTCGGTCGGAGGCGCGGTGTCCATGGCCGCGGCCACGCGGCGGCTGATCTCCGTCCCCATCTCGTCGAACAGCTCGCGCTTGCTCTCCACATGCCAGTAGAGCGCGGGTGCCTGGACCCCGAGCCGTCTCGCGAGCGCGCGGACGGTCAGTCCCTCGATGCCCTTCTCGTCGAGCACGGCAAGCGCCGCCTCGATGATGCTCTCCCGGCTGATCCCCTTGGCCACGCGCGTCATGCTAACCCCGATCGGACGGGGCTCCTCACACGACGAGCGGGCGCCCGGCGACAAGAAGTACGACCTGGTCGCATACCTCTGCGAGCCGCTGGTTGGCCCGCCCGAGGTGGTCGGCGAACAGCCGTCCGGCGCGGTACTCCGACACCAGCCCCCACCCCACCTCGTTGGTCACCACCACCACGTCGGACGGATGGTCGTGGATGGCCGCGGCGAGCCCGTCCACCTCTGTGGCAAGGCGTGATGCCCACTCGGACTCGTCCGCGTCCCAGGCGTTCCAGGAGTCGAGGAGCCGGGTGAGCCAGGTACCGACGCAGTCGATCAGCACGGGTCCGGGGGCGGCCGCGACGGCCGCTGCGAGGTCGAGGGTCTCCACCGTCCGCCACGCCGCCGGACGGCGCGCCTGGTGCGCGGCGACCCGGGCGGCCCACTCGGTATCTTTCGCAGGATCCGCGGGGTAGCCGGGGGTGAGGTAGCTGACCGGCTCGGTGTCGCCGAAGTGCGACTCGGCCCAGCGGGACTTGCCGCTGCGCACCCCGCCGGTGACCAGGACGTGAGCCATGACGTGAACCCTACTAACCTGCGCTCGTGACCGACGCCTTCGTTTCCACCGGGCACCTGCCGGCGACCACGGACGTGCAGCGCGTCCTCGAGAAGACCTGGCGCGAGGTCGCGCAGGACACCAGTGGCGCGAACTCGACGGTCTACCCGGCCCTGGCCGCCGCCGATCCCGACCAGTTCGGCCTGTGCATCGTGAGCACGGGCGGACGGGTCTCCGAGTGCGGCGACGCCCACGCCGGCTTCGCCCTGATGAGCGTCGCCAAGCCGTTCACGTTCGCCCTGGTCTGCGCGCAACTCGGGGCGGAGCAGGCGCGGGCCGAACTCGGCGCCAACGCCACCGGCGCCGCGTTCAACGCCGTCGATCCGGTGCTGGCCGCCCCCGGTGGCCGGACCAACCCGATGGTGAACGCCGGCGCGATCGCCACCTGCAGCCGGCTGCCCGGCGCGGACGTCGAGGAGCAGTGGGCGAACCTGCTGACCGGACTGTCCGCGTTCGCCGGACGCCGGCTCGCCCTCGATGACGGTCTCTACGCGAACGTCAGCGCGACGAACTTCCGCAACCGGGAGATCACCTCGGCGCTGGCCGCACAGGGTGCGCTGGCCACGTCCGGCGAGGACGCCCTCGAGTTGTACACCCGGCAGAGCAGCCTGCTGGTCACCGCGCACGACCTCGCCGTGATGGGCGCGACGCTCGCCCACGGCGGCGCGAACCCGGTGACCGGGCAGCAGGTGATCCCCGCGGACCTGTGCCACCCGGTGCTCGCCGTGATGGCGACGGCCGGCATGTACGAGCGCTCCGGCGACTGGCTCTACGACGTCGGCCTGCCGGGCAAGTCGGGCATCGGCGGTGGCGTGGTCACGGTGTCGCCGGGCAAGGGCGGCCTGGGCTCGTTCTCGCCCCGGCTGGACGCCGCCGGCAACAGCGTCCGCGGGGTGCGCGCGGCCGCACGCCTGTCCCGGGAGCTGGGCCTGGGCCTGTTCGCGTCCCGCGCCTAGCCCCAGGGCGTCATCCCGGCGAACGCCGGGATCGGTTCCGTCAGGCCGCGAACTGCGCCAGCAGCCGTCGGGCGCGGGTGGCCACCGACCCCAGAGAGCTCCCCGCGTGGCGCTCGAGGCGCGGTCGCAGCACGGGCAACAGCGCCGGGTCACGGCGGGCCAGCGTGGCCAGGGCGTCGAGGCAGCAGTTCAGCACGATCCAGTCCGTGGCATGGTCGAGCTGGCCGGCGACCCATTCCGCACCTCGCGTCGCCTGGGCGGAAGTGAGTGGCAGTTCGCCGTAGAGCTGGGCGAGGTGCCACCGCAGGGACGGCTGGTCGGTGCCGCCGAGGATCTCGTGCAGCCGGTCGAGCCGGACGGCGACCAGGTCCGGCTGTTGCCGGGCGAACTTCTCCAGGGCATCGGCCGCCCGCATCCGGACGACCGCGTCCGCGTGCGTGCAGGCGTCGACGAGTTCGTCCAGCCGTCCGGGATCGGCGGCGAGGTCGGCCAGCACCCCGCGGACCCCGGACAGTCCCCGAGGATCACCGCCGGTCAGGCTGCCCGCGAACGGGACGCGCCACGCGGCCAGGCGCTCGGCGTCCGCCCGGTAGCCGGCGGCGTGCTCGCGCAGTTCCGGGTTGCCGAGCCCGGCCGCGGCGGCGTCGCTGAACGCGGCGAGGACGAGCAGGCGGTCGACCACCACCGCGACCAGCTCGGACGGTCCGACGGCAAGGTCGTACGCCTCGATCAGCCGGGTGAGCCGGGAGGCGCGCTCGCCGTCCCCGGCGGGTCCGCCCGGTTCCTGTGGACCGGTGAGCGGTGCGAGCCGGTAGGCGAGATAGGCGAGGTCCCAGCTGCGGGGGCCGGGCGAGCAGTAGTCGAAATCGATCACGCCAACGAGCCGGTCGGTGTCGAAGACGAGGTTGTAGGGCGCGAAGTCGTTGTGGCAGACCACCTCCGCCGGTTCGCGGACGGGTGAGCGCCAGCCGTCCCGCACACCGGCGAGGGGGACCGAGGCGTCGTGCAGCCGCCGCAGCAGCCGGGCGGCGTCCCGGAGTGCCGATTCGCTCCACACTGCGTCCGGCATCGGGTACGTGGGCACCGTGCCGGCGAGGTACGTCAGCCGTTCGCGGCCGTCGTCGGTGTAGCCGCGCGGACGGGGCACCTCCGCGATCCCGGCGGCCGCGCACAACTCCAGCAGCCGGTGCACGTTCGGCGTCCACGGCCCGGCGATGCGGCGCACCTCGTCCCCGATCCGCGTGACCGGCCCCATGTTGCCGCCCGCGAGCGGCACCTCCGCGTCCATGCGCTCAGTAGCCGATGGCCTTCTGGGTCGCGCGGATGGCCTCCGCCGACTTGTGCAGCAGGCTGATCTCGTGCGCGTCCATCGGGAACTCGTAGACCCGCTCGATGCCCGCCGGACCGACGAGGCTCGGCACGCTCAGGGCCACCCCGGACACGCCCCGGTAGTCGGTGAGCACGCTGGAGAGCGGCCAGATCTTGTGCTGGTCGCCGAGGATCGCCTCCACCAGCCGGGCGCCGGCGAGCCCGATCGCGTAGTTCGTCGCGCCCTTGCCCTCGATGATCGAGTACGCCGCGTGCACCGTGTCGTACGCGATGGACGCGAGCACCTCTTCACTGAACACCCGGCGGCCCTCGGTGTCGGTCCAGTCGCGGATCGGGATCTGCGCGATGGACGCCGACGACCAGATCGGGAACTCGGTGTCGCCGTGCTCGCCGAACATCGCGGCGTGGACGTTCGACAGCGACACCCCGGCCCGCTGCGCGATCGCCCAGCGCAGCCGCGAGGTGTCCAGCAACGTGCCGGTGGACAGCACCCGCGACACCGGCAGCCCGCTGACCTTGTGCGCGACCACGGTGAGCACGTCGCACGGGTTCGTGACCAGCACGAGGACGGCGTTCGGCGCCTGCTCGAGCAGATCGGGCACCAGCTTGGCCATGATCCCCGCGTTCACCCCCGCCAGATCGAGGCGGGTCTGCCCCGGCTTCTGCCGGGCGCCGGCGGTGATGATGATCACCGAGGAGTCCTTGACCACCTCGATGTCCGCGCCGCCGGTGACGATCCGGGTCGGCGTGAACTGCGTCCCGTGCGAGAGGTCGTGGACCTCGGCCTCCACCTTCTTCGCGTCGATGTCGTACAGGGCGATCTGGCGCGCCGACCCGCGGATCAGCGCGGCGTACGCGATGGACGTGCCCACCGATCCCGCACCCACGACAGTGAGCTTCGAGTTGGCGAGATTCAGGCTTTCGACGGACGCAGGAGTCATGGCTTCAGCGTATCGGCGCCTGCGCCCGCGCCAGAGTCCCGGCCCGTCCCTCGACCCGCCCCCAACAGCCCCCGACCCCCCGGCCCCACCGGCCCCCAACCCACCGGCCCCAGCCGTCCCAGCCGTCTCCACGGGCTGCCGAAAGTCGCTCCGGCTGCCGAACCTTCGGCAGCTTCGGCAACCTTCGGCAGCTTCTGTGGCGGGCGACGCGGGCTCGGCGGGTGGCGCGGGCTCGGGCGGGCGGCGCAGGCCGGGCGCGGGTCAGGGAAGCGGGGGGGTTGGGTCGGCGGGCAGCACCACCAGGGCGCGGACGAGGCGCTCCAGGCCGTCGCGCCACGCGTGGCTGCCGTCCGGGTCTCCGGAGAGGATCGCGTCGAGGCGGGTCCGCTCGCAGTAGGCGTCGAGGGTGAGCATCAGCTGGTCGAGCGGGATCAGCAGGTCGGCGCGGTGCCGGGCCAGGGCGTCGGCGAGGGCCGCCGTCGCCAGGCCGGTCGCGGTGCGCTCGATCTCCAGCAACGGCGGACGGAACGAGGGGTTGCGGTAGGCGTACAGGCGCAACTCGTCCCGGACGAGCACCCAGTTGTCGTCCAGCGTGATGCCCACGTCCAGCACGGCGACGACCTTGGCGATGATCTCGTCCAGGGAGTGCGCGCTGACCGGGGCGTCCGGGATCATCGCCAGGGCCTGCCGCGTGGTGGCCAGCAACTGCTCACCGCGCTGCCGGACGATCTCCAGGCAGAGCTCCTCCTTGCTCTCGAAGTTCGAGTAGAAGGCGCCGCGGGTGAAGCCGGCCCGCTCGCAGATCTCCTCGACGCTCGCGCCAGGGATGCTCTTCTCCGCGAACAGCTCGGTCGCCGCGGCGATCAGGAGATCACGCGTGTGCTGGCGGCGGCTGCTCACCACACTGGTCACCTGCTCCACCTCCTCCGTCCAGGGGCCGATACGCCAGTGTATTGGATACAGCACCGTATCGGATACAGTTCCGTATCGAATGGAGTGTCGGAAGGGGTTCGGGTGTCGTCTTTCCTGTACCGGATGGGCCGGGCGTGCTACCGCCGCCGCGGCCGCGTGCTGGCCGGCTGGCTGGTCGTGCTCGCCGTCCTCGGCGGCCTCACGCTGACCATCGGCGGCGCGTTCGACGACGCCTTCAAGATCCCCGGCGCGGAGTCCACGATCGCGCTGAACCAGCTCAAGGTCACCTTCCCCGAGGCCGCGGACGCCACCGCGACCGTCCTGATCACGGCGCCCGAGGGCAGCCGGATGGAGGACAAGGCCGTCCGGACGGCCGTCGAGTCCTGGATCGACCGGATGGAGGACCTCCCGTTCGTCAACGGTGTGATCGGCCCCTACAGCGAGGTCGTCGACGGGGAGGACGTCATCGACGGACTGATCAGCGCGGACGGGGGCAGCGGACGCGCGACCATCCGCGTCGACGGCACGATCTCGACCTTCACCGACGCGCAGCGCGAGGAGCTCACCGCCACTGCCCAGACCCTGCACGACACCCTGCCCGGCTCCCGCGTCCTGGTCGGGGGCGAGGTGTTCTCCACCCACCTGCCCACCCTGAGCGTGGTCGAGGCGCTGGGCCTGGTGGTCGCACTGATCGTGCTGCTGGTCACGCTCGGCTCCGTGGTCGCCTCGGCGATGCCGATCGCGACCGCGATCACCGGCGTCGGCATCGGCGTGATGCTGGTGAAGCTCGGCGCCGGGGTGTTCGAGGTCAGCTCGACCACCCTGATCCTCGCGATCATGCTGGGCCTGGCGGTCGGCATCGACTACGCCCTGTTCGTGATCTCCCGGCACCGCGACCAGCTCGCCGCCGGCATGGACGTGGAGGAGTCGGCCGCACGCTCGATCGGCACCGCCGGGTCCGCGGTCGTCTTCGCCGGCCTCACCGTGATCATCGCGCTGGTCGGACTGAGCATCTCCGGCGTCCCCTTCCTGTCCGTGATGGGCATCTTCGCCGCGATCACCGTGGCCTTCGAGGTGGTGCTGGCGCTCACCCTGCTGCCGGCCCTGATGGGCTTCGCCGGCGAGCGGCTGCGGCCCAAGGCGAAGGCCTCGGCCAGGCCCCCGTCCCCCACCGGCGCCCCTCCCAATGCCGAGTTGTCAGAGTCTGTGCCGGCCATGGCCGGCACAGACTCTGACAACTCGGCAGGGGCAGGGAGGCGGCGCTTCAACCCGTCCGCGTGGTGGGTGGGCGTGGTCACGAAGTGGCCGGTGGTCACGGTGATCGTCGTCCTGGTGGGGCTGGGCGCGCTGTCGCTGCCCACGAAGGACCTCTACCTCGCGCTGCCGACGTCCGGACGGTCGCTGCCGGGCACCCAGGACCGCGAGACGTTCGACGAGATCAGCCGGATCTTCGGCGTGGGCTTCAACGGGCCGCTGGTGGTGACGGGCTCGATCGTCGAGTCCGACGACCCGGTGGAGATCATGGACTGCCTCAAGGCCGACATCGAGTCCGTGCCCGGCGTGCACATGGTGGCCGCGTCCACCCCCAACTCCAACGCCGACACCGGCATGGTGCAGATCGTCCCCACCACCGGTCCGGACGACCCGGCGACCGCCGATCTCGTCCAGGCCCTCCGCGACCGGCACGGCTACTGGCAGGAGCACTGCGACATCGACACGGCGATCACCGGCTTCACCGCCGTGCAGATCGACGTCACCCAGCGGCTGCGGGACGCGCTGCTGCCGTTCGGCATCTTCGTGGTCGGGCTCTCGCTCGTGCTGCTGACGATGGTGTTCCGGTCGATCTGGGTGCCGATCAAGGCGGCGCTGGGCTACCTGCTCAGTGTCGGCGGCGCGTTCGGGGCCACCGTGCTGGTGTTCAACCAGGGCTGGTTCGCGTCGCTGATCAACCTGCCCGAGCCCGGCCCGGTGATCAGCTTCCTGCCGATCATCATGATGGGACTGCTGTTCGGCCTGGCGATGGACTACGAGGTGTTCCTCGTCTCCCGGATGCGCGAGGAGTTCGTCCACGGCAACACCGAGCGCTCCGTGGAGGACGGCTTCGTGCACTCGGCGAAGGTCGTGGTCGCGGCGGCGCTGATCATGTTCTCGGTCTTCGCGTTCTTCGTGCCCAACGGCGAGGGCGCGATCAAGCCGATCGCGTTCGCCCTGGCGGTGGGCGTGGCGCTGGACGCGTTCGTCGTCCGGATGACCCTGGTGCCGGCGGTGATGAAGCTGCTCGGCCGGCACGCCTGGTGGCTGCCCGCCTGGCTCGACCGGCGCCTTCCGTCCCTCGACATCGAGGGCGAGTCGCTCACCCGGCAGGTGCACCTCGCCGACTGGCCCGCGCCCGGCGACACCGCCGCGATCGTCGGCGAGGGCCTCACGGCGACCGTGGGCGAGCGGACGCTGTTCGCCGACGTCGCGCTGCGGGTGGAGCCCGGCGAGGTGCTGGTCATCGAGGGCGAGCACGCCGCCCGTCGCGCGCTGCTGCTCGCCCTGGCCGGACGGGTGAAGCTGACCGGCGGCACCCTGAAGGTGCTCGGCCACGTCCTGCCGGAGGAGGCGGCGGTGCTGCGGGCGCAGGCGCCGGTGCTCGGACCGTCCGTCCCCCACTTCGGCCGGGTGCTCAAGCACCGCACCGGCGGGCTGGTCTGCGTGGACAACGCGGACGAGCTGTCGGACGTCCAGGACCGGTCGCTGCGGCGGGCGCTGGAGGCGTCCGCCGGTGCCCGGGCTGACCGTCATCCCGGGCTTGACCCGGGATCTCCTGCGGGCGACGACGACCCGGTCACGTGGGTGCTCGGCGTGATGCCGGGCTCCGATCTCGAGGCCCAGCTGCCGGTGCCGTACCGCGTGCTGCGGCTGGCCTCACACCTCGCCCTGGAAGGAGCGACCCGATGAACGTCGAACGCCTCGACTCCGCACCGGCCCGCTGGTACACCCTGCTCGGGCTGGTGCTGGTGCCGATCCTGGTGGCCGGCGGCTTCCTGCTCGCGGGGGTGAACGCCGGCGACCGGCTGCACACCGTCCAGGCGGCGGTGGTGAACCTGGACGAACCGGTGACGATCGACGGCCAGTACACCCCGCTGGGCCGGCAGCTGACCGCCAATCTCGTCGACTCCGACCGCACCGAGAACCTCACCTGGGTGCTGGAGACCGAGGAGAACGCCCGCGCGGGACTCACCACCGGCGAGTACGCGGCGATGGTGATCATCCCGGCGAACTTCTCGGCCGCGGCGACCTCCTTCAGCAAGGACGCGGACGAGGCCGAGCAGGCCACCCTCGAGGTGCACACCTCACCCGTGGCCGGCGTCGCCGACGCGACCCTCGGCCGGCTCGTGGCCAGCGAGGCCGCGGCCATGCTGAACTCGACGCTGACCGAGAGCTACCTCACGCAGATCTACATCGGCTTCAACGACATGGGCGACCAGTTCGTGACCATGGCGGACGGCGCCGACCAGCTCGCCGACGGGGCCGAGAAGTTCGCGGACGGGATCAGTTCGGCGTCCGACGGCACCCAGGAGCTGTACGGCGGAGCCCGGCAGCTGGCGAACGGCCTGGGCCAGCTGCACGACAAGACCGAGGGCATGCCGAAGGACATCCGCAAGCTGGCGAACGGCGTCGGCGACTACGTGTCCGGGGTGAACCAGTTGGTGGACTCCTCGGCCGCGGGCCAGCAGACCATCATCGCCACCGTGGGCCAGTTCGAGGCCGGCGCGGACCAGCTCGTGAGCGCGTTCAACAGCTTCGGCTCGAACACCCAGCTCGTGCAGGGGGCGACCGCCGCGGCCGAGCAGGCGGCGAGCCAGGTGCCGTGTCCGGACTTCGGCGTGGACGAGGCCACGCAGGCGGCGATGTGCCAGGCGTTCAAGGCCGGCCTGAAGGGCGGGGCCGGCGTCGGCGCGAACGTCGGGGTCGCAGCGGCGGGTCAGGCAGCCGCGCAGGGCGTCCAGCAGTTCAAGGGCGGGCTCACCCAGTTCCGGCAGGGCCTGGAGGCCGCCGCGAACGATCCCGACACCGCCGCGCAGCTCGCCCAGCTCAAGAAGGGCGGCAAGAAGCTGGCGAGCGGCACGGACGAGCTCGCCGACGGAATGCCGAAGCTCGTCGACGGCATCGGCCAGTTGGCGGACGGCAGCGCCCAGCTCGCCGACGGCGTCGACCAGCTCGGCGCCGGCCTGATCGAGGCCTCCTCCGGCGGCCGGAAGCTGGCGGACGGCATGCGCGAGATGGCCGACGGCATCTCCGAGGGCAAGGACAAGCTGCCGAGCTACAGCAAGGCCGACCGGGAGAACCTGTCCACGGTGGTGGCCGCGCCGGTCGACACGTCCTCGCTCAGCGGTCTGGCGAACCCCAACGTCGGCTGGATCAGCCTGGTGCTGGTGCTCGCGCTGTGGCTGGGCGCCCTGGCCACCTACTCGGTGGTGAAGGCGATCGGACGTGGGCTGCTGAGTTCCGCGGAGCCCACGGCCGTGCTGATCGGACGCTCGCTGGTGCCGGGCCTGGTGGTCGTGGGCGCGCAGGCGGTGCTGGTGGCGGCGTTGAGCCGGTTCGGCCTGGACCTGTCCGGTCAGCAGTGGCTGGCGGTGACCGGGGTGCTGTTGCTGGCGGGGGCGACCTTCGTGGTGATCAACCATGCCCTGGTGGCCTGGCTGGGCGGACTCGGCCGGCTGGTGTCGGTGGCCTTCGCGGTGCTGACCACGGCGTCGGCGCTGATCGGAGCCGCACCGGCACTGTTCGCGGCACTGCGCCCGTTCTCGCCGCTCACACCGGCGCTGGACGCCGTCCGCGCGATCGCCACCGACTCCAGCGGCGCGGCCATCGCCACCCTCACCCTCGTCGGCTGGCTACTGATCGCCTTCGCCGCCAGCGCCGTCGCCATCGCCCGCCGCCGCACGACCACCCTGGCCGCCGTCCTGGCCGCAGGCTGAGTAGTCGCGGGCCGCTGCCCGTCGTCCCGACCCCGACACGTCATCCCGGCCCCCGACACGTCATCCCGACCCCGACACGTCATCCCGACCCCGACACGTCATCCCAGGCCCCCACACGTCATCCCGGACTTGATCCGGGATCCCTTCGGCCGCGTAGCCAGTCGCGTACAGGGATCCCGGCGTCCGCCGGGATGACGTGGGGCTGGCGAGCGTCACGAAGGGCGTCACCGGAGAGGCAGACCCTTCGCGACGGTCTCACTCGTTCCTCGCGAGACCTCCTCAGGGGCCGTTCTGGCCTGGTCAACACGTCATCCCGGACTTGATCCGGGATCCCTTCGGTTGCGTAGCCAGTCGCGTACAGGGATCCCGGCGTCCGCCGGGATGACGTTTGGGTTGGTCACCCGAACCGCTCCCTGAGGAGCGAGCGCCAGCGAGTGTCACGAAGGGCCCCCGCAGAGGCAGACCCTTCGTGAGGGACGGTGTCAGCTGGTCGACTCCAGCGGCTGCACGTCGACCGGGTCCGGCGGCTCCAGGGGCTGGACGGCGACGGGCTCCGGGGGTTCGAGCGGGGTGACCTCGGCCTCGGCGGCCTTGGCTGCACGCTCGGCCTGGGCCGCGGCGGCACGCAGGGCCACCGCGCGGGCGAAGTCGGCCTGGGTGGGCATCCCGTAGGCGCGGGCAGTGGTGTCGTGCATCTCGACGACGTAGCGGTGCAGCCGGTCCGAGAACTGGTGGGCGATCTCGCCGGGCGCGGCCCGCAGCGGCCGTCCGAACACGACGTGGACGTGCGGCCGTCCCGGCACCGGCACGGTGGCCCCGTACGGCATCGCCGCGTACGCGCCGACCAGGGCGATCGGCAGGATCGGCACGTTGCGGGAGATGCTCAGGGCCGCGGCGCCGGGGGTGAAGTTCGCCATCGCGCCGGTGCGGGACCGCGTCCCCTCCGGGAACAGCAGGATCGGGATGCCGTCCGCGAGCAGCCGGCCGGCGAGGCCGCGGTGGCCGGTCCGATTGGCATGGCCCGAGCGCTGGATCGGGAACGAGTTGAAGAACAGCGTGGTCGGCAGCGCCTTGTACCAGGTGCTGAAGAAGTAGTCACCGGCCGCGCCGGCGGAGAGGTTCTTCGACAGCCGCCGCGGCAGCGCGCCGAAGATCAGCGGCGCGTCGAGGTGGCTGGAGTGGTTGGCGATCACCACGAACGGCGGTTTGAGCCCGTCCAGGTTGCGGACGCTGTGCTCATGCACAGTCACCGCGGACCAGATGTACGGCTTCATGAGCAGGTGCTGCGCCACGAACCGCGCGGTTCCCGGTCCGGCGGAGGTGTACCTGTTCAGGTTCGGCTCTGTCACCCGATTCCTCTCGGCGTCGATCCCGCCATTGTGGCGCACTCGTGGGCGAGGGGTCACTACCGCCGGCTCTTCGTGAGAAGCCGGGACGCCGCGCGCAGGGCGGGCCGCGGCGCCAGGTCGCCGGCGAACCGGGCGAACTTCCACCGTCTGGTGGGCACCGAGATGGCCTTGCCCCGCTCGGCGTCGGCAAGGGCGTCCGCCGCGCAGCGGTCGGCGTCCACCCACACCCAGTCCGGGATCGCGGACGTGCGGATCCCGGCACGCTCATGGAATTCGGTCCGGACCCAACCCGGGCACAGCGCCGTGACGGTGACGCCGGTGCCGTGCAGTTCTCCGGCCAGACTCTCGGAGTAGGTCCGCACCCACGCCTTGATCGCCGAGTAGTGGCCCTGCATGATCCAGGCGGCGAGCGAGGACACGTTGATGATCCGGCCGTGCCCGCGCGCCCGCATGGCTCGCCCGGCCGCGCCGCCGAGGATGAGCACGGCGAGGCACATCACGTCGAGCGCGTACTCGTGCCTGCTGGTGTCGGGATCGAGCAGGTTGCTGTGCACGCCGAAGCCGGCGTTGTTCACCAGCACGTCGACGGGACGGTCCGGATCCTCCAGCCGGGCGGCGACCTTGAGCACGTCCTCACGGACGGAGAGGTCCGCCGGCAGGATCTCCACCTCCACCGCCGCGGCCTCCCGCAGCCGGGTCGCCACCTCCTCCAGCCGGGTGGCGTCACGGGCGACGAGCACCAGGTCGTCGCCGCGGGCGGCCAGTGCGCGGGCGAAGGCCGCTCCGATGCCGGCGGTTGCGCCGGTGACCAAGGCAGTGGGCATGGCGGCACGCTACCCCGTTTCGGCGCGTCGCTCCCGGTGAGTCGGGGGGTCATCGTGATCAGGCGGCGAGTTGGTCGGCGTGGGACGCGAGCCGGCGCAGCGCCCATGAACAGCGCCAGCGCACCGACTCGGGCGTGCCGCCGAGCGCCGTCGCAGCCTGGGTGCTGGAGAGGCCCGCGACGTACACCGTCCACAGCGTGCGGTGGGTGCGTTCGTCGATCAGGCCGAGGCGGCGCGCCTGGGTCAGCACCGCGGTCGCGCTCCCCTCTGGCGCTGCCTCCGCGGAGTCCCGCTCGGCCACGGGACGGCCGGGCAGCGGACGGGGGAGTCGCCGGTGCACCGTCCAGGCCAGGTTCGCGGCGATCGCGCGTGGCCGCCGGTCGAGCGGGTACTCGGCGATCGCCAGCCACATCTCGGAGATCGCCTCCGGCAGCAACGGAGGACGTCGAGCGCACAGCCGCACCAGCTTGCCCAGCATCGTCTGCAGCACGATCCGGTATGCGAGCGGGTCACCCGCCCTGCCCAGCCGCAGGAGTGCCGCCAGCACCTCGTCGGGGCACTCACGGATCAGTCCGAGTACCGCCGCGAGATCCCGGACGCCGAGCACCGGCTCCGTCCTGCCCCAGTCCGGTACCGGTCTGGAGGCCAACTCGTGCCATTCGCGATTCAGCGCCGCCAGCGCCTGCCGTCCGTCCATGGCAGGCAGCCTTGCGATCGGGTGTTGTCCAGGGTGTTGCCCGAGCGGCCTGCACCGTTGCCGCTTGTGCTGAGGATTTCTTGCACGTTTCTAACAATTTCGCAACGACGCGCCCGTGGCGTGTCATTGAATCGTGAGAACCCGTAGGCTGGGAGCGTACTCATTCGGGGCTGACGGCCCGACAACCGTCATCATGAACGCCCAGGGGGACGCTCGGATATCCAGCGGCCCCCTGGTGCCGTCTCCGGGACCTTTCCTGCTCGCCTCCCCTTGAGCGGGAGTGGAGGCTCTCGACGGTCAGCTGGTGTAGTCCTCGAGCGCCCGGGCGAGGAAGTCGGCGAGGTCACCGGTCTCGCCGTCACGGCCACCGCGGCCGATCACCAGGGTCGGCGGGCTGGGCTGCGGGGTCACGCCGGTGAACCGGGCGAGCGCCGATCCGGCGGTGACGAGCTGGTAGTAGCGGCCGTCGGGCGCGACCGCGAGCGTCCGGGCCCGGTTGAGGTACCAGCCGACCAGGCCCGTCTTCACCCGCGAACCATTGAGCAGGGTGGCCTGCAGCGCCTCAGGTGCTGCGCCGGCAGCCTGCAGCCGGGCGACGAACGCGTCCAACTGCTCCTGGGCGGCGCGGGCTTCCGCCTCGGCCGCCGCGCGGGCGAGTTCGTGTCGACGTCGCGCGTCCGCCTGGCGCTGGTTCTCCTCGGCCATGGGACAAGGCTAGACGTCGGACGCCCGCAGGCCGGACGTTCGGCGCAGCCCAGGCACGATGTCGCGGACTGCGGTCAACGACGCTCGCTGGCCCATCTCCACGCCCAGCGCCGCGGCCAGCGCGGGATCGCACAGCGGTTCGGTCAGGTCGCCCTGCGTGAACAGGAACGCCACATCGAGGATCTCGAACCGCGGCGACCCGTCGGCCAGGACCTCCTGGAACCGCGATCCGCCGGCCCGGAACTCGCACTCGACAAGCGGGAACGTCCGGTGCGTCTCCGTCTGCCGGTCCCACGCGCGGACGGCTGCGACGGTGTCTGCCACCGCCTGGCCGTAGGCGGTGGCGTTGTCCCGGGTGACGTCCGCGACGCGGCCGTCCACACCGGCCAGGCACTCCACGCCGACCCATCCCGAGGCCACCGCCCGTTCGACCAGCGGGGCCCAGGCCTCGTCGCCGCCCACCCGCACCTGGACGGCGGCGCAGAACGCCAGGTCGTCCACGTCGCAGCCGGCGCTGTCGACACTCACCCCGATCGTGGGGATCCGGAACCGCTGACGCTCGATCACCATTCCATTGCACTCCGCGCCACCACCGCGCACAAGCCGTGGCGGTTGGCCCGGCCTCCTAGGCTTGACGAGGAGCAGGGGGTGGCATGGAACCGGACACCGAAGCGCGGACGACAACGCGTCGTCTCGTCGACCGGGTCGCCATCTGTCTCCTCCTCGGCGTCGTGGCGGCGTCCGTCGGCGGCGCCGCGCTGGTCACCGTCTACCTCAACCGGGTGGGCGATGCGGTCGCCGGCCTGCAGCGCAGCGATCCCCTGCCGACCTATCCGGGCCGGCCCAGCGCGGTCGGCATCGACGGGGTGAGCCCCGTCAACTACCTGCTGATGACCACTCGAGCGGACGGGACGCTGGACGCCGTGCTGATCGCGCACCTGTCCGCGTCCCGGCGCGACCTGACCCTGATCGCGCTGCCGGCCGACCTGCTCGTCGCCGACGGCACGGGCCAGGCCACCCTTGCGGGCTCCTTCCATGACGATCCTCTGGAGATGGCGCGTGCGGTGGAGACGCTCACCAACGCCCGGATGGACCACCAGGTGCGGCTCGACCTGGATGCCTTCGCCGGCGTGGTGGACACCCTCGGTGGCATCGACCTCGACGGTGGCCGTCTGGACGGCGACGCGGTGCTGGCCGACCTGGCCGCGGCCCCGGACGCGCTGTCCCGTTCGCTGCGCACCGCGGACCTGCTCCGCGCCGCGCTGAGCCGGGCGAACCTCGGTGTGGCGATCGCCGATCCCAACCGCTTCGACAAGGTGATGGACGCCCTGACGCCTTGCCTGGTGGTGGACACCGATCTCACCAGTGAGGAGATCCGCACGACGATGGTGGAGTCCCGGGTCCGCGCGGACGAGGTGGTCACCTGGCCGCTGACGGCCACGTCGGCCCCGTCCGGCGCCGCTCCCGATCCGGCGGTGCTCGCCGATCTGCGCTCGGCCCTCGCCAGCGACGTGATGCCGTCCCCTGTGGTGCCCACGGCCAGCCCGGCGTCCCAGAGCCTGCACGGCGCCAGTGCGATGCCCACGACACCGGCGCCGACCGCGACCGATCAGCCGCGACCCACCCAGACGGTCACCAGCCACAGCAGCGGTCCCCGGATCGCGAGCACGCCCGCACCCACGGCCAGCCGGTGAACGGAACGGTAGGCTCGAGCGGGTGAGGAAGCTGCACAAGAGGTCGCGCGGGTTCGCTGTGCTGCGGTGCGTGCTGGTGGTTGCCGGCTGCGCCTACGCCGGGTGGCGCTGGTGGCAGCTGGCCAACCAGGAGAACGCCGAGGCCTGGGCCGCGGCCACCGACCGGATCAGGTGAGTCGGGCCGGTCACTCGAGGTAGTCGTCGGTGGGCGCGGGTTCGTGCTCGAGCACCCGTCCCATCGCCTCGCCCACGGCGACGGCGTGGTCGGCCGGGTCGTCCATCGTGCTCAGCCGCGCATGCAGTTCCGGGTCGACGGACGCAGCCCACGCCAGCAGGTCGAACACCTCGAAGCTGACCTCCACCGGGTCGCCGTGGCGGTCGAACTTGAGCCACAGGTCGAGGCAGGCCGGCGGCCAGTGCGCGCCGTAGGAGTCCTCGATCCCGAGCCCGGGGTGTGAGCGGACGAAGGAGTCCGGCTCGGCCTCGAACAGCACGGCGGCCTCGCCGTCGTCGGTCGCGGTGACGGAGTTGAACTGGAAACCGTACGGAGCGAGCTCGTCGATGAGCGCGTCGGGGTAGTCGTCCGGGATCTGCATGTACCCACGCTAATGCGTGTGGCCATGCGGTGGCTGTGAGCATGGATGAGTCCCGGGACGCCGTGCCGGGCGGCGTCCCGGGTGAGGCGGATCGCCCGGAAGCCGGCAGCGAGGCCGAGCGGTCCCGGCCGTGACTGCTATCATCCGGTTAGCATGGCTGCAATAGTCCGGTTTGAAAGACTGCAATCGTCCGCTTAGCGCAACGTGGAGAAGGTAGGCTATCGGGCATGGACACGGCGGCTGTGCTCGGCCACCCATATCGGCCGCGAGTTATCGACGGCGCGTTGCAGCGTGCTCTTGATGCCTCGGGCGCAGTGGTGATCGAAGGGGCACGTGCAAGCGGCAAGACGATGACCGCCTTGCACGCGGCGTCCTCCTTCGTCTTCGTCGACGACGCCGAGACCCAGCGCCTCCTTGAGGTGGCACCACGGTCACTCCTCGCGGGTGAGGCGCCAAGGTTGCTCGATGAGTGGCAGGTCTCGCCTGAGCTCTGGAACCTCGTTCGCCGCGCAGTCGACTCTGCAGTGGAGCCCGGGCGGTTCATCCTCACTGGTTCCGCGATTCCTCCCGACGACGTCACGCGGCACACCGGGGCAGGGCGGTTCCTGAGGCTTCGCGAGCGCACCATGTCGTGGTGGGAGAAGCTTGACGCGCCTTCGGGAGCAGTAAGTCTCGCGGGCCTGTTCGCGGGCGTTCTGCCAAAGACCGATCTTGGCGAAGGTTCCGATCTAGAAACTGTCATGGACAGTCTGTTGCGACCTGGCTTTCCGGCGATGACCGCACTCTCGCTCAGGCAGTCAGCGGATCGACTGCGCGGCTACATCGATGACGTCGCGCGCATCGACATTCGTCGCATCGCCGAGATCCGGCACGAGCCCGAGGTGATCAAGCAGCTCATTGTCGCCCTCGCACGCTCGGTCGCCTCCGAGGTCACGTACCGGACGCTTGCAGCTGACATACGCGCGGTCGCCCCGTCCATCGACCAAGAGACCGTCAGCAACTACGTGGGACTCCTCCAGCGATTGTTCATCGTCGAGGTGCAGCGGCCATGGACGCCGAAACTGCGGTCCCGCGCGCGGGTGCGCACGTCACCAAAGCTCCACCTCGTCGATCCGGCCCTTGCTGCCGCGGCGCTCGGTGCTGGACCTGAACAGCTGCGCGGCGACCTGCAGACTCTTGGCGTGCTCTTCGAGAGCGCGGTCATCCATGACCTGACCATCTTCGCTTCTGCGATTGACGGCGAGGTCAGCCACTACCGCGACTCCAACGGCAAGGAACTCGACGCGATCATCACTCTTCCCGACGGACGCTGGGCCGCCGTCGAGGTCAAGCTCGGCGGGCGTCAACTCGTTGCGGGTGCGGCTTCGCTGCAAGCAGTGATCGCACAGGTCGACACGGAGGCAGTGGGTGACCCCGCGTTCCGACTCGTCGTCACCGCAACCGGACCAATCGTGGTAACCGATGACGGCACAGTGAGTGCTCCGCTGAGCGCCCTCGCGCCGTGAGTCCTCCATCCTGCTGGAGTGGATCGCGCCCGACCCAAACCGAACACCGGGGCCCGTGAGACCCCGCTCAGTGCTTCTCGGTCTCGCGTTCCTGGTACTCGCGCGGCGAGAGCCCGTGGAAGCGGGAGAAGGCGGTGCTGAACGTCGGCAGGTGGGCGTAGCCGACGCGGCGCGCGACCGCCACCGGCTTGGCGCCGCCGGCAAGCAGGTCACGGGCGATGCGCATGCGGGCGGCGTAGCGCCACTGGGCGAAGCTCATGCCGGTCTGTTCCCGGAAGGTCCGCTGGATGTCGGCGGGCACGTCGAGCCCTGATCCGCCGGCAGTGCCGATGCTGCGCAAGCAGTCCATGGCCACTCCCCTTGCGCGGGGATCGGCCGGCATCGGTACCGACAGCGCTCGCTGCGCGGCGACGTGATCGGCGAACAGGTCGAGGACATGGCCGGGGTTGTAGTCGTCCGGCCGCACGGGGGTGCGGGCACTGATGGAGCAGAACATCAGGTAGTCGTCCCAGGCGGGCGAGAACTGGGCTTGCAGCGGCTCGGTCAGTTGTAGGTCAGCCGTGCTGGCGTTCCCGAGCGGCAGGGAGATCGAGTTCTCGTGAACGCCCGTGGTGTGCTTCCTGCCGGCCGGGATCCAGATCGCGCCGCCCCTGCCCCAGACGTAGCGACGACCGCCGACGTCGAGGTATCCGTTGCCGCGGTACGCCCAGCAGAGCACATGGGCATCGTTGGTGTGCGGCGGCGTCCGCGTCGCCGGGAGCAACTCGGGTGGAGCAAGCGAGGTGCGGCCTTCCTGCACCATCCTGACGAGGTCATCGGCCCGACGCGCAGCAGTCGCCTGCTGCGAGAGGTCATCGATGGCATGCCGCGCGGAGACCGTCCTGCTGAACGCGGCGGGGGTCCACCCGAACTGCTGTCTGAACGCGCGGGCGAATCCGTTGCGGCTGGTGAAGCCCACCCGGGCGGCCACCTGGTCGGCGCCGTAGCCGGCGACCAGGAACTCGACCGCCGCGCGCATTCGGCAGCGCAGCCGCCACTGCTCGAAGGTCAGGCCGGTGTCGGCGAGGAAGTCGCGGCGCAGGGTGCGCGGGCTGGACGGCACCCGTGCCGCCCATTCGGCGACGGTGAGGTCGAGTGCGGGATTCCGGAGCAGTTCGTCGGCCACCGCCCGGGCGCCGCCGGCTCTCGGTACCACAGGCGGATCGAACGCGGACGGCCCGGTGTCCCCGCTGCGTGCAGGGGGCCGCCGACCGGAGCCACGGAGGAGGTCGACGAGCGACTCCTGGCCGTACCCATGGCCGGTGAGCGGCGTGACCATGAGGTTGAAGTGCTGGATCAGCCAGTCCTGCCAGCCGTCGGGGACCATGAACCGCCTCGGCTCCGGCAAGGCCCCCGCCGCGATCGCCGGGTGCGTCAACAGCGGGAAGGCGACGGTTCCAGGCTCAGTGACGACAGTCCAGGAACTGCCGTCGGCCGCAGGAATCCAAACCCCCTCGCCTTCGGCGAGACGAAAGTCCGGATGGTCCTCCATCCGGACGCACGCCGAGCCCGTACGGACCCAGAACAGCAGATGCTCGGCCTGGTTCCACAGGCCGCTCGCCCGCACTCGAGGAATCGGCGGCGGTCGCCCCGTGCCGGGCGTCGGTAGATCCACACCCACCATGTCCTAACGATATGGCAGTCTGCGCACACCACCACCAGTTAGGTTAGCCTAACCTTATCGACAGCTCCCTGCCGTTGGTGCGGAGCCTCACGTCGTCCCAAGTCCGAGAAGGTGCCGTCCTCAGTCATGCCGAAGACCTCACGCCGACTGACCGTGCACCCCCTGACCTTGCGAGAGGTCGAGGTCGCCAAGGTGACGGATCTGACGCCGGGAATGCGACGGATCACGTTGGCCGGCGAGCGGCTCGGCGCGTTCACCTCGGCGAACGGCTTCCCCCAGCCGGGGTTCGAGTCGACGGGTTTCGACGACGACATCCGCCTGGTGTTCTGCTACCCCGGCCAGGCCGATCCGGTGCTGCCCGTGCAGAAGGAGACGGGCGTCGACGTGCCGCGAGACCCGCGCCCGCTGTCGAGGATCTATACCGTGCGCCGCTGGGATCCCGAGGTCGGCGAACTGGACGTCGATTTCGTCAGGCACGGCATCGGCGTCGGCACCACCTGGGCGTACCGCGCCCAGGTCGGCGACCGCATCCACTTCTTCGGCCCGAGCGCGTCCCGTGCGCTCCCGCACGACGCGGACTGGCTCCTGGTCGCCGGCGACGACACGGCGATCCCCGCGATCGCCCGCCTGCTCGATGAACTGCCCGAGGGCACGCGGGCGCAGGTGTTCATCGAGATCGCCGAGAACTCCCACCGCGTGGAGATGCGGACGCTTTCGGGCGTGGAGGTGACCTGGCTGGTGCGGAGTGGCGGCGAGGCAGGCCCGACGCCCCTCCTGCTGGATGCGGTGAGGAACTGCGGCTGGTGGGACGGCAGGCCGTTCGCGTGGCTCGCCGGCGAACAGGGGTCGGTGCGAGACATCCGGCGCCATCTGGTCGAGGACCGGCACATGCCCAAGGAGGACATCGACTTCGCCGGGTACTGGCGTCGCGGCGAGGTCGTCGCCCTGGACACGGACGAGGCGCTGCCCGACCCGGAGAAGACCAGAACGCCGCTCGAGAAGCTCCACGATCTGGCCGAACTGATCGCACCGATCGCCATCCGCACCGCCGTCGAGCTGGGCGTTCCCGAGCTGATCTCCCGCGGCGTGACCGGGGTCACGGACCTGGCCGCGAAGGCGGCTGCCGACGAGCGGGCGCTGGGCAAGCTGCTGCGCTACCTGCACGCCCTGGACATCCTGTCGGAGACCACACCAGGCCACTACGGCCTCACGCCGGTGGGCGAGGTCCTGACCGTCGAATTCATGGTCGATGCCCTGCATCCCGCCGGGGTGACGGGGCGCGAAATGCTCGGTATCCACGGCCTCACCGAGTCGATTCGCACCGGTCAGCCGTCCTACGCCTCGGTCACGGGCCGGACCTTCGCCGAGGTACGGGGCGAACAGGACTACGAAGACCGCTACCTGGAGCGCCTGGCGAAGTTCCAGGCCACGCTGGCCGAGCCGATCGCCAGGTCTGGACTGCTCACCGGCGTCCGTCGTCTGGTGCTCCACTCCGGCGGCGCCGGCGCCCAGGCCCGCGAGTTCGTGGCCGCCCACCCCGAGCTGCGCGTGACGATCTGCGCACTGCCGGCCCAGGCGGACTGGTTGCGCCGGGACCTGCCCGACACGATCCCCGACCAGCAGCAGCGCGGACGGGTCAGTGTGGTCGAGCAGTCCGTCTTCGAACCCAGCCCGCCAGCCGACGTCGTGTTCATCATCCGGGCCTTCAAGACCCTGCCCGATGCCGATGCCGCCCACGCCCTGCGCCGCGCAGCCGAGAACCTCCTCCCCGGGGGCCGCGTGCTGCTGGTCGAAGACCTCCTGGACACCGACGACCTCGACGAACACGACGGCGAAGCAGACCTGCTCGCCCTCACCGTGCACGGCTCCGGCCTCCGCACCGCAGCGGAACTCGACGCCGTCATCGCCCGGGCCGGTCTCGTCCGCGCCGCGCAGCACACCGTCGGCTGGGGCACCACCGTCCACGACCTTGCACCGGCCGACACCTACTGAGGCTCACCCAACGAAGAAGAGAAAGAAGAGCACAACCATGACCATGACACTCCCGGGACGACGCGGCGCGGCCGTTGCCGCACTCGTGAGCGCTGCACTCGTGCTGACCGCGTGCGGGGCCAACACCGCCGCCCCTGGCGGGACCGCGAGCACGGCGACGAGCGCGAGCGCCACGGTGGCCGCCACCCGCACGGTGAAGGCCGACAACGGCATGATCGAGATCCCCGGCGATCCGCAGCGCGTGGTCGCCCTCGGCAACACCACTCAGCCGTTCATCGACATCGGCGGGAAGCCGGTAGGCGTGACGGAACTTGCCGCTTCCGAGATCGGCTTCCTGACCGCAGAGCAGAAAGCCACGTACGAGGCAGCCACCAACCTCGGTGCCGACACGGGTGAGGTCGACGTGGAGAAGCTCGCCGGCCTGAAGCCGGACCTCATCCTGGTCCAGGTGCCCGAGAGTGAGTTCGAGGCGATCGCGAAACAGCTGGAGGCAATCGCCCCCACGGTCTTCTGGGGGCTCGACACCGAGTGGAAGGCGTTCGCCGACGCGCTTGCGGAGGCCGGCAACCTGACCGATGGGGTCAGCGAACAGAAGGCCGAGTTCGCGACGAAGATCGCCACGATCCAGGAGACGTACAAGGAGATCATCGCCGACACCAGGTTCGTCAATGTCGACCGCTGGGAGAGTTCCGATCCCGGGACGTTCTCCATCTCGGACTTCGGTTGCGTCGAGATCGCCCAGGGCGACCTCGGCATGGACTTCCCCAAGGCGGCCGAGGGCGAAGACCCGCTGGGCTGGACGTCCTTGCCGTTCGAGCAGATCGCGGGGCTGTCCAAGTACGACGTGATCACCTACCCGGTCGACGCCGAGGGCAACCCGAAGGCGCCCTTCGAGCCAGTGGTCGAAACCAACACCTGGAAGGCGCTGCCTGCCGTGAAGTCGGGCCGCGCGCTCGGGCTCTTCTGCCCCGGCAACAACTCCTACGGGCCCGTCCTGCAGTACCTGGACTCGCTCGACCGCGCATTGGCGTCCCTCCCCAAGGAGTGACCGCTCTCGCTCTGCGGCAGGACGGTCCGGGCGCCGCGACGGTGCCCGGACCGCATCGTCGTCTGCTCGGGCTGATCCTCGCGCTCGTGGCACTGCTGGTCCTGCTGGTGCTGAGCGTCACGATCGGATCGACGGCGATCCCGCCGTCCGTGGTGTGGGACGCCCTGTTCCATCCATCGGTCGACATCGACCAGTTCGCGATCCGCGACTACCGGCTGCCGCGGACGGTCGTGGGCCTGGTCATCGGCGTCGCGCTCGGCCTGGCGGGCGCGCTGATCCAGGCGTTGACCCGCAACCCGCTGGCCGATCCGGGCATTCTCGGCGTCCACGACGGTGCGTCCTTCGCGGTGACGGTTGCCGTGGGCGTGCTCGGCGTCCGCGACATTCAGGGCTACCTGTGGTTCGCCTTCGCGGGGGCGCTGGTCGTCACGCTCATGGTCCTCGCCCTCGGGTCGACGCGGCGAGGTCGGTCACCGGTGGTCATGGTGCTCGCCGGGGTCTGCGTCGGTGCGGTGCTCGGAGGCGCCAGGGAGGCTCTCCAACTGACCAACCCGGACGCCTTCGACGCGATGCGGTCCTGGAACGCCGGTTCGATCGTGGGTCGCCCCCTCGACCTGCTGTGGCCGCTCCTGCCGTTCTTCGCGGTGGCACTCGTCCTGGCCTTCGTGGTGTCAGGTCCACTCAACGCCATGGCCCTGGGCGACGAGCTGGCGGTCGCCCAGGGCGTCCGGCTGGCCCGCACCCGCGTCCTCGCGATCATCGCGCTCACCCTGCTCGCCGGCGGAGCGACCGCGATCGCCGGACCCATCGGCTTCGTCGGACTCATGGTGCCGCACGTGGCCCGCTGGATCGTCGGCCCGCACCAGCGCTGGATCTTCGCCTACAGCGTCCTGCTGGCCCCGATCCTGCTGCTGGCCTCCGACATCCTCGGGCGCTTCGTCATGCACCCGAGCGAGATCCCCGTCGGCGTCGTCACCGCCTTCGTCGGCGCTCCCGTCCTCGTCGCGCTGGTGCGGCGGAGGAAGGCGAGCGGACTATGAGCACGGACGTCTCGTCCACGCACGCTCGTTCAACCTCGCGGGCGCCCGGGGTGCAGGTGGACTTCGGGCGGCGGGTGCTGGTGCTGCGGCGCCGGAGGATCGCGGTGCGGGTCGATTGGCGCTCGGTCGTCGTCTGCGCCGTGCTCACGCTGGCGATCGCGGGCATGGCGGTGCTCGCCCTGATGACCGGCTCGTACCAGCTCAGTCCCGGGCAGGTGGTCTCCGCGCTGGCCGGCGCCGAGACCGGGCTCGTCCACGACATCGTGGTCGAGTGGCGGCTGCCGCGGGTTGCGGCGGCGCTGGTGTTCGGCGCCGCGCTCGGGGTGTCCGGTGCGATCTTCCAGTCGATGCTGCGCAACCCGCTCGCCGACCCCGGCATCATCGGTTTCGCTGAGGGTTCCTACACCGGAGCGCTGATCGTGATCCTGGTCGTCAACGGCACCTACTGGCAGCTGGTCGGCGGGGCCCTGCTGGGCGGCCTGGCTACTGGCCTCGCCGTGTACGTGCTCGCCTACCGGCGAGGGGTGCAGGGCTTCCGGCTGATCGTCGTCGGCATCGGCGTCTCCGCCATGCTCTGGTCGCTGAACACCTGGTTGATCCTCAAGGCCGAGCTGGAGCAGGCGATGGCCGCGGCCGCCTGGCGTGCCGGGTCGCTCAACGGTGTGTCGTGGGATCGAGTGGCCATCGGCGGCGTCTGCATCGCTGTGTTCCTGCTGCTGGCGGGCGGGTTGAGCCGGCCGATGCGGCAGCTGGAGCTGGGCGACGATGCGGCCGCCGCCCAGGGGGTACGGGTCTCGCCCGTCCGCCTTGGCCTGCTCGTGGTGGGCGTGGCGTTGACGGCGACCGTCACCGCCGCATCCGGACCGATCGCGTTCATCTCCCTGGTCGCGCCCCAGATCGCCCGCAGGCTCGCCCGCACCGCCGGGATCACCCTCGCACCCGCCGCCCTGGTCGGCGCACTGTTGTGCCTGGCGGCGGACTACATCGCCCAACACGTCGCACCCACTCCGCTGCCGGTGGGGATCATCACCGTCATGCTCGGTGGCGGCTACCTCGGCTGGCTGCTGTTCACCGAAGCGAGGCGACGGCTGTGAACGCATCCACCCGTCTCGCAAGCCCCACGACCCCGAAGGACCGATCGGCCATGCCCGACGCGCGACCACCTGCCGACTCCCGGTTGCACGTGGAGGGAGCCTCCATCGGGTACGACAGGCGGGTCATCAGCGAGAACCTGTCGGTGTCGATTCCCGACAGGTCGTTCACTGTGATCGTGGGACCCAACGCCTGCGGCAAGTCGACACTGCTGCGCGGGCTGTCGCGACTGCTCAAGCCGAGCGCGGGTCAGGTGATCCTCGACGGCGCGGACATCCAGTCCTACCGGACGAAGGAGGTGGCGCGGCGGGTCGGGCTGCTGCCGCAGACCGCGGTCGCGCCCGACGGGATCACGGTCGCCGACCTGGTGGCGCGAGGCAGGTACCCGTACCAGGGGCTCGTCCGGCAGTGGACCGAGGACGACGAGCGAGCTGTGGCAAGGGCGATGGAGCAGACCGCGGTCACCGATCTGTCCGCTCGCCTGGTGGACGAGCTGTCGGGTGGGCAGCGGCAGCGCGTGTGGGTGGCGATGGCGCTCGCGCAGCACACCGACATCCTGCTGCTGGACGAGCCGACCACCTTCCTCGACATCACCCATCAGATCGAGCTGATGGAGCTGTTCACCGACCTGCACCACGTCGGACACACCATGGTCGCAGTGCTGCACGACCTCAACCACGCCGCGCGCTTCGGCACCCACCTGATCGCCATGAAGGACGGCGCGGTCGTCGCCGAGGGTGTTCCGTCGGAGATCGTGACCGCCGAGCTGGTCGAGGAGGTGTTCGGGCTGCGCTGCCTGGTCGTGCCCGATCCCGTGGTCGGCACGCCGCACGTGGTCCCGCTGGGCAGGGACCGCCCTTCGACACGCTCGAGGACGGCGTGAGGGCCCGACGCCGGCCGGGCCGAGTGGAGCATAGGGGACTCGAACCCCTGACCCCCTGCTTGCAAAGCAGGTGCTC
>DAINOM010000008.1:0-45266 GCA_036735445.1 Propionicimonas sp.
GCCGGCCGTTCCTCGCGGCCGTCCGACGAGCCCGCCGACGACCCGAGGGGGCAGGCATGACCCGGTCCGGTGAGGGCGCGCTGACCGCGAGGGGCGTCTCGGTCGAGCTCGGCGGCCGGCTCGTCCTCGAAGCCGCCGAGCTGCGCGTCGACCACGGCGAGCTGGTCGCCCTGATCGGCCCCAACGGTGCGGGCAAGACCACCCTGCTGCGGACGGCGCTCGGCGTGCTCAAGCCCGTGCGCGGAGAGCTCATCGTCGAGGGCCGACGCGCGCACCCGGGGCGAACCCCGATCGGCTACGTGCCGCAACGCCACGAGTTCGCCTGGGAGTTCCCGATCTCGGTGGCCAACACCGTGATGACCGGCCTCACCCGCCGCCTCGGACTGCTGCGCCGGCCCGATGAGACCAGCTGGCAGGCCGTCGCCGACGCCCTCGACCGGGTCCGGCTCACGCACCTCGCCGACCGCCCCATCGGCCAGCTCTCCGGTGGCCAGCGCCAGCGCGTCCTGGTCGCCAGAGCGTTGGCGCTGCGACCGTCCGTCCTGCTGCTGGACGAGCCGTTCGCCGGCCTCGACATGCCCGCCCAGGAACTGCTTTCCGAGCTGTTCACCGAACTCGCCCGCGAGGGCCGGGCGCTGCTCATGGCCACCCACGACCTTGCCGGCGCCCTCTACTCCTGCGACCGGATCGCCCTGCTCAACCGCACGGTGATCGCTTCCGGCCGCCCCTCGGAGCTCGCCGCCGACACCTCCGCCTGGACGTCCACCTTCGGCGTCAGCGAGAACAGCGCGCTGCTCCGCATCCTGAAAGCTGCCTGACGTGAACCCGCTCGATTTCCTCACCGACCTGCTGAACCCCGACCTGGCCTTCCTGCCGAAAGCGCTCGCCGTCGCGGTGATGTCCTCCATCGTCTGCGGGGTCGTCGGCTGCTACGTCGTACTGCGTGGCATGGCCTTCATCGGCGACGCCGTCGCCCACGCGGTCTTTCCCGGGCTCGCAGTCGCCTTCGTGCTCTCCGGCAACCTCGTCCTCGGCGGCTCCATCGCCGGCATCCTCACCGCCGTCCTGGTGGCGGTCTTCGCCCAGAACCGGCGACTCAAGGAGGACTCGGTGATCGGCATCCTCTTCGTCGCGGCCTTCGCCCTAGGCATCGTGGTGATCTCCCAGGCGCCCGGCTACGCCGGCTCCCTGCAGCAGTTCCTGTTCGGCTCGATCACCGGCATCCCGGACTCAGACCTGTGGATCGTGGGAGTCACCAGCCTGCTTGTGCTCACCGCCGTCTTCGCCCTGCACAAGGAGTTCGTCACCATCAGCCTGGACCGCGAGTCCGCCCGCGCCCTGGGCGTGCCGGTCTTCGCCCTCGACCTGGTGCTCTACGTGCTGGTCACCCTCGCCGTCGTGATCAGCGTGCAGACCATCGGCAACATCCTGGTGCTCGCCCTGCTGGTCACCCCCGCCGCCACCGCGCGGCTGCTCACCGACCGACTCGGGGTGATGATGGGCCTGGCGCCCGTGATCGGTGCGACCTCAGCGCTGGTCGGGCTCTACGTCTCGTGGTCGTGGGACCTGCCCACCGGCGGGACGATCGTGCTGGTGCTCACCGCCGCCTTCCTGGCGGCCTGGCTCTTCGGTCCACGCCACGGCCTGCTGGCGCTCAGCCGGGGCCGCCGATCCAGTGTCCGCGAGGCCGAGGCACGCGCCGTCCCGGGGACAGCCGATCCAGGTCTGCCTCATCGGCAGATCGTCGCCGTTCGGGGAAGCCGTTGATGAACTCGTCCGCCCAGATCCGCCGCTGGCTGTTGCCTGCCCTCGCCGGCCTGCTCGCCGTGCTCGGCGTCGGCAGCCTGGTCGCTGCCGGGTACGCCTCCGCCGAGCCTCCGGCAGCACGCACCACGCCGACCCAGCCGGTCGCAACCGTCGTGCCGTCCGTCCCTGCGTCCTCCTCACCGGCCGCGACGGCGGCGCAGTCAGGAACTGCGGACCGTCCGGTGGCCGAACTGGCTGATCCCGAATGGGTCGCCCGGGTCGCCCGGGCCGGCGGCATTCCGCCTCGAGCCATGGCCGCCTACGCCGGTGCCGCGCTCGCCACAGCCGAAACCCGGCCCGGCTGCGGACTGGGCTGGAACACTCTGGCCGCCATCGGGTCGGTCGAGTCCGAACACGGCACCATGAACGGGGCGACCATCGGCGATGACGGCATCGCCAACCCACCGATCATCGGGGTACCCCTCAACGGCGCCAAGGGCGTGGCCAGGATCCCGGACACCGACGACGGTGTGCTCGACGACGACACGACCTGGGACCGGGCCGTCGGGCCCATGCAGTTCATCCCGGCGACCTGGGCGGCACACGCCCTCGACGGCACCCGCGACGGGACCGCAGACGTCCACAACATCGATGACGCCGCGCTCACCGCCGCCGCCTACCTCTGCGACGCCGGCGGGGATCTCACCGTCGCCCAGAACTGGATCGCCGCGATCGCCGCGTACAACTCTGACGCCACGTACAACAACAGCGTGGCCTCCGCGGCGTCCCGGTATGCCGGACTGGACTGATGCCGGTGCCTCCGAAAGGGGCATGGTCAGCCGGGGACGTCGCCGGAACAGGTCGGGCACAGGCCGGTGAGACGCAGGACGCACGTGACGCCGGAGAAGCCGTGCTCATGAGCGGTCGGCAGAGCCAGGTCGAGCAGGCGGCTCGCGTCGACGGGCATCGCGAACCCGCACCTCCTGCACGAGAGATGGTGCGGGCCGCGGCCGGTCCGCAGGTGGTAGAGGCGCTGGTCATGAGGGGACCACACCCAGTCGAGCTCGCCCGACTGGGCGAGTTCACGCAGGGCGCGGTACACGGTGGACAGGCCGACCGGTCGTCCCGACGAGTTCAGTTGGTCGCAGATCGCCCGTGCGGACAGGAATCGGGGCGAGTGGGCGAGAAGGTCGATCACGGCGCCGCGTTGGGGCTTCGCCTTCGGACCGAACGGAGACATGAGGGTGCGGCTCGGGCTCAGGACGTCGCGGCGTGCTCGGTCCTGCCGTCCCCGCGGGGACCGCGCCGACGGACGATCGCGATCAGGTGGCAGGACAGGTAGATCGCGAACGAGATGGTCGTCACGTAGGGGCTGATCGGGATCGATCCGCCGAGGGCCAGCAGGATGCCACCGACGGTCGAGACCACGGCGAAGCACACGCTGAGCACGGGTACGAGGACCGGGGACGAGGAGACCCGCAGTGCGGCGGCAGCGGGGGTGACCAGCAGCGAGAGGACCAGGAGAGCGCCGACGATCTGCACCGAGACGGCCGCGGCCAGTCCGAGCAGGAGCATGAAAACGATCGACAGCAGCCTGGTGGGCACGCCACGGGCGGCGGCGACGTCGGGATCCACGCTGGCGAAGAGCAGGGGTCGCCAGATGAACAGCAGGCCGACCACCACGATCGCCGAGATGGTGAGCAGGGCGCCGACCTGCGGATCGTCGATCGCGACGATCTGGCCGGTGAGGAGACCGAACTTGTTGGCCGAGCGGCCCGGGTACAGCGCGAGGCAGAGGATGCCCAGGCCCAGTCCGAACGGCATCAGCACCGCGGTGACCGAGTTGCGGTCGCGCGCCCGGGTGCCGAGGACGCCGATGAGCAGGGCGGCCAGCAACGAACCGGCGAGCGCACCGGGAACGACACCGACACCGAACAGCAACCCGGCCGAGGCGCCGGCGAAGGACAGCTCGCTGATCCCGTGCACGGCGAACGGCATGTCGCGGGCGACCACGAACACCCCGATCAGGCCGCCGACCACCCCCAGCACAGCGCCGGCGATGATCGAGTTGTGCAGCAGGACCAACAGCTCGCCGTAGTGGTCGAACACGAACAGCTGGGACCACCAGTCGGGGTCGAGGTCGGCGGGCGTCATCGTCGCGGACTCCCCTCTCCGGCGTGGCCGGCGCCTTCATGGTGCGCGGGGTGGTGGTCGTCCGGCGTACCGACCACGACGATCCGGCCGTGGGTGCGGATCACGTCCACGGGTGACCCGTACAGCTCGCTGAGCACGCCGCTGCGTAGGACCTGCTCGGGGGTGCCGACGCGGACCCGGCCGCCGGCGAGGTAGAGCACCCGGTCCACCATGGACAGGACGGGGTTGATGTCGTGGGTGACGAACAGCACGCCCAGCCGGTGGGCGCGACGACTGGCGTCGACGAGCTCACTGATCGTGTACTGGTAGGCCAGGTCCAGCGACAGCAGGGGTTCGTCGCAGAGCAGCAGCCGGGGACCGCCGGCGAGCGCCTGCCCCACACGGAGCCGCTGCTGTTCACCGCCGGACAACGTCGACAGTGGTGATCGCCGGTAGGGCTCGGCGTGGACGTCGCGGATCAGCTCGTCGACAGCCGCACGGCGGGTGCGGCTCGGCAGCGGGATGCCCCAACGGTGCCCGTCCACGCCGAGCCCGACGAGGTCCTGGGCGCGGAGGGGGACGCCGTCGTCGGCGAGCTTCTGCTGCGGGACGTAGCCGATGCGCCGGTTGCCTCGGGTGATCGGTTCGCCGAGGAACTCTGCGGTCCCGGCGGTGAGGGGCAACTGGCCGAGGATCGCCTTGAGCAGGCTCGACTTGCCCGAGCCGTTGGCGCCGAGGACGGCGATGAACTCGCCGGCGTGGACGTCCAGGTCGAGCCCGCTCCACAGGGTGCGCTCGCCGAAGCCCAGGGAGGCCCCACGCAGGCGGAGGACCGCCTCGCCATCTGCGAATGATGACGGCGAGGCGGTCTGGTCGGCGTGGTTCGTCACTTGGCGAGGGCGGCGCCCACTGCGTCGAGGTTCTCCGTCATCCAGGACACGTAGTCCTCGCCCTGGGGAAGGGTCTCGGTCACCGGCACGACGGCGATGCCGTTGTCCTGGGCGGCCTTCAGGACCGCCTCGGTCTCGGCTCCGGTGGTCTGTTCGTTGTAGGCCAGCAGCTTCACCGCGTGGTCGGTGTAGAGCTTGAGCGTCTCGCGCAGCACGGCCGGGGCCACGTCCGAGTCCTCCTCGATCGCCTCGGAGAACTCCTCGGGCGTCCTGTTCTCCAGGCCGAT
Source organism: Propionicimonas sp. (assembly GCA_036735445.1). Taxonomy (GTDB): domain Bacteria; phylum Actinomycetota; class Actinomycetes; order Propionibacteriales; family Propionibacteriaceae; genus Propionicimonas. Next base: position 5,057 of record DAINOM010000008.1, read on the forward strand.
CGCGTCCAGCAGGTACAACGGGACCGGTTCGGTGATCGCGACCGGCTGGCCGGCGTAGCTCGACTTCAACTCTGACTCTTTCTGCACGAGGGCGTCGATCGACGTCTTCAGCCGGGTCGCGTTGGCGGCGTAGGTGTCGGCACCGGAAGCATCGAGGGAGCTGTAGGTGCTCTGGATCTGGTCGATCACCTTCGTCACGGTCGGGAAGTCGTACCAGACGTGCTCGTTCAGTTCCGCACCACCCGCGGCCGTCTTGCCTGAGATGGTGACTGCGTTGAGCACGGTGGCCGACGAGTTGTTGGCGGAGGCGAGCATGGTGTCGACGAAGTCGTCGTAGCCGCCGCCGTTCTCGATCACCACCTGCGCCTTTGACAGCGCGAGCTGGTTCTGGGCGCTCGCTTCGTACTCGTGCGGATCCTTGCCGGGATCGTCGATGATCGAGGTCACCGAGACCCGGTCACCGCCGACCTTCGCCGCCAGGTCGCCCCAGACGTTCGTGGAGGCGACGACGGCGATGGGGGCGCTGGCGGCACTCGTCGTCGCGGAAGCGCTCGACGCTGCCGGCGCGGCGGGGCCGGAGCACCCCGCGAGGATGAGCCCGGCGAGTGCGAGGACGAGCGGGGTGAGAGACCTTCTGATGTTCATGGGCATTCCAATCTGGACGGTCGAGCGGGTAGCGTCGGTCGGCTCCGGGCCTGCTCGCTTCGTCCGAAGTCTAGACGGTAATGATAACGAGTCTCAAACTTGGATAGATCGCTTGCGGGGTGATTCTCATTATCTACAATGCGGAGTATGGCTGCCCATACCGAACTGCGTCCGCTCGTCACACTGCGCTCCACGGCGGGGACGGGCCATACCTACGTCACCAGGAAGAACCGCCGCAACGATCCCGGACGGATCAGTCTGCGAAAATACGACCCGATCGCGCGCCGACACGTCGAGTTCAGGGAGTCGCGCTGATGGCGAAGCAGAGCAGGATCGCCAAGGAGGCCCAGCGGGAGAAGGTCGTCGCGCGGTACGCCGCGCGTCGGGCCGAGCTCAAGCGGCGCAGCGTCGATCCCGCGCTGAGCGCCGACGAGCGGCAAGCCGCGATGGCGGCGCTGCACGCCCTCCCTCGCAACGCCAGTCCGGTACGACTGCGGAACCGGGACGCAGTCGACGGCCGCCCCCGCGGTTTCTTGAGGCGGTTCGGGCTGTCCCGGATCCGGCTGCGGGAGCTCGCCCACCGCGGCGAACTGCCCGGTGTGACGAAAGCGAGCTGGTGAAGCCATGAAGCTCGGCATCCATCCCGACTACCACCCGGTGGTCTTCCGGGACCGCTCGGCGGGCCCGGTGTTCCTCACAGCCGGGTGATCGACACCGAGGGCCGCGTCGAGAAGTTCCGTCGTCGCTACGGGCGACCCGACCGGGGGGAAATCGGCTTGACCCGGGCGCAGGAGGACTTCTTCGCTCCGGTGCGCGGCCGCCAGCGTGGGACTCTCCGTCCTCGGCGGCGCCTACGCCCGCCACTGGCAGGAGCATGTGGACACCGCCGGCTGGCAACGGCGCTAGCGAGTCGGTACCCCGCCGGCGCCGGGGATCGCTACGCGCCTTGATCGCGGTCCAGCGTGAGCGAAGGGGTCGGCTCAGCGACCGGGCCGAGCCATGGTTCGAAGTCGTCGCTGTCCCAGCCGCGGCCGGCCGTCCAGTTCGCCAGCTCCTCGTCGCTGAGCACGCAGCGGTGGAACCGTGCAGCAAGCTCGTTGACCTCCTCCGAGCCCCACTGGCCGATGATCACCAGGCGGGTGAACGGCGATTCTGAGCCCCAGGCGTCCACGATCCCGATCTGCAGGTGCCCGCCACAGCCCTCCCAGGCGCAGACGTCGCCGGGTCGACTGGCGAGCCAGAAGCAGCCCCGGGACCGGTGGCGTCCAGAGCCCAGCGCCTCGATCTCTTCCATGAGCCGTTCAGGGTGCAGGGGACGCTCGGACGCCAGGTCCAGCCGCCACACCCGGCGGCCGGCGAGCTTCGGCAGGGGAGTGCGGCGGACGGTGGCCGCCCAGCCCTCGCTGCGATCGATGTCGTGGTGTCGGGCGAGCAGCCACTCGGCGCTGGGCAGCAGGCCGTCGGTGGCGATGGCGGCGTCCGGACGGGCGAGCGCGGCCAACAGTTCGCCGTCGTCCTGGTCACAGCCGTCCACGCATGCCACGAGGTCGGCATACTCGATCTGCCCGCTGAGCACCTCGCCCAGGCCGCGGTCGTCGTCCGGCACGACCTCAGCACCGACATCGAGGAGCCCGGCTCCTCCGAGCAGGTCCGCGCTCACCGTTCCGCCACGCGCGGCGGCTACCACACAGGCGACCCGGACAAGGCGACGTAGCCTGCGGTCGCCAGTCACGACCCGGCAGAGTTGCCTGGCTTCGGTGGAGACCGGCAGGTGCACGATGATCGTCTCCCACCGGCGACTTGTAGCCATGCGCTCGATCGTCGGCAGGATGTCCTCACGCAGCGCGCAGCTCGCGCACAGGTGGTCGAGGTCGATCACCTCTTCCTCGAGCGCGCCGGTCGCGTCGCTCACGGTGCGATGCAGGGTCAACTCCGCCGCGTCGATGTGATGACGGACGACCGCTGCGCGCGGCAGATCCCACTGCAACCCCACGGTCACCGCCGCCATCGACTCGGCATGGCAGCCGGTCACGACGACCAGCGGAACCGGCTCGGTGATGTGACGAAGGCGGCCCATCCCAACTCCTTGCTACTGGTAATCATTCTCATTACTACGATAGCAGGAGATGTCTGTCGCGTGCACGTACCGTCCCGCGCGACGCGCCTTGAGCGCTCAGCCAGGCCCGGGTGGCAGCCGTGCCGGCGGGACCACACTAGAACCGCCAGCTGGCCTCTTCGCCGTAGTAGGTGTTGAGGCTCTGGGCGGAGCGGGCGCCCAGCCGGTAGGGAAGGGAGAGTCGCAGCTCGCCGGTGCGCTGGGCCCGCTGCTGCTCGGTGTGCTCCGTGATCAAGCGGGCGGTTACCGCGCGGTGTGGTGGGCGCTCACCGGCGCGGGCCTGGCCATGCTCGCCGCTTCCTTGGGCCTGCTCGTCTCGCTGCGTCGCGATGATCGGGCGCCGTAGCACGAGATAGGCCGTGCCCTGCCCGTGGCATTCATCGCCGGCCGTTGACGGTATCTCCCGATGTCCGGGAGCCGCCGATCGCGGTGAACGCGCCGAGTACACGGCGTACAGCGTTCCTTGAGCGTGCGCGATTGGGTGCGCCCCATCACCCGGGCGAGGTCCAGGGCAGGTCCTGCCACAGGTGAGGTCTCCGGGTGATTTCGGTGAGGCGGCTGATCAGCTGGTGGTGCTCTGGGGAGTCGGACCTGGCTCCCCAGAGGGGCGCGCTGCCTATGCCGTCGGCCGCGGAGATGACAAGGGCAAGTACGTCGGATGGGAGGCCGTCGGCATCAAGGTCGGCCTGGAGTGCCTCGGCTTCGCGGCGGGCGAGGTCCGCGACGGCCGGGATCGTCATGAGTTGGGTGATGAGGGCGATGGTCTCCCTGGCGGCGGTCTCGTCCTCGGCCGGGGTGAGCAGTGTCCGGAGGTAGGCGCGGGTGAGCCTGCCGGGGGTGGTGTCGTCGGGGTCGAGTTGGTTGGCGAGGTCGGTGCGGAAGGCGGTGAGCAGATCCCTGGCCAGTTCGAGGACGAGTCCCTCCTTGCTGGCGAAGTGGTAGATGAGGCCACCCTTGGAGACCCCGGCCTGGCGAGCGATGTCGTCCAGGGAGGCATGCACTCCCTTGCTGCGGATCGCGTCGCCGGCTGAGGTGAGCAGGGCCCGACGGGTGTCCTGGGCCGATCTGCCCATGATGCGTCCCACGTTCGCGCTCCTTGTCGTCGGCTCTGGCTGGACACGTTAGCGGGCGCCGGTGCTTCGCGGGGACGGGATCAGCCGCCACGCGATGATGGCCGCAGCCAGGGTGAGGACGGCGGCGATCACCGTGGTGGCCTGCATGGCGGTCACGAAGGCATTCCGGGCGGCTTCGGCGAGCGTGGAGTCGGCCTCGAGCACGCGGAGAGCAGAGCCCAGCGAGTCGCCCACATGTGCCGAGACGTACGGGTCGAGCCCGGCCGGGATCACCGGGTCGATGGCGCTGCGGTAGGTGGCAGACAGGAAGGATCCGAGCACGGCGATGCCGAGCACCACGCCGAGTTCCTGGGCGGTCTCGGTGATCGCGGACACGGATCCGGCCTTCTCGGCCGGGGCAGCGGAGAGGATCGCGTCGCCGGTGAGGGTGGTGGCCAAGCCGACACCGAACCCGATCAACGCCAGGCACAGCGCCAGCCAGACGTAGTGCTCGGCGCCCTCGGCGAAGGCGATCAGCCCGAGTCCGGTGGCACCCATACCCATGCCCAGGGCGATCGCGTTCCCGCGTCCAAGCCGACGCAGCACAGCGCCGATCAGGGTGACCACCGCCACCGCAGCGATGGTGGAAGGCAGTTCAGCCAGACCGGCCTGCAACGGGCTGAAGCCGCGAGCGAACTGCAGGTACTGGGAGAAGAAGAACATCAGCCCGCTGAGTGCGAAGATCGCGACGACGTTGGTGGCCACCGCCCCGGAGAAGGCGGGGTTGCGGAACAACTCGACGTCGATCATCGGGCTGGCCAGGCGGCGCTGGCGGCGGACGAACAGGATCCCGCCACAGAGCCCCACCGGCAAGCACGCGGCGATGAGGGGTGTCAGGCCCGTCCCGGTGATGTGCGTGATGGCGTAGATGATCGGGACGACGGCGAGCATCGACAGCGCCGCGGACCTGATGTCGAACCGGCCCGGATCGGGATCCTTCGACTCAGGCAACAGGAGGACCCCCGCCACCAGCACCACAAAACATGACGGGAACGTTGATCAGGAACACCGACCCCCACCAGAAGTGCTCCAGCAGGAGGCCGCCCACCAGCGGGCCTATCGCCGAGCCTACGGCGAACGCCATCGACCAGATCGCAATCGCACGAGTGCGTTCGGCAGCCTCGGGGAACAGGTTGCGGATCAGCGAGAGCGTGGACGGCATCAGCGTCGCGCCCGCCACCCCGAGCAGCAGCCGGGCGACAATCAACTGGTCGGCCGTCGTTGCGGACGCCGCAAGCACCGACGCGGCACCGAACGCCACCGAACCGGTCAGCAGCACTCTCTTGCGCCCGAACCGATCGGCCAAGTTGCCCATCAGCACCAGCAGCCCGGCCAGCGCCAGGGAGTAGGTGTCACCGATCCACAGCACCTGTTCTGCGGTCGGCGACAGCGCCTCCGTCAGGGCCGGGACGGCTAGCGAGAGGACCGTCCCGTCGATCGCCAGCAGCAGCACGGCCAGTCCGAGAACAGCCAAGGCCGCCCACCGGCGACGGTTCGACACAGGCGCGGCCGATGGCGCAGCAGGCCGGAGAGGTGAGTGCATCAAAATACTGTACCGACTGGTCGGTAAAGTATCTAATCGGCACAGGCTGGTGATCGACCTCAGTCGGGGAAGCCACGGCACCGCCAGCGCCGGGCATCGGCGAGTGGAGGAGGCCGTGGGCGAAGGCAAGTCTGCCCCTCGCACATCGGGGACCCACCGCAGGTGGAGTCATCCAGCGCGGAAGGACAGCCCCTGCAGCCAACCCACCCAGGCCGGCTCCTCGCGTCGCACGTAGTCAGCCGCGGCCGCGGAGAACAGGTACGCGCGCACGCCCGCCATGGCTCGACCGTCACCCTCGTCGTGGACGAAGACGGTCAGCATCCCTGGCGCCGGAGCGGTGAGCCGGACGAGGGCCTGCCGGTCGCCGATGCGCTCGACCGTCCCGGCGGTGTCACGCAACTCGACCGTCGTGCCCTCGCCGTGCAACCCGAGTGCGTCGCGCAGCGCCGACCAGAGCGTCTCGGCGTCGCTCGGGTGGGAGGCGGCGGCCTCCAGCGGGGTTGCCTCCTGGCCGGCGAAGTGCGCCAGATAGAGGCGCAGGTTGTCGAAGTAAGGCATCCAGCTCGTGCCCATGTCGTCCCAGAACTCCGACTCCCAGTCGGCGCCGGTTCCGAAGCCGCTGCTCGTGACGCGCACGACGCAGGTGCCGCCGGACTGCGCCTCGACCAGGAACTCGGACGTCAGCGGGCTGAGCGCGTCCGGATCCTTGCCCATGAGGGCGGCCCAGTCCTCTTCGTAAACCAGGCGGCGCGGCGGCTCCCAGCCGGTGACGTGGCCGTCGGAGCCCATGTCCGGACCCATCGCGAAGTGCAGTGCGCCGCCTTCGCGCTCCTCGAGCTCGGTCGGCAGGAACCAGGCGCTCATGCCCCTGGCGGTGGCGATCGCCTGCCAGACCTGCTCGGGGGTGCCCGGCACCTCGACGCTGAACTCGAGGCGGTACGGGACGTTCGGGGTCGTACTCATGGCTTCTCCTCCGGAACTGGGTGGGCGGCGACGACGAGCCGGTGCCGGCGCCCGTTGTCGTGGTGGTAGCGAGCGGCCAGGTCGAGCACCGCTGCGGTCAGGTCGTCGGCGAAGGCGGCCCGGTCGGCGGGCGAGCGGAAGCCGATCTCCGTGTCGATCGCCAGTGTCGGCAGCCGCGTGCCGGTGGCCCCGGCCCGGCGCGCCAGGGCGCCCACCTCGCGCACCACCCGGCCGGCCAGGGCGACCAGGTAGCCCGCCGACAGGTGGTTCGGGCTGGCGTCCGGGTTGGCCGCCGATGCGTTGACCGCTGCCGGCGACACGACGTACGACACCGCCGACGCCTGCAGCACGCGCTCGGTGATCCCCCCGTGCCGGCGCTCCTCGGAGAGCTCCACCAGACCGTGCGCCTCGAGCGCCTTGAGGTGGTAGTTGACCTTCTGGCGCGTGATGCCGACCCGGGCGGCCAGTCCGGCCGCGGAGGCCGGGACGACCAGTTCGCCGAGCAGTCGGGCCCGGACCGGATCCAGCGCGACCGCGGCAGCCTCCGCGCTCTCGATGACCTCGACGTCCTGCATGGCCCCACCCTGCCTCTGACAATAAATCTTGTCAAGGGTGGGATGGGATTGCCGCATCCCCAGGAGTCGGATGTCCTGCTTTGATGGAGCTTTGTCCACCGAACGCGGTGGACAAAGCTCCGCGCAACTGTCCAAGGATCGCCATGACTGACCAGCACACCGTTCACATGTGGACGGACGGCGCCTGCAAGGGCAACCCCGGACCCGGCGGCTGGGGAGTGCTGATGACCTGGGGCGAGCACAGCAAGGAGTTGTTCGGCGGCGAGGCGCTCACCACCAACAACCGGATGGAACTGCTGGCGGTGATCCGCGGGCTGGAGTCGCTGACCCGACCCAGCGACGTGCACCTGCACGTGGACTCCGCCTACGTCATGAACGGCATGACGAAGTGGATCCACGGCTGGAAGCGCAACGGCTGGCGCACCGCGGACAAGAAGCCGGTGAAGAACGCCGAGCTCTGGCAGGAGCTGGAGGCCCTGATCGCCGGGCACCGGGTCCGCTGGGAGTGGGTCAAGGGCCACGCCGGCGATCCGGGCAACGAGCGGGCCGACCAGCTGGCGAACCTTGGCGTGGAGCAGGTCAGAACGTCAGCAGCGCCTTGATCGCCCGCCGCTCGTCCATCGCGGCATAGGCCTCGGCGGCCCGGTCGAACGGAAGTTCGAGGTCGAACACCCTGCCGGGCGCGATGCGGCGGTCGAGGATCCGTTCGACCAGGTCGGGCAGGTAGGCGCGGACGGGAGCCGGTCCGCCGTGCAGGTGGACGTGGGAGAAGAAGAACTCCGTCCCCGGGATATCCACCCCGTGCAGGACCCCGACGAAGCCGACGTGTCCGCCGCGCCGCGTGGCCCGGATCGCCTGCATCATCGACTCCTGCGTCCCGACCGCTTCCAGCGTGGAATGGACGCCCAGTCCGCTGGTCAGCTCCCTGATCCGCTCGACCCCCGCGTCGCCACACTCCGCCACGATGTCGGTGGCGCCGAACGCGCGGGCGAGCCGTTGCCGCGGCTCGTGCCGGCTCATCGCGATGATCCGTTCCGCGCCGAGTTCCTTCGCGGCCAGGACGCCGAGGAGGCCGACCGCCCCGTCTCCGACGACGGCCACGGTCTTGCCCGGGCCGACCTCCGCAGCCTTCGCGGCGAACCAGCCGGTGCCCAGCACGTCCGACGCAGCGAGCAGGTGCGGGACGAGATCAGGCTCCGGTTGCCGCGACGTGGCGACCAGGGTGCCGTCCGCGAGCGGGACGCGCAGGTACTCGGCCTGGCAGTTCTCCGCACCCATCCCGCGCCGGTCGAGGCACCCGCTGTAATAGCTGGAGCGGCAGATCTCGCAGGTGCCGTCGGAGGCGAAGAACGAGCCGACCACGAAGTCACCGGGCTTCACGTTCCGCACCGACGGACCGACCTCCTGCACGATGCCGCAGTACTCGTGGCCGACCGTGACCGGGTCCGTGATGGGGTCGATGCCCCGGTAGGCCCACAGGTCCGAGCCACACACGCACGCCGCGGCCAGCTTGATGATCGCGTCGCCGTCCTCGCGAATGGTGGGCATGGGCACGTCCTCGACGCGGACGTCCCCGGCTCCGTACAGCTTCACAGCGCGCATCGGTGTCCTCCCGGGTTCAGCGGATGGCCACGATTCAACCCCGGCCCGCGACCCGCGGGAACACCCTGCGGAGAGGTGTACCAGCAGCACGTCCCTGCCCGCGGGGACGTCCCCTACCGTTGGACCATGGACAACCGGGCAGAGGTGCGCGACTTCCTGCGCACGCGCCGGGCGAGGGTCACGCCCCGGCAGAAGGGCCTGCCCGTGGACGGACGGCGCCGGGTGCCCGGCCTGCGGCGTACCGAGGTCGCCAGCCTGGCCGGGGTGAGCGTCGAGTACTACGCCAAGCTCGAACGGGGCAGCCTCGCCGGCGTCTCGGCGAGCGTCCTGGAAGCGATCGCGACCGCGCTGGACCTGGACAACGCCGAACGCGAGCACCTCTTCGACCTCGCCCGTGCCGCGGACGGCAGCGCCCTGCTCACCCGGACCCGACGCCCCGCCGACCGGCCGTGGACGCCGCCGGCCAGCCTGCAGTGGGTGCTGGACGGCATGCGCGACGCCCCCGCGATCGTCACGAACGGACGCAACGACCTGCTGGCGGTCAACGACCTGGGCCGGGCGCTCTACTCCGACCTGCTGGCCCACGCCTCCGGCACGCCCAACTTCGCCCGGTTCACCTTCCTCGACCCGGCCGCCCGGAGCTTCTACCCCGACTGGGAGTTCTTCGCCGACATCACCGTCGCCACGTTGCGCACCGAGGCCGGACGGGATCCGCACGACCGCCGCCTGCACGAGCTCGTCGGCGAGCTGTCCACGCGCAGCGAGGAGTTCCGGCTGCGGTGGAGCGCCCACGAGGTCCGGATCCACACCACGGGCACCAAGCACTTCCGGCACGGTGTGGTCGGCGACCTGGTCCTGGCCTACGAGACCGTCGACCTGCGCAGCGGACCGCATCTCGCGATGACCGTGTACGCCGCCGAGCCCGGCTCCCCGTCCGAGGGCAACCTCCGCCTGCTGGCCAGCTGGGCCGCCACCCGGACCGACGCGTCGCCCCTCCCCGACCTGGACACCACGCCGCACGTGCGTGCCGGAGGCTGATTCAGATGGACCTGTCCGGCTTCCTGGACGTCGTGCGGCAGGGCCGCCTGATCGAGGGCGGGTCGGCGGCGCACCTGTTCATGCACGAGGCGGCGCAGGAGGCCCTGCGCGTCACCGCGGCGCTGAACAGTGGCTATCGGAGACCCGACGAGGTGCGCGCACTGCTCACCGAACTGACCGGCAGGCCGGTCGACGAGTCGGTGTCGCTGTTCCCGCCCTTCTACTGCGAGTTCGGCAAGAACCTCACGCTCGGCAGGAACGTGTTCATCAACATGGCTTGCCGCTTCCAGGACGCCGGTGGCATCACCATCGGGGACGGGTCACTGATCGGCCACGGCTGCACCCTGACCACCCTCAACCATGCGGTCGATCCCGACCGCCGCGCGGACATGGTGCCCGCACCGGTCACGATCGGACGGAAGGTGTGGCTCGGCGCCGCGGTGACCGTGGTCCCCGGCGTCACCATCGGGGACGGGTCGGTCGTCGGAGCGGGCGCCGTCGTCACCAAGGACGTGGCCCCCGACACCATCGTGGCGGGCGTGCCCGCCAGGGTCATCCGTCCGACCGGCTTCGACAGCTCCGCGCCGCCCAACTGAGGAGCGTCGGCCTCAGCTTCCTGACCCTCCGCCGTGATCCGCGTGTAGCCTGAGACAAGGCCCTTGCGGGAGGTGACGATGGTGTTGCCCGACCACCGCGAGGACGTGGCCGCGATCCTCACCCATCGCCACGACCAGGGCGGGGACTACTGGACCACGCCCGACCTGAGGCTCGGCAAGGGCGGCTCGTTCTCGACGTTGGAGGTTGTGCGCGTCCTGACGGAGTTGGGCGTCGAGCCCTCCGACCCTGTGCTGAGCGGTGCCGCCGAGCTGATCTGGAGCACCTGGCGGGAGGACGGACGGTTCCGGCTGGCGCCGGGCTCGATCTACCCCTGCCAGACGATCAATGCCGCGGACGCGCTGTGCTGGCTGGGCTACGCGTCCGACCCGCGGCTGGCCGTGACCTTCGAGCACCTGCTCGCGACCCGGTGGGCCGACGGGGGCTGGCGGTGCGCCAAGTTCAGCTACGGCCGAGGCCCGGAGACCGAGTTCGCCAATCCGGGCCCGACACTGGCCGCACTCGACGCCTTCCGCTTCCGGGACGGAGGAGCCACGGTCGAGACCGACGCAGCGGCCGACCCCGGAGTTCCACCGGAAGGCGAGGAGTCCGTCCTCGACGCGGCGGTCGACGTCCTGCTCGGCCACTGGGTGACCCGTGCCCCGCTCGGACCGTGCCATTACGGCATCGGCACCCTGTTCCTGCAGGTCGGCTACCCGTTCGCCGGCTACAACCTGTTCGCCTGGGTGCACACGCTGTCGTTCTACCCGCGCGCCCGGCGTGATCCCCGGTTCCGGGAGGCGCTCGCCGTCCTGGAGTCGAAGCTGGTGGACGGGCAGGTCGTTCCCGAGCGGGTCCCGCGGGCGTACGCGGGCTACAGCTTCTGCCGCAAGGGCGTCCCGAGCGCGCTCGCCACCCGCCGCTACCGGGAGATCCTGGCCAACGTGGCCCGTGGTCCGGCGGAGGCGAGCGAGACCCCGGGTCGTGCACCCGCAACTCTCGCCTGAGCCAGCGGGGTGGACGGCCGGCCCGGCACGGGTAGGCCGGCGCCCACGGGGTAACTCCTGTTCACTGCTTGCGAAGGAGATGCATCCATGACCGGGTCCCGAGTTCCCGTCACCGCCTGGCAGCAGTTCTGGGACCGCGGTGGCTGGTGGCGAACCCTGCTGCTGGCCGTCGGCTACATGGTGCTGTTCCAGCTGGCCGGGCTGCTCGTCGATACCGTCTTCGCCGGAGCCATCAACCCCGCCGACCCGTTGTCGTCGGCGGCGTCGGTGCTCGGTGTCGCCGCCCCGATCCTGGTGATGGGCGTGGTCGTGCTCGCCTTCGTCCTCGTCCAGCGCTGGCAGCGTCCGGTGTTCGGACGCCAGTCGGTGGACGGGCAGTGGTGGATGTGGATCGCCGTCGTCGTGCTGGTCATCCCGATCGTCCTACGCGTGGCCGCGATCAACTGGACGGACTACTCCCCGGGTGTCCTGCCGTCGATGCTCGTCCTGGGACTGTGCGTCGGCTTCGCCGAGGAACTGCTCACCCGGGGCGTGGCCGTGCACATGCTCCGTCGGGCGGGGTATGGCGAGCGCATGGTGATGGTCGTCTCCTCGGCGGTCTTCGCCCTGCTGCACAGCGCCAATGCGCTCACCGGTCAGAGCCCGCTGGTCGTCGGCGTCACCGTCGTCTACACCTTCGGCTACGGCGTGATGATGTACCTCACGATGCGCGTCACCGGCAGCATCGTGTGGGCCATGCTCCTGCACGCCCTCACCGACCCCACCACCATCCTCGCGACCGGCGGCATCGACGCGCACGGCGCCACCGCCGGAGCCGGCGGACTGGTGGCGGTCGCCGGGCTGTTCAACTGGCTCTACGTCCTCGCCGCGGTGGTGGCGATCTTCGTCGTCACCGGCCGGGCGCGCGACACCGCTCCCGGGCAGCCATGAACCCCCGGGGAGTGATCGCCATCCCGTCGCCCGGGTCGGCGCGGGTGTCCCATCAGCGTCCTGGCTAGGGTCGGTAGCGTCGGTTGTGTTCCCAGCCGTGTCCCCGGTCGATCTCGGCGCGGCCGCCGGCCCGTCGGAATTGCCAGTGCCTGTTGTGGGCTTGGTGGTGGTGGAGGGAGCAGAGCAGGTAGCCCTGGTCGAGGTTGGTCCGGCCGCCTTCGGCCCAGGGTCTTCCGCCGTGGTGGGCTTCACACCATGCCGGGGGACGGTCGCAGCCTGGTGCCACGCAGCCGCCGTCCATGGTTGCCAGCGCGTCGCGCTGGGCGCTGGTGAACAGTCGTTGGCTGCGGCCCATGTCCACCGGGACGCCTGCTCCGCCGAGCACGGCGGGCAGGATGCCGTGGCTGCAGGCGAGTCGCCGTAGTTGGCCTGCGGAGATCCGTTCGCCGGTGGCGAGGGTGGCTGCCGCGACGCCCGCGCGCAGCTTGGCCTCCTCGATGGTGACCACGATCCGGGCCGGGGTGCCGCCGGTGGTGGGCAGCCGGTCGGTGGGCAGGTGTTCGATGAGCGCCATCAGCGCTTCGCCGGCCCTACGGTCGTACGGCTTGTCGCCTTCGGCTTCGGCCCGCTCCCGTTCCAGCCGGCTCGCCGTCGCGTCGTCCAGGTGGCTGCGGCGTGGTGCGGCGAATGCGTCGATCACCGTCTTCAGCATCCGCGCCTGCAACTCCGGCAGCACGAACCGGCCCTGCCACGTGCCGTCCCCGACGTCCCACATCGACAGCGACACCCGTCCCCTGGCCAGCGCCTCCCGCCGTTCCAGCAGGTCGTTCTCGTGGGCGTCCACGGCTTCGGGTTCGGCGTAGAGTTCGGCGATCCGCCGTGCGCGGGTCGCCAGGTCCTTTGGTGACAGGGTCGCGGCGTCGGTGATCAGTTGCTGTTCGGCCAGCGTGCGCTGGTCCGGTGTCGTGGAGTCGGCCAGTTCCCGGAGCGCCTTGCCGATCACCACCGCGTGGGGCTGGGTGATCCGGCCATCCGCCGCGGCCTGTTCGGCCGCGCCCGCCGCCGCCAGCGCACGGGCGTCCTTGATCTCGCGGTGCGCCGCGGCGGGATCCAGCCCGAAGTCGCCGGCCAGCAGCTGGCCCGCCTGCCGGGTGGGCACGAGCCGATCGACCGCCCGCACGGCCGCACCGACATGGGTGCGCACCATCGATTCCAGGGTGCGCAGGGTCGCGGCGGTCCGTCGGGCCTGGGCGGGGGTCTGGTCGGTGTAGCCGGCCAGCGGGATCGCGGCCAGCGCGGCGTGCAACTGGGCCAGCCGGGTGTCCAGCTGGTGCTCCTCGACGGGCTGTGCGACCACGATCCCTCCCCCCACGCGTCGTCGAACTGATGTTCCATATTCTATCCGCCCCCTCCGCCAGTTCCCCGCCGAAATGGCTTGTCAAACGTGCTTTCAGAATGCACGAATGAGCTGTGGATAACCCCCCTTCGCGGCCCCAAAATGTCACACCCGGGTGCTAGGCGGCGCGGTGCCGGCAGGGCTGGGGGTCACTGACCGTGCCTCCCTGATCCCGCCCCGATGTGGTGGGCTGGACGCGTCCCAGTGAAAGGAACCCATCGATGAAGCAGCGAACCCTAGGCGCCGACCTGACCGTCTCCGAGATCGGCCTGGGCTGCATGAGCCTGACCGGCGCGTACGGCAACACCGGCGGCCCGGCCAGGGGGGACGCGATCGCGCTCATCCGCCGCGCGGTGGAACTCGGCGTCACGTTCTTCGACACCGCCGAGGTGTACGGCCCGTTCGCGAACGAGGACATCGTCGGCGAGGCGCTCGAACCGGTCCGTGACCAGGTGAGGATCGCCACCAAGTTCGGGTTCGCGTTCGCCGAGAACGGGGTCGAGCCGGGCGGGCTGTGCAGCCGTCCGGACAGCATCCGGCGGGCCGTGGAGAACTCGCTGCGCCGGCTGCGCACCGACCACATCGACCTGTACTACCAGCACCGGGTGGACACGTCCGTCCCGATCGAGGACGTCGCCGGCACCGTCAAGGAGTTGGTCGAGGCCGGCAAGGTGCTGCACTTCGGCCTGTCCGAGGCCGCCGCGGCGACGATCCGCCGCGCGCACGCCGTCCTGCCGGTGGCCGCCGTCCAGAGTGAGTACTCGATGTGGTGGCGCGACCGCGAGCAGGACACGATCCCGGTGCTGGCCGAGCTCGGCATCGGACTGGTGCCCTACAGCCCGCTGGGCAAGGGCTTCCTCACCGGGACGATCGACACGACGACCACCTTCGCCGACACGGATTTCCGCGGCCAGACCCCGCGCTTCCAGGGCGAGGCGCTGCAGGCCAACCTGGCCCTGGTCGACGTCCTGAACCGGATCGCCGGCGAGACCGGCGCCACCCCGGCACAGCTGGCCCTGACGTGGCTGCTGAACCAGCAGCCCTGGATCGTGCCGATCCCCGGCACCAAGCGCATCGAGCGCCTGGCGGAGAACGTGGGAGCCTCGGCGGTCGAGCTGACCCCCGGCCAGCTGGCCGCGTTGCGGGCCGCGGCGGACGAGGTCCGGATCGTCGGCGCCCGCTACCCCGAGGCCCAGGACGCCATGACCAACCGGGAGGCGCCGCTGCCGTCCGCCTGAGCGTGGCGGACGGGGGACGCGCGGGTGGGCTCGCCGTCCAGGCCCAGCAGACGCCTGCGGACGTACGGTGGGCCTGCAGGGTGTGAGAGGGAGGAGACGGACATGCGCTTGTCGACCCGCAACCAGCTTCCGGGAACGGTCGTGTCGATCACGAGCGGTGAGGCGATGTCGATCGTGAAGATCCGCATCGACGGCACCGAGTACGTCGTCACCGCGGCGGTGACGCGGGACGCGGTGGAGGACCTGGGTCTCGCCGAAGGCACGAGGGCGTACGCGCTGATCAAGTCGACCGAGGTGCAATTGGGCGTGGACGAGTAGGCACGCGACCTCCCAGGAGTTGAACGTCAAGCTGCGCGAGGTGGCGCGCCGACTGGTCGAGAGCGGTGACGTCGACCGCCCGAGAGGCGGGGACGGGCGAGCGTCGCTGACCGCGCGGTCAGCGGGCGTAGCTGGCGGCGAGGTGGTCCAGGAAGGTGAACAGCTTGTCGTTGGCCTCGGTCCAGTCGTGGGCGCGGAGGTCGTCGGCCTGCTGGACGAAGCGATGGCTGGCGAGTTCGGGGAGACCCTGCTCGGCCTCGAGCAGGAGGTCCACCTCCTTCGATGTGAACTCCATGTGGCACTGGAAGCCGTAGACGAGGGCGCTGTACTCGACGATCTGTCGTGGGCAGCCCTCGCTGGCGGCAATGATGACCGCATCGGGGGTGAGGCCGGGCATGTCGTTGTGCCAGTGGCCGACCTGGAGCCGGTCGCCGAAGTGGGCGAACCTGGGGTTGGCCCGTCCCGTGTCGGTCAACTCGATCGGGAACCGCCCGATCTCCCTCTCCGGGCTGGGCGCGTGCTCCGCACCCAGCGCCTGCCCGACCAGCTGCGAGCCGAGGCAGACACCCACCACCGCCCTGCCTGCGGCGATGCAGCGAGCGATGAGCTCCTGCTCGGCGGCGGCATCGAAGTGCGGGCACTCCTCCGTCGTGGTGGACGGTGACTGCGGGCCGCCCATGACGATCAGGAGGTCGATGCCGGCCACATCCTGCGGCAACGGATCGCCGGCGTGGACGCGGGTGTGGCTGACGTCGTGGCCGCGGTTGCGGGCCCAGGTCTCGTACGCTCCGGGCGCCTCGAACGCCTCGTGCACAACGAAATGCACTCTCATCAGTCTTCTCCCACGGCGCGGCACGCGCTCCGAACCGGGCTGAATTCTCTCACTTCCGGATCCGGCCACACTGTGAGTTCGTCCACGTCAGATGGTTGGGTGAAGTCACACCCTGGACGTTCGTGCGGCCGCGGGACGACAGGCTTGAACGGTTGGGCCACGCTCAATCGGCGTGCCGGGCGCCGCTCCGACGGAGGATCTCGTCCACGACCTGACCGAGGGGAGCGGTGGCGTCGATCACGATGCCGTCGGCCGGGATGCCCTCCTTCGTCCGGTGCAGGCGCAGGATCAGCTCGCGCTCGTCGGGTCGTCCGCCCCACTCGTCCCCGGGCCTGGCGTCGAGCCGCCGGTGCAGGGTGTCGAGGTCGACGTCGAGGATGAAGACGGCGTCGAACAGGTCGACGAAAGCGGCGAAGTTGCGCGAGCCCCCGCAGAAGTAGGTGGCCGGGGCATCGGTCCTGGCGACGAGGGCCCGCACCTTGGCCACGTCCCAGAGGTGGTGCTCATGGGTGACGCCCCCGGTCGGCCGGCCGGTCGCGGGGTCGCCCTGGTACGCCAGCTCGGTGTCACCGTTGACGGCCTGGTAGCCGCGCCGCCGCAGCTCCCGGCAGACCGAGGTCTTGCCCGTGCCCGAGACGCCCTCGACCAGGTAGTTCCTGACGCCCATCAGCCGATCGTAGTGAGCCAGGCAGTCACCGTCGCCTGGTGAAGGTGAGGTGGGTGACCCCGCTCCGGGTCGAGGTGGCCTCGATGTCGTACGTCTCCTCAAGGGCCTCCAGGCCGTCCCAGATCCGGACGCCGCGGCCGAGCACGATCGGCACCTGCACGAGGTGCATGTGGTCGACCAGTCCGGCAGCGACGAAGTCGCGGACGACGGTGGGCCCGCCGCCGATGCGGACGTCCAGGCCTCCGGCTCCCTGTCGAGCCTGCTCGAGGGCCTCTGCCGGGGTGGCGTCGAGGAAGTGGAAGGTGGTTCCGCCCTCCATCTCGATCGAGGCCCGCGGGCGGTGGGTGAGCACGTAGGTCGGGGTGTGGAACGGCGGGTTGTGCCCCCACCAGCCCTTCCAGTCCGGGTCGTCCTGCCAGCCCGGCGGACCGAACTTGTTGGCGCCCATGATCTCGGCACCGAAGCCCTGACCGTGGCGCGCGGCGAAGGCATGGTCTGAGCCCTCGCTGCCGCCCGGTTCGCCGCTCATTTCGTGCCAGAACCTGGTGCGGAACATCCACTCGTGCAGGCGCTCCCCGGCGTGACCGAACGGTGCCTCGGCCGTCTGAGGCTCTCCAGTGGCGAACCCGTCGAGGGAGATCGCCAGGTTGTGAATCCGGACCTCGGACACTCGGACTCTCCTCTTCTCTCGACCTGACCAGCCGTCACCTCGGCGGCTGCCTCCAGCGTCGTCCGGGTTGCCACCGTAGGCCGTCGGGAGTCCGCGGGTGCATGCCAAGTTTTCGGGCCTGTCCCTCGTCCCGCTGCGCCGGGACAATCCCCTTGGTGAGAACCGGCGCTGACGAAGGGCTCGCCCGGCGGCTGGGGCTGGGCGACGCGGTCGTGATCGGGCTGGGCTCGATGATCGGCGCCGGCGTCTTCGCCGTGTGGGCACCCGCGGCCGGGGCGGCGGGCGCCGGCCTGCTGCTCGGGCTGTGCCTGGCCGGCCTGGTGGCCTTCTGCAATGCGACGTCCTCCGCCCAGCTGGCCGCGCAGTACCCCACGTCCGGCGGCACGTACGTGTACGGACGCGAGGTCCTCGGGCCGTGGGCGGGGTTCTTCGCCGGCTGGGCGTTCGTGGTCGGGAAGACGGCGAGTTCCGCGGCGATGGCGCTCACCTTCGCCGCCTACGCGGCTCCTCCGGCCTGGCAGAAGCCGGTCGCCGTGGTCGCGGTCGCGGCGCTGGCGATCGTGAACAGCCGCGGGGTGACGCGGACGGCGGCGCTCGCGCGCGTGCTGGTCATCGCCTCGCTCGCCGCGCTGGCGGTGGTGGTCGTGATCGGCTTCGGCCACTCCGATCCGTCGGCCCTCGCCTCCGGTCCGCCGTGGACCGGACCGGGGGTGCTGCAATCGGCGGGCTTCCTGTTCTTCGCCTTCGCCGGCTACGCCCGGATCGCGACGATGGGGGAGGAGGTGGTCGATCCGGCCCGGACGATCCCCCGCGCGATCACGACCGCGCTCGCCATCACGCTCGCGGTGTACCTGATGGTCGGAGTGGCGGCGATCACGGCCCTCGGCCCGACGGTCCTGGCGGCGTCGAGTGCGCCGCTGGCCGACGTCGCGGCGCGCGCCGACGGCGACTGGCCGGTGCTCGTGACCAGGATCGGCGCTGCCGCCGCCTCACTGGGTGCGCTGCTGGCGATGGTCGCAGGGATCGGACGTACCGCGCTGGCCATGGCCCGCGGCGGCGACCTGCCCCGCTGGCTGGCCGCGGTGCATCCGCGGTTCCGGGTGCCGCACCGGGCCGAACTCGCGGTCGGCGCGATCGTGTGCGGGCTGGTCGTGGCCACGGACGTGCGTGGTGCGATCGGGTTCTCGTCCTTCGGGGTGCTGCTGTACTACCTCGTCGCGAACCTGGCCGCGCTGCGGCAGGACCGGACGCACCGGCGCTACCCGCGGATCCTGGCCGCGACGGGCGCTGCGGGGTGCACGGTGATCGCCGCGACCCTGCCGCTCCCGTCCGTTCTTGCCGGGCTCCTGGTGCTCGCCCTGGGCGTGGTCTACCGGTGGACGCGGCCCCGCGTCCGAACCTGAGCCCGCCTCAGGCGGCGCTGAACTGGTCGGCTGCGAGCAGCCGCCGCATGGCTGCAGCATCCAGAGCGGCGCCGAAGACGGCCGCCCCCGGCTGCAGGGCAGCGCTCGCACCGAGGTCGCCGGCCGCGACCGGGTCGAAGCCGATGCGGTCCACCACATCGGCGACCGACTGGACCGCGGTGGGGTGGTCGCCGCAGATCCCCAGCGCCGCCCGATCGGGGGCGCCGACGGGACGGGCGAGCTGCTGGATCTGCCGGTGGCTGAGGTGGTTGAGGGCCTTCACGACCCGCGCGGTTGGGGGAAGCGCTTCCGCCACGAGCACGCTGGACGGCTTCACCGCGCCCTCGAACTCGGGCAGGCTGCCGTCGACGTCCGGCCAGTAGTTCATCATGTCGACGACGATGTGCCCGCCGAGCAGTGGCAGGGGGAGCTCCCGGAACCGGTGCAGCGGCACCGCCAGGACGAGCAGCCCGGCCCGTTGCGGGAGTTCGGCCACGCCGCTCGTGGTCACGCCGGGCACCGTCTGGGCCAGCGCCCGCGCGGTGTGTTCGGGGCGGGGGCCCGCGATCACGACCTGGTAGCCGGCGGCGCGCGCAAGCCTCGCGACGGCTGTCCCCGATCGCCCCGCGCCGAAGATCCCGATGACCGGCTCGTCAGGGTCGAGGCGCCGCGTCACAGGGCGACGCCGGTCGCGTCCGGCTCGCCGAGGGAGAGCATCAGCCGGTTCGCCCAGTTGAAGAACGCGGACGCATGGACGAGATCGGCGATCGACTGGTCGTCGAGACCGACGTCCCGCAGTGCGGCGACGTGATCGGCTCCGAACTCGACGGGAGTGCGGGTCAGGGCCGTCGCGGCGTCCACGATCGCCCGGTGCCGGGCGTCCAGCCGGGCGTCGATCCCGTCCTCCAGCAACCGCTGCACCTCGGACGGATCGTCCAGGAAGTGCGCGGCGAAGCGGGCGTGCACGGAGGCGCAGAAGATGCACCCGTTGAACCGGGACGTCGCCGCGGCCGCGAACTCCCGCTCGCCGCGGGGCAGGCCGGCGTCGGGGTTGTAGAAGATGTCGTTGTCGGTCAGCGTCCTCGCCTTGAGGATCGCCGGGTCGTGGGCGAGCAGCCGGAAGTAGTCGGACTTCGCCCTGGCCGCGTCGACCAGCGCGTCTCGCTGCGCGTCGCTGAGTTCCTCCTGCGGCACGGGCTCCAGCCAGGCCTGCCAGCCGATGGCTGCCTGGGTGAAGGCCGGCGGCGGAACCACTTCCGGCCGGACGACCTGGTCGATGGTCATGACGGAACCTCCTCGAGCACGTGCAGGCCATGGACGACCCGTAGCTGGAAGCTGAGGAACGCGACGAGCTGGGCGAGCGTCACGATCTCCGGCGTGCTCCAGCCGGCCCGCACCAGTGAGGTCAGCGCCTCCGGTGACGCCTCTCGCGGACGGAACACCAGCAGGTGCGCGTGCTCCAGCGCTGCGGCGAGTCGCTCTCCCAGGATCGACGCCACCTCGTCCGCCACCCGGAGCACCGGGCCCGGTGCGTCCTCGGCACGCAGGTCGGCGGTGGCGGGGAAGCGTCCGTAGGGTCCGGAGGTGGCCGCCTCGGTGGCGACCGCGTCCACCAGGTCGGCGATCCGGCGTCCGGCAGCCTCGACCAGCAGCGCGCGGTAGTGCCCGTGCGCGGACGCGGCGGTGTGCAGCGCGGCGACGAAGGTCGCCACGGCGAGCCGCTCCGTTCGCGAAGGCCCGGTCCCGCCCGGCGCGGCGAACAGGGCCGCGTAGCTGGCCTGTGCGTTGGCCCGGGCCTGGTCGCGCCGCCGCCGGAGGCCGTCGACGGGTGAGCCGGGGACGATCCCGGCCAGCCGGTCGATGATGTCGGTCGTCATCAGGACTCCCCGGTTCAGCGTGCGCCGGCGGCGACGGGCGAGGCGTCGGCCAGCTCGGCCCCCCAGCCCAGCGCCGGCGCGACATCGTGGGCGATCAGTTCGAGCGAGCGCAGCGTGGCCTCGTGCCCGGGGTCGACGCTGTGCACCTGGAAGGCGACCTCTGTCGCCCGCGGGACGACCGGGTCGGCCGCCAGTGAGGCCTGGACCTGCTCCGGCGTGCCGATGTGGGTGTCGGTGCGGCGTGCCCACGTGCGGGCATCGTCGGCTTCGACGAAGAAGCCGCCGGCGCCGGGACGGTCGAGGTAACGACTCCAGGCGGCGTGCAGGTACTGCTCGGCCTGGGCCTCGGTGTCGGTCACCACGAGCGTGCGGGAGGCGAGGATGCGCGGCGGCACCCCCGCAGGGAGCGCCGCCAGGTAGGCGTCGATGATCGGCTGCTGCAGTTCCGCCAGCGGGAGGTCGGGCTCGGCCTCCGGACGTGGCTGCGTGCGGGACAGGAGCAGGCCGTGTCCGTGGACGCCGGCGCGCGTGCCGCCGAAGGACGAGAACGTGGCCTGCCAGATGCGCCCGAGCAGGCCGCGGCCCGAGGGGTAGAGGCGGTTGTCCGGGTGGCCGAGCTCGCTGCCGCCGAGGGCGGCGAGGAGCTGTTGCACGCCCGCCTCGTACACGCTGGTCCGGTCCGCCGGGTCCACGCCGAACGCGGCGAAGGATGCCGGCGTCGAGCCCGAGCCCAGGCCGAGTTCCAGCCGGCCGCCGGAGAGCAGATCGGTGACGACCGCGTCCTCCGCGACCCGCACGACGTTCTCGAGCGGCAGCGTGATCACGCCGGTCGCGAGCCGGATGCGGCTGGTCCGTGCGGCGAGGTGGCCGAGCAGGACGAGCGGGGACGGCAGCCCGCCCTCGTCGGCGTGGAAGTGGTGCTGGGCCACCCACGCCGTGTCGAAGCCCAGGCGCTCGGCGAGCAGTACCTGCTCGATCGCGGCGTGGTACCGCTCCGCGGCGGACGCCCTTTCGAGCAGCCTGGTGAAGAACCCGAGTCTGAAACCTGCCATGGGAATTCCCTGTCGTCTGGATGGGGCCGAACCGGTCGGCGCTTTTCGAGCATAAAACACGGGGACGGGTGCGCGTCCAGCCAAAATCGCGGTCGTGTCCGAAATCTGGGCAATGCTTGGCATTCTTCGTGGCCTGCTGCTACGGTTTCGACACCAGCCGCCGCCAGGTGGCCGGTGCGGGGAGCGGACATCGCTCCCGACAGCCTGACGGGAAAGCCAACATGATGAGCCGATCGATGAGTGGCGTGAGCCACCGCGCGATGCGTGCTACCGCCATGTCCCTCCGCTGTTGTCCTTGTCACGGCTGTATGCCGAGCGCGAACTGACCAGTTCTCCGTAGTTCTCCCGGCGTCCCTGCGGCAGGGGCCGGGTGGCCCGGCGGTCTTCTGGGGTCGGTTCGCGCTCCAGCCCAGGTCTGCGTACCGGATTCGCCCGTTGCTCTCGCCAGCATCCAAATGAGCGTCGCGCGACCGGTTTCCCGCACCATCGATCGGCGCCTTT
Organism: Propionicimonas sp.; assembly: GCA_036735445.1. Classification (GTDB taxonomy): domain Bacteria; phylum Actinomycetota; class Actinomycetes; order Propionibacteriales; family Propionibacteriaceae; genus Propionicimonas. The sequence goes on from DAINOM010000008.1 coordinate 27,136, forward strand.
GTCACGCCCGTCGGTAATTGCGCCCGTGCGCACTGCAATTGGATCATCCGCGGCTTTGCGCTGCCATTTTCCGATGCCTTCATCAACAACGATTTCAGGAGTAGTTCCACCATGGCAGTTCAAACCGAAGCCGTTCCCGGACGGCCCACCGATCCGGACACCCCGGACGCGCCGGACCGCCGCGCCGAGTTCACCGCCCTGCTGCGTGGCGGTTCGACGCGCCCCTTCCTCACCAGCGCGTGGCAGCACTTCGTCGGTGAGGAGTACGACCCCGTCCGCTTCGCCAGGGCAACGGTGGACTTCACCCACGCGTGGGACTGGGACTGGGTGAAGATCAACCCGCGCGCCGTGTACTACTCCGAGGCCTGGGGTTCGGTGTACGACCCGGACGACTACGCCGGCGTCGTCCCCCGGCTCGTGTCGCCCGTGGTGACCACGGTGGGCGACCTGGCGAAGATCCGTCCGCTGGATCCCACCACCAATCCGGCACTGGCCGAGCACATCGCCTCCGCCCGCCTGATCCGGCAGCAGCTGCCCGACCGTGCGCTGCTGCAGACGGTGTTCTCGCCGCTGTCCGTGCTCCTGCAGCTCGCCGGCCTGCCGCTGTACCCCGGCGATGTCGTCGCCGGGGGGAACCCGCCCTTCACCCACGACGACCTGCTGCGCAGCGATCCGGAAGGGGTCCATGCGGCCCTCGCCGCGATCGCGCAGACCCTTGCCGACTACGTCGCACACCTGCTGGCGCCGGTCGAGGCCGGGGGCGCGGGCCTGGACGGCATCTTCTACGCGGTCACGGGGACGGCCAGCAGCGGCCACCTCGACCGCGCCACCTTCGACGGGTTCTCCCGTCCCTATGACCGGCAGGTGCTGGACGCGGTTGCTGGCGGGCTGGCCGTGCTCCACACCTGCCGCGCGGACTCCCACCCCGAGTGGTTCGCCGAGGAGCGCATCGACGCCCTGCACTGGGACCAGTTCCTGCCCGGCAACCCGGCGCTCGACGCCGACGTCGGTGTCACGGTCGTCGGCGGGGTGAACAACGAGCTCTTCGCCGTCGGCGCCGACCGGACCGCGGTCGCGGCCCAGCTCACCGCCACCCTCCTCGCCGCCCCCGACCGGCCGTTCCTGCTGGCGCCGAGCTGCACCATTCCGACTCCCGCCGACCCCGACTCGCTGCGGCTCCTGCGCGACGCGCGCTGACCATCGACCCATCTGCAATCACGAAGGAAGAACCATGAAGATCTCCACCCGACGGCTCGCCGTAGCCGTTCTCGCCGCCGGCTCCGCGCTGGGCCTGGCGGCCTGCTCCAGCGCGAACGCCGCCGGCGGGTCCGCCGACGACACCGTCTACTTCGGCGTCTCTGCCGCGATCACCGGCCAGTACGCGCAGTACGGCGAGCAGTTCAAGCAGGGCTTCGAACTCGCCCTCGACAAGGTGAACGCCGAGGGCGGCGTCAACGGCAAGAAGGTGGCGCTGAAGTACGAGGACTCGCAGTCCGATCCCAAGCAGTCGGTGACGGTCGCCCAGAAGTTCGTCGGCGACACCGACGTGGTCCTCGTGTTCGGTGACTACTCCTCGGCGGCGTCCATCCCCGCGTCCCCGATCTACACCGCGGGCAAGCTGGTGCAGTACGGCTTCAACAACTCCAACCCCGACTTCACCGCGAAGGGCTCGGAGTACCAGTGGTCGACCTCGATCACCACGAGCGCCACCTACCTGTGGACGGCCGACTACATCAAGAGCCAGGGCGTGAAGTCCGTGGGCGTCACCTACCTGAACACCGCTGACTGGGGCATCCCGGCGTACAACGCCTTCAAGGCCGAGGCCGAGAAGATCGGCCTGACGATCACCGGGGCAGAGGGCGTGCTGGACACGTCCGACGACTACCGGCCGTCACTGACCAAGGCCGTCGCGGCCCAGCCCGAGGCCTTCGTCCACATCGGCTACGGCCCGGACGGGGCGAAGATCGTGACCCAGCTGCGCGCCATCGGCTACCAGGGCACCTTCTACGGCGGCCAGGACGAGAAGTCGTTCAACGGCACGCCCGATGCCGAGGGCTCGGTGGTCGGCGCGCAGTTCCTGGAGACGAGCAGCAGCCCGGACGTGCAGGCGTTCGTGACGGCGTTCAAGGCGAAGTACCCGAAGGAGGAGCACGTGACCGGGTTCGAGGCCGGCGCCTACGACGCGCTCAACGTCGCGGTCGCGGCGGCGAAGGCCGGTGGGACGACGCGGGAGGGCATCCTGAAGGGCTTCCCGCTGGTCAAGGACGTGTCGAGCGTCGTCTACGGGAAGATCACCTTCGACCCGGGCACCCGTCGCGTGGCTTCGCCCCAGCTCACCCCGACCATCCTCAACGGGGGCACCTGGGTCGAGAAGGACAGCTGAGCCTGCTCACCTGCTGCTCACCATGTTCGACACGCTGATCGCCGGCCTGCTCCGAGGGAACGTGTACGCCCTCGGAGCGGTCGGGATCTCCCTGGTCTTCGGCGTCATGAACGTCGTCAACTTCGCCCAGTTCTCCTTCTTCGGCCTCGGCGCCATGCTCGCGTGGTTCTTCGTCGCTGAACTCGGCTGGTCCTTCTGGGCGGCCCTGCCCCTGGTGGTCGTGATCTGCGGGGCGCTCGGGCTGCTGATCAACGTGGCGGTCGTGCGACCGCTGGCCAAGTTCCTGCCGCTGGCGGCCATGCTGTCGACGTACGCGGTCTCGCAGATCCTCGACAACGCCTCCCAGATCGCCTTCACCGCGCAGTTCCGCGTGTTCCCGAAGGTACTGCCCACCTCGAACTTCCAGGTCGGCAACATGCGGTTCGGCACCTCCGACCTGGTCATGCTGGGCTTCACCGCCGTGGTGATGGTGGTGATGGCCCTGTTCCTCAAGTACGGCAAGATCGGCCAGGCCATCCGGGCCACCGCGCAGGACCAGGAGGCCGCCCTGCAGATGGGCATCCCCGTCGGGGTGGTGCAGCACGTGTCCTTCGTGATCGCCTCGGCCCTCGGTGGGGTGGCGGGCGTCTTCATCGCGCTGTACGTCGGCGTGGCGAACCCTACCTCCGGCCTCAACACGGGCATGACCGCGTTCGTCGCGGCGACGCTGGGCGGGCTCGGGTCGCTGGTCGGTGCGGTGCTGGGAGGTTTCCTCCTCGGCATCCTGGAGGCGTTCGGCATCCACTTCTTCGGCGACAGTGCGCGCGAGATCATCATCTTCGTCATCCTGATCGCCGTGCTCATCCTTCGCCCGGGCGGGCTGCTGGGGAAGGTGCCGCTGATCTCCAGCGAACCGCTGACCGGCACCTTCCTCGGCAAGGGCCGCCCGTTCCGCGTACCCCGCTGGGTGTGGCCGGCAGCACTCGTGGTCGCGGGCGTCGTCGTCCCGCTGGTGGCGAGCGACTACGTGCTCACCACCGGCACCCAGGTGCTGATCTACGCGGTGATCGCGGCCGGGTTCACCGTCACCGCCGGACAGGCCGGCGTGCTCGCGCTCGGCCAGGCGGGGCCGATCGCCATCGGCGCCTACACGTCCGCGCTGCTGACGCTGTACCTGCCGGTGTCGTTCTGGGCCGCCGTGCCCCTCGCCGGGCTGACCGCCGCCGTGATCGCGTCCGTCCTCGCCTCGCCCGTCTGGGGCGTGAAGGGGCACTACATCTCGATCGCCACCCTCGGCATCGGAACGGTCATCGTCGCGATCATCCGGCTGGTGCTGCCCCAGGGGATCTACGGCATCCCCATGCCGTCGTGGGGGGACGTCCTGCTGGCGACCCCGGTGGCGTACTACCTGATCGACTTCGCGGTGCTGGTCCTCGCGCTGCTGGTGATGTGGCGGATCCGGCACTCCCACCTCGGCAGGGTGATCTCGTCCGTCGGCTCGGACGAGGTGGCGGCGCTCGCCTCGGGCGTCCGGGTGCGGGACTACAAGGCGCTCGCCTTCGCCGTCTCCGCGTTCTTCGCCGGCGTCGGGGGCGCCCTGCTCGCCCATCAGTACACCTACATCGACCCGACGATCTTCACGATGCTGATGTCCTTGCTCGTGGTCACGATCGTCATCATGGGCGGGGTCAGCCTGTCCCACGGCGCGGTGCTCGGCTCGATCATCCTGATCGGTGCCATGGAGCTGCTGCGGTTCACCCCCGAACTCCGAATCATCGTCTACGGCCTGGTGCTGATCCTCGTGGTGAGGTTCCGTCCGGGCGGAATCCTGGTGAGGAACGCATGAGCAGGGCACTACTGCAGGTCGTCGGCCTCGAACGGCACTTCGACGGGTTGAAGGCGGTGGACGGCGTCGACTTCAGCGTCGCCCCCGGCGAGGTGGTCTCGATCATCGGCCCGAACGGGTCGGGTAAGACCACGACGCTGAACCTCGTGACCGGCACGATCCCGGCCCACGCTGGGACCATCACCCTGGACGGCGTCCGGATCGACCACGCCGACACCGCGCGGATCGCCGAGCAGGGCATCGCGCGCACCTTCCAGAACGGACGGGTGTTCGCCACCTTGTCGGTGGCGGACAACATCGAGGTCGGCATCCACTCGACCCTGACCGCCAGCCGGCCGTTCCGCCGCCTGTCGCACCTGTTCGGGCTGCGCTGGATCCCGTTGCTCGGCGAGCTGTACATCGCGATCGTGGGCACGCCGGCCTCGCGCAGGGAACGCGTCCGGATCGATGCGGTCGTCGACACCGAGATCCACCGCTTCGAGGAGCGGCTCGGCCCGCGGCGGGACGATCCGGCGTACTCGCTCAGCTACGCCAACCGGCGACGCACCGAGATCGCCCGGGCGCTGGCGCTGCAGCCGAAGCTGCTCGTCCTCGATGAGCCCACGGCGGGGATGAACCAGTCCGAGACCGCCGAGGTGCTCGCCCAGCTGCTGGAGCTCAAGGCCGAGGGGCAGGCCATCCTGCTGGTCGAGCACAAGCTCGACCTGGTGATGACGCTCTCCGACCGGGTCATCGTGATGGACGGGGGCCGCATCATCGCCCAGGGAGTGCCCGACGCCGTCCGGAACGATCCCGCCGTGATCGAGGCCTACCTCGGCCAGCCCCGCGGGCTCGGTGAGAGGGAGGTCGCATGAGCCCGTTGCTGTCGCTCGACGAGGTGCACGTCTCCTACGGGCCGTTCCATGCGTTGCGCGGCAACAGCCTGACCGTGGGGGACGGCGAGATCGTCTCCCTGCTCGGCGGCAACGCCAGCGGCAAGTCGACGACGATGAAGGCCATCCTCGGTCTGGTGAAGGTGCGCTCGGGGAGCGTCCGCTTCGACGGCAGGGACATCACCCACGCCGCCACCAGTTCCCGGGTGCGGGCCGGCATCGCCTCCGTCCCGGAGGCCCGCCGGGTGTTCCCGCAGATGACCGTGGACGAGAACCTGCTGGCGGGCGCCTACACCCGGCGGGACAAGGCCGGCATCGCCGAGGACCTCGAACGCATGCGCGACCACTTCCCCCGGCTCGCCGAGCGGCGCCGGCAGGAGGCCGGGACGCTGTCGGGCGGCGAGCAGCAGATGCTCGCCTTCGCCCGGGCGCTGATGAGCCGTCCCAGGCTGGTCTGCATGGACGAGCCCACCATGGGCCTCGCCCCGAAGCTGGTCGACCAGGTGCTCGACGAGATCGTGCGGATCAACGCCGAACTGGGGGTCGCCGTGCTCTTCGTCGAGCAGCAGGCCGAGCTCGCGCTGTCGATCGCCTCGCGCGGCTACGTGCTCGCCACCGGTGAGATCGTGCTGAGCGGGTCGGCGCGGGAATTGCTCGACAACCCCCGCATCCAGGAGGCGTACCTCGGGAAGGTCGTGCCGGCCGGCCTGGCGAGTTGAGCGTCAGGTGAGGCTGCCGTAGGTGTCGGGACGTCGGGTGGCGTGGAACGGGAACAGCGTGAGCCAGTCGTCCCGCTGGGCCAGGTCGAGCGTCGCGACCAGGGCGGCGTCCTCGTCGCGCGGTGCCCGGACGAGCACCCGTCCATAGGGATCGGAGATGAACGACGAGCCGTAGAAGGTGATCAGCCCCTCCTCGCCCCAGCGGTTGGGCACCACCATGAACAGCCCGTTGGCGATGCCGTGGCCGACGATCACCTGGCGCCACAGGGGTTCGGTGTCGAAGCCGGGGTGGTCCGGCTCGGAGCCGATGGCGGTCGGGTAGGCCAGCACCTCGGCCCCGGCGAGGCTGTAGGCCCGCGCGACCTCGGGGAACCACTCGTCCCAGCAGGTCGGCAGGCCGACCCGCGCCCGGGACGGCACCGGCAGTTCGGTCACCGGGTAGGGGTCCTCGGCCGGGCCCGGGCGGAAGTAGTGGTTCTCGTAGTAGCCGGTGGTCACCGGGATGTGCAGCTTGCGGGTGCGCGCCAGCAGCGTCCCGTCCGGCCCGACCAGGACGGCGGTGTTGAAGCCGAGCCCGTCCGGACCGTCGGCCCGCTCGTAGAGCGAGGCGTGCACGATCACCCGGTGCTCGCGGGCTGCCGCCGCGGCGAAGGTGACCGTCGGCCCGGTGGCGAGGTCCTCGGCGAGGGCTGCGGGACGACCGTCCGGACGGGTGTCGGCCGGGTAGCGCAGCAGGGTCAGCTCGGGCAGGAACACGATCTCGGCACCTTCGGCCGCCGCGGAGGCGATGCCGTCGGCCAGCGTCTCGAGGTGCTCGTCCGCGTCGGCGTGCCAGCGGGTCTGGACCAGTCCGACGACGAGCGGGTGTCGCTCCGGGGTGTGTACGCGCGCGGGGGAGTCCAGCCGGGGCGCGACCAGGGTCCTCATGATGCCTCCTGCACCGGGACGGCGGGCTGCTGTTGGGTGATGCAGTGGATGCCGCCGCCCCTGGCGAAGAGCGGACGGGCGTCGATCGGCACGATCTCGCGGCCCGGATAGGCGGCGGCGAGGATCTCGCGGGCGGGTTCGTCGTTCGGGTCGGCGAACGCACAGGCCAGCACGGCGCCGTTCAGGACGAAGTGGTTGACGTAGCTGTGGTCGACGAAGCCGTCCGCGTCCGTGAGGGTGCGCGGCGCGGGCAGCGGGGTGATGTGCAGCGGCCGCCCGCGAGCGTCGGTCTCCCCGGAGAGTTGGTCGAGGAGCCGCCGGGTGATGGTGTGATCCGGATGGTCGCGGTCGTCCTGCACGTGGACGAGGAGCTCGCCGGGGCCGGTGAAGGTGGCGAGCAGGTCGACGTGACCACGGGTGCCGTACTCCGCGGAGTCGCGGGTGAGGCCGCGTTCCAGCCAGATCACGCGGGTGGCCCCTACCGTCCGGGCCAGCTCTGCCTCCACGCCGGCGCGGTCCCAGCCGGGGTTGCGGAACGGGTCGAGCTGGACGGTCTCCGTGACCAGGAAGGTGCCGAGGCCGTCGGTGTGGATGCCGCCGCCCTCGTTGACCAGGGGCGAGTCGACCCGGACCGCGCCGCTGTCCTCGATGGCGACAGCGGCAGCCTTCGCGTCCTGCTCCCAGCGGGCCCACGCCTGCCGGCCCCAGCCGTTGAACACCCAGTCGACCGCGCCGAGCCGGCCGTGCTCGTCCACGACGAAGGTGGGCCCGCTGTCCCGGTACCAGGCGTCGTCGAGCGGGCACTCGTGCAGCGTGATCGCTGCGGACAACCGGCGGCGGGCGTGGCCGATCGCCTCGGGCGGCACCAGCATCGTCAGTGGCTCGTGGTCGGCGATCGCGTTGGCCACGGCCGCCCAGGTGCTGCGGGCCTCTTCGGCGTCCGCGTTGCTGCTGCCCAGGGTGTAGCCCGACGCCGGCCACGCCATCCAGGCGCGCTCGTGCCGCTCGGTCTCCGCCGGCATCCGCCAGGTCATGGGCCAAGGATGGGGCAATCGGGAGTCGGGAGGAAGGGCTCTGGCGGGCTTGGTGTGAGCGCAAAGTGGACTGAAACCGCCGTAGTCGACGGTTTGGGTCCACCCTGAATGCGAGTTCCGCCACCGAGGACAGGTCTGTCCACCCGCATTGGTGGATCTGCCGTGGACGTCGTGAGACTCAGCGTCCGTACTGCGCCCAGGCGGCGCGATCACCGGCGAAGACGTTGAGGTCGATGAACTGCTCCTCGCCGGCGTAGCCGCCGAGGCGGTGGCGATCGCTGAACTGCCAGAAGGTCCAGGCACGGCCGTCAGCGAGGGACGGCTCGCGCCACACGTCCCGGATCCAGATGTCGACGTCGTCGAAAGCGCCGGCGACGTAGCGGTTGTAGGCCTCCCCGGTCGTGTAGATGATCGGCGCCCTGCCGTAGTGGCGGGTCAGCCGGTCCACGAGCTCCCCGAGTTCGCGGCGGACGTCCTCGACCGGCGCGGGATGCAGCCAGAAGTCGCCGTAGAACTCCACGTCGACCGCGACGGGCAGCAGCTCCGTCCCGTCCGGAACCGTCCGGATCACGTTGTCGGCCTGCGTCGCTCCCGGGCTCTCGAAGCTGAAGAAGTGGTACGCGCCGACCCGAAGCCCGGACCCTGTCGCGTCGGCCAGGTTGGCGGCGAACCGCGGATCGACGGTCGCACTGCCCTCGGTGGCCTTCAGGAACGCGAACTCGATGCCCTGCCCGGCCAGCACCGGCCAGTCGATGACGCCCTGGTAGCGGGACACGTCCACCCCGCGGACGGGAAAGCGCTCGGCCGACGGGTTGTTGGCGTGCAGCGTCCCCGTCCACCACAACCCGACTGCACCGCCGAGCACCGCGAGGACGGCGAGCACTGCCACCACCCATCGCCCCCGGCCCGACCCACGCCTCGCCACCCTCCGATTCTCGGGGACAGGTCCCATTCCCGTTCACCTTCGGGAATCTCCCCACAAGCCCATTGCACATATCGGGCAATAGCAGTAGCGTTCGGGCATGATCGGTCAGTATGAGGCGCTATCGGGCACCGAACTGCCGTTCGTGCGCCGGTCGCTGATCATGCAGCGACTGGCGGAGACCGGGGTCGTGCGGACCCAGGACCTGTCCGAGGAACTGCGCGTCTCGGTCGAGACCATCCGGCGCGACCTGGCCGCCCTCGAGAAGGACGGGGCCCTCGAGCGGGTCCACGGCGGAGCGGCCAGCGCCGGTCAGCGACTGAGCGAGGAGCCGTCCTACCTCGACCGCTCGCAGCTGGGCGAGTCCGCCAAGAGCCGCATGGGCCTCGCCGCCGCGGCCATGGTGAAGGACGGCGCCACGCTGTTCATCGACGTCGGCACCACGGCGCTGAACGTCGCCCGGGCCCTGCCGGCCGCCTTCCGCGGCATCGTCGCCACCAACTCCCTGCCGGCCGCCGCGGAACTCGCGTCCCGCCCCCACGTGGACGTGCTGGTGAGTGGCGGCCGCGTCCGGGGCGGCGACATGGCGATGGCCGGCCAGCACGCGATCGACCTGTTCGAGGGGCTGCGGGCGGACGTCGCGTTCCTCGGGTCCGGCGGTGTGCACGCCGCGTCCGGCCTGACCGACTTCTACCTCGACGAGGTGGAGGTGCGGCGCGTCATGATGCGCAACAGCGCCCAGGCCTGGGTGCTGGCCGATTCGACCAAGTTCAACCTGATCGCCCCGTACCACGTCGCCGACTGGACGGGGCTGTCAGGACTCATCACTGACCAGGAGCCGCCCGCGGCCATGCGGTCAGCAGTTGTGCAGGCGAAGGCGAAGGTCGTCGTCGCCGAGTAGTAAGGGGTGGGACGGCGCGGCAACGCCGCCCCACCTGACCAAATCCCACGTAAGCACCGAGGAGTTGATCACTGTGGATCCTAACCCGCCGCGCGAAGCCGTTCCCGGCTCGGACGCGACCGACATCGCCGAGTTCGGCTACAAGCAGGAGATGAAGCGCGAGTACGGCTGGTACGCGTCGTTCGCGCTCGCCTTCGGGTTCGTGTCGATCGCGACCGGACTGTTCACCACCTACGGCTCGGTGCTGAACTCCTCCGGCCCGCTGGGCATCTGGACGTGGGCGCTCGCCACTTTGGGCCAGACCGCCGTCGCCCTGGTGTTCGGAGCGCTTGTGGCGCGGATCCCCGTCTCGGGCTACTCGTACCAGTGGGTGTCCCGGCTGGCGAACCCTGCGCTGGGCTGGCTGATGGGCTGGATCTCGTTCATGTTCCTCGGCGTGGTCGTGGTCGCGGTGGACATCACCATCGCCTCGACGATCCTGCCGGTGCTCTTCGAGTACGAGGGCAACACCATGAACATCTACGTGATCACGGCCGTCGTCGTCCTGGTCCAGGCGATCATGGTGGCCTGGTCGACCAGGGTCACCCAGAAGACGAACAACGTCGCCGTCACCATCCAGGTGATCGGCATGATCGCGATCACCATCCTGCTCTTCGTGGTCGGCTACTTCAGCGGCAAGCTGGACTGGTCCAACCTCTTCAGCACCGGCGCGGTCCCCGCGGAGAACTACTTCTCGCTCGGCACCCTGACCGAAGCCGGCCCGTGGGCCATGGGCTTCCTGATCGGCGCCTTCACGATCGTCGGCTTCGAGTCCGCCGCGAACCTGTCCGAGGAGACCAGGGACCCGGCCCGGACGGTGCCCAAGGCCATGTGGCAGGCCGTGCTGTCGCTGGGCGTCATGGGCATGCTCTTCCTGATCGCGGTCACCGCCACCGGTGGCGACATGATCGCTCTGGCACAGTCCCCGACGCCCATCGCCGATGTCATCGACAACGTGCTCGGCAGCGTCGTCGGCAAGATCCTGCTGGTCATGGTCGTCATCTCGATCTTCTCCTGCGGGCTGACCATCTCCCTGTCCGGTGCCCGCCTGGTCTGGGCGATGTCCCGGGACAAGCGCTTCCCGGGCTGGAAGTGGCTGTCCGTGGTCAACCCGAAGACCGGGACGCCGCTGAACGCGATGATGTTCATGCTGGTGATCGGCCAGATCATCCTCGCCGTATTCGGCTTCTACTCGGCCGATGCGCTGTTCGCCCTCTTCTCCGCAGCGACCCTGCTGCCGGCGCTGATCTACGCGGGCACCGTCCTGCTGTACATCGTCAAGCGGAAGTCGCTGCCGCCCACCAAGGGCTTCGACCTGGGCAAGTGGGAGACCCCGGTGCTGGTGGTCTCGGCGGTGTGGCTGCTCTACGAGCTGGCGATCTTCCGCGGCGAGTCGTTCCGCGACCCGTGGCTGTACGTGCTGGTGCTGCTCGCGATCGGTGGCGTCTACTTCGGCTTCCTGCTGTTCCGCCACGGCCGCGCCGGGCTGACCATGCCCGACCTGCACGACATCGACAAGGAACTCGACGCGGACGCCGAGTCTGTCGAAGGGCACGTGGCATGAGCACGGTGCTGTGCATCGACCAGGGCACGTCCGGGACGAAGGCTGTCGTCGTCGACGGCGAGGACAACATCCTGGCCATCACCGAGATCGCCATCCGGCCCGAGTACCGCTCCGGCGGGATCGTCGAGCAGGACCCGGCCGAGCTGATGGCGTCGGTGCTCGACGCGGCCGGACGGGCGGTCGCCCAGGCGGCCGTCCCGATCGACGGCGTCACGCTGACCAACCAGGGCGAGACGGTGCTGGCCTGGGACCCGGACACCGGACAACCGCTGTCGCCGATGCTGGTGTGGCAGGACAGCCGGGCGCAGTCGGTCTGCGATCCGCTGGCGGCCCACGCCGACCTGGTGGCCGAGCGCACCGGGCTGGTCCTCGACCCGTATTTCACCGCGCCGAAGCTGGCCTGGCTGCGGCGGCACATGACCCGGGCGGGTGTCGTCACCACGTCCGACGCCTGGATCCTGCACCAGCTGACCGGCGAGATCGTCACCGACGTCTCCACCGCCAGCCGGTCGCTGGTCACCGACCTCGACACGGTGAGCTACGACGACGAGCTGCTCAGCCTGTTCCAGTTGGAGGGCGAGAACCTGCCCCGGATCGCGGCCAACGACGAGGTGATCGGCGAGACCAGCGCGTTCGGCTCGACCGTGCCGGTCGGCGGGCTGGTGGTCGACCAGCAGGCGGCCCTGCTCGCGGAGAGCTGCCTGGCCGCCGGTGAGGCGAAGTGCACGTTCGGGACGGGGGCGTTCCTGCTGGCGAACCTGGGCGAGACCCCGACCAGGTCGTCGGCCGGACTGACCGTCTCCGCCGCCTGGCGGGTGGACGGGCGCACGTCCTACTGCTCGGACGGGCAGGTCTACACCGCGGCGTCCGCCATTCGGTGGCTGCAGGACGTGGGGCTGCTCGCCGGGCCGAGCGAACTCGACCTGATCTGCACCGACGACGCCCACGGTGCGGTCTGCGTGCCGGCGATGGCCGGGCTGGCCGCCCCGTGGTGGCGCTCCGACGCGCAGGCCGTGTTCCACGGCATCAGCCTCGCCACGACCCGGGCGGACCTGGTCACCGCGGTGCTGCAGGGCCTTGCCGCCCAGGTTGCCGAGCTCGGCGACCTGGTGGCGAAGGACCTCGGCAGCCCGCTGACCCGGCTCCGGGTGGACGGCGGGCTGACCCGCAGCGCGGTGTTCATGCAGACGGTCGCCGACCTGATGCAGATCGACATCGACGTCTACCCGTCCGCGCACGCCACCCCGCTCGGGGCGGCGGCGCTGGCGCGGAAGTCGCTCGACCCGTCCCTCAGCCTGCAGCAGGCGATCGTCGCCTGGCAGCCGGCGCGCACCTTCAGCCCGGCCTGGAGCCGGGACCACGCCGAGTCGTTCCGGGCCCGGTGGCGTCGTGTCGTCGAGATGACCCAGATCCAGTGAGCCAAGAAGAGAACCCGCCGATGACGACCCCCACCACCTTCCCACCCACCTACGACGTCGTCGTGGTCGGTGCCGGCGTGATCGGCTCCGCGATCGCGCGGGACCTCGCCGGCCACCGGCTCAGCGTCGCTCTGGTCGACACTCGCAACGATGTCGGCGACGGCACCAGCAAGGCCAACACGGCGATCCTGCACACCGGCTACGACGCCTCGCCCGGCACGCTCGAGTCGCGACTGGTCGGCGCGGGCTACCGCCTGCTCGCCGACTACGCGGACGCCACGGGCATCCCCGTGCTGAAGACCGGGGCGCTGCTCGTGGCCTGGGACGCCGACCAGCTGGACGCCCTGCCGTCGCTGCAGCGGAAGGCGGAGGCCAACGGCTACGCCGACACCGAGATCGTGGACGCGGCGTGCGTGTACGCCACCGTCCCCGATCTCGGGCCGGGCGCCCTCGGCGGGCTGCGGGTGCCGGACGAGTCGATCATCTGCACGTGGTCGACGACGCTCGCGCTGGCGACGGACGCCGTCCAGCGCGGCGCGGCGCTGCACCTGAACACCGCGGTGGAGGGGGTCGCGGTCGAGGGCGACGTCACGGTCGTGAGCACCAACCGCGGGCAGCTGCGGACGAGGTGGCTGGTGAACGCCGCCGGCCTCGGCGGGGACACGATCGACGCACTGTTCGGCTTCGACCGGTTCCACCTCAACCCGCGCCGTGGCGAGCTGCTGGTCTTCGACAAGCTGTCCCGTCCCAGGGTGCCGGTGATCGTGCTGCCGGTGCCGAGCAAGCTCGGCAAGGGCGTGCTGGTCAGCCCGACCATCTACGGCAACGTGATGGTCGGCCCGACCGCGGAGGACATGACCGACCGGCTGGACACCAGCACCACCGAGGACGGCTTCGACTTCCTCTTCCACAAGGCGGAAGGGCTCATGCCGAGCCTGGCGGGGGAGGAGGTCACCGCGGCGTACGCCGGCCTGCGCGCGGCCCACGACCGCTCCGACTACCTGATCGAGGCGGACGCGGGGCAGCGCTACCTGGTCGCCGGCTGCATCCGGTCGACCGGCCTGACGTCGTGCATGGCGGTGGCCGGGCACGTCACCGGGCTGCTGGCCGAGGCCGGGCTCGAGCTCGAACGGCGCACCGACCTGCCGGCGCCGCCGCGGCTGCCGAACATCGGCGAGCACGCGCTGCGTCCCTACCAGGACGACGTGCTGATCGCCCACGACCCCGCGTACGGCGAGGTGGTGTGCTTCTGCGAGCGGGTCACCAGGGGCGAGATCCGGGACGCCTGCCACAGCGTGATCCCGGCCCGCGACCAGGGGGCGCTGCGGCGTCGCACCCGCGCCATGAACGGCCGCTGCCAGGGCTTCTTCTGCGGCGCAGCGGTGAAGGCGCTCCTCGACGAGGCCACGAAGGAGGCCCGGTGATGACCATTCCCACCCGCACCCCCGCCGTGGCCATCGTCGGCGCCGGGCCGTCCGGTCTGGCCGCCGCCGCCGACCTCGCCCGGACGCTAAGGGGCGACGTCCTCGTCCTCGACCGGGAGGCCGAGCCCGGCGGCATCCCCCGGCACTGCTTCCATCCCGGCTACGGGATCCGGGACCTGCGGCGGTTCACGTCCGGGCCGCGCTACGCCCGCATCCTGACCGACCGGGCGGTGTCGGCCGGCGCCGACATCGTGACGAAGGCGATGGTCACCGGCTGGACGCCGGACGGTGCGCTCGAGGTCACCTCGCCGTCCGGACGGTTCACCGTGGCCGCGAGGGCGACCATCCTCGCGACGGGTGCGCGGGAGCGTCCGCGGACAGCGAGGCGGATCCCGGGCGACCGGCCGGCGGGGGTGTACACCACCGGGCAGTTGCAGAACCTCGTCCACCTGCACCACGAGAAGGTCGGCACGCGCGCGGTGATCGTCGGCTCGGAGCTGGTCAGCTGGTCGGCGGCGCTGACCTTGCAGCACGCCGGCTGCCGCACGGTGCTGATGACCACGGAGTACCCGGCACCGGACGTGTACCGGTTGTTCTCCACGTTCGGCGGGGCCTTCTTCCGGACGAGGGTGGCCACCCGCACCCGGGTGGTGCGGGTGCTGGGCCGGGGACGGGTCAGCGGCGTCGAGGTCGAGGACACGGCCACCGGCGTCCGCACGGTGGTGGACTGCGACACGGTGGTGTTCTCGGGCGACTGGATCCCCGACCACGAGCTCGCCCGCTCCGCAGGGATCGCGGTCGACCCGCACACGCTCGGGCCGTCCGTGGACACTCGGCTGCGCACCGAGCGGGACGGGGTGTTCGCGATCGGAAACCTCGTCCACCCGGTGGACACCGCGGACGGCGCGGCGCTCGACGGCACCCATGTCGCGCCGCACGTGCTGCGCCACCTGGAGGGCGTCAGCCCCGCCGCCGGTGGACTCGACCTCACCCCTGGCCGGGGCTTCAGGTGGGTGTCGCCGTCCCGGTTCGCGCCGGGCGACGCCGGTCCGGCGCGCGGCTTCCTGCTGCTCTGGCCGGACGAACTGCGCAACCGTCCCACCATCGTCGCGCGCCAGAACGGCCGCGAGATCGGCCGCCTCCGCACCTGGTGGCCGGCCGCACCGGGCCGGGTCTTCCGGGTGCCGTACCGCCTGCTCGACGGCGCCACCGCCACGGAAGGCCCGGTCTCGGTGGAGCTCGGCTGAGCGAGTGGATGAAAAGGGGTCTGTCCCCGTTAAGTCGTCCGGCTTAACGGGGACAGACCCCTTTCCGTCCACCCCGCCGGTGTTCCTTCCGGGGTGCTGCGGGCAGCGGACGGGGGCCCGGAGGCGGGGAAGGGCACCGGGCGCGAGCGACCGGATGTGAGCGTTGCACATTATCTTCACGGAGCGCTGCAGGCCGCGTAGATAACGACTTGGTAACGGTAACATCGAGACGATTGTTAAGGCTCACATGTGAGCCTTAACATCTTGCTGCGGCCAACGATGGCCGACCGGTGCCGGTGGGTCCGCTCCACCCCCGGGCGCGAACAAGGAGGTTTGTCGAATGAAGAAGGCCATCGGTCTCTTCGCAGCCGGCGCGATGGCGCTGGCACTCTCGGCCTGCGGCGGAGGCGCTGCCGCCCCGGCCGGCAATGGTGGCGAAGGCAAGGGCAAGGCGCTGGACCAGATCGTGGTCGGCTTCGCCCAGGTGGGTGCGGAGAGTGGCTGGCGCACCGCCAACACCAAGGACATCCAGGACTCCTTCAAGGAGGCCAACATCCAGCTGAAGTTCTCCGACGCCCAGCAGAAGCAGGAGAACCAGATCAAGGCGATCCGGTCCTACATCCAGCAGGGTGTCGACTACATCGCGTTCTCTCCCGTCGTCCAGACCGGCTGGGACGCCGTCCTCAACGAGGCCAAGGCCGCCAACATCCCGGTGATCCTGACCGACCGCGCGGTCGACTCCAAGGACACCTCGCTGTACGTCACCTTCCTCGGCTCCGACTTCATCCTCGAGGGCAAGAAGGCCGGCGAGTGGCTGGTCAAGGAGTACGAGGGCAAGAGCGACGCGGTGAACGTCGTCCAGCTCGAGGGGACGACCGGCTCGGCGCCGGCCATCGACCGCGGGACGGGCTTCGCCGACGCGATCAAGGCCAACCCGAACATCAAGGTCGTCGCCAGCCAGACCGGTGACTTCACCCGCGCCGGCGGCAAGCAGGTCATGGAGGCCATGCTGAAGTCCCAGCCGAAGATCGACGTGGTCTACGCCCACAACGACGACATGGGCCTGGGCGCGATCGAGGCGATCGAGGCGGCCGGCAAGGTGCCCGGCAAGGACATCAAGATCATCACGGTCGACGCGGTGAAGGACGGCATGACCGCCCTGAGCGAAGGCAAGATCAACTTCATCGTCGAGTGCTCGCCCCTGCTGGGCAAGCAGCTGATCGACATCGTGAAGACCCTCAACGAGGGTGGCACGGTCGAGAAGCGGATCGTCACCGAGGAGACCACCTTCACCCAGGAGCAGGCCAAGGAGGCCCTGCCCACCCGCAAGTACTGAGCTTCTGCGACGTACTGTCCCCCGCCCTGACGGTGGGTTCGCGGACCTGGCCGCGGACCCACCCGAGGGCTATACCCTTCAATCACTCGGACGAAATGAGTCAGCGAATGCCTGAGAGCCTGACGCCGGCGCCGCCGTCCGCGGGGAGCCCGGAACCCGTGGTGGAGATGACCGGAATCTCGATCAGCTTCCCCGGCGTCAAGGCCCTCGACGGGGTGGACTTCCGGATGTTCCCCGGCGAGGTGCACTCGCTGATGGGCGAGAACGGCGCCGGCAAGTCCACCCTGATCAAGGCGCTCACCGGCGTGTACAGCGTCGACGCGGGAGTGATCCGGCTCGGCGGGCGCCAGGTGGTGTTCAACGGGCCCGCGCAGGCGCAGGCCGCAGGCATCAGCACCGTGTACCAGGAGGTGAACCTGCTGGGGAACCTCACCGTCGCGGAGAACGTGATGCTGGGACGCGAGCCGCGCCGTCTCGGCGGCATCGACTGGCGGGCGATGCGGCGCAGGGCCGCCGAGATCCTCGAGGGACTCAGCCTCGAGATCGATCCGAACTCCCTGCTCAACTCCCACTCCCTGGCCGTGCAGCAGCTCGTCGCGATCGCCAGGGCCATCGACATCCAGGCCAAGGTGCTGATCCTGGACGAACCCACCTCCAGCCTGGACGTCGAGGAGGTGGCCGAGCTGTTCCGGGTGATCCGTAGCCTCAAGGAGTCCGGCGTGGCGATCCTGTTCGTCAGCCACTTCCTCGACCAGGTGTACGAGATCAGCGACCGGCTGACCGTCCTGCGGAACGGCCAGCTGGTGGGGGAGTACCTCACCCCCGAACTGCTGCGCATCGACCTCGTCCAGGCCATGATCGGCAAGGAGCTGTCCACCCTCGCCGACCTCGAGAACCGCGTGCACTCCGCCGACCGCGAGGTGGCGCCGGAGCCGGGGGCCACGCCGTTCCTCGCCGCTGCCGGCATCTCCCGCAAGGGCGCGATCGCCCCCGTCGACCTGACCATCGGGGTGGGTGAGGTCGTCGGCCTCGCCGGCCTGCTCGGCTCGGGGCGGACGGAAGTGGCCCGCCTGATCGGTGGCGTGGACCGCTCGGACGCCGGCCAGCTGGCCGTCAACGGGACGCCGCTGAAGCTGCGCACGCCGCGGCAGGCGATCAAGCACCGCATCGCCTACTCCTCGGAGAACCGCCGTGCCGAGGGCATCGTGGACGAACTCAGCGTGCGGGACAACATCGTCCTGGCACTGCAGGCCGACCGCGGCTGGTTCCGGCCGATCCCCCGCAGGCGCCAGGACGAACTGGTCGCCAGCTACATCGAGGCCCTGAACATCAAGACCCCCAACGCCGACGCGATCGTGCGGAACCTGTCCGGCGGCAACCAGCAGAAGGTGCTGCTGGCCCGCTGGCTGGCGATCGCGCCGCGCCTGCTCATCCTCGACGAGCCCACCCGGGGCATCGACGTGGGCGCGAAGGCCGAGATCCAGAAGCTGGTCTACAGCCTCGCCGAGAACGGCATGAGC
>DAINOM010000009.1:0-42405 GCA_036735445.1 Propionicimonas sp.
TAGCCGTGCAATATGTCCTAGTCAGGGGCACATTCGGGTCACTCATAATCCCTGAGTCGCGGGTTCGAGCCCCGCCCACCCACCCACTTACGCCCCACCCATAGCCAGTGGCACATGGACGCCGCGTCGGCGGCCCCCGCCCTCTTCGTGATCGGGGCCGATGTCAGACACGACCGACACCCTTGATACATGACAACCTCCAGCGCGAGTCCCGGTCGCCTGCCAGCATCGTGGAATAGGATCTGTGTTGCGTTCGGAGTAGACTTGCAACGCATCGAGGGGCAGGTGCTCGATGCGGTTTGAGACAGTTGAGTGGGACGAGGCGAACCTCGAACACGCGACCCGGCGTGCGTCAGCGATCGAGATCGAACAGGCCATCGCCAACGCGGATCGCGCGTTCCGGCATCGGGTCGCCGACCGGAGGCTCATCCGCTCTCGAACCAACGGCGGTCGCCGCTTGGCGCTCGTCGTCGAACTCAAGGACGGCGGACGCCGCATCCGGCCAATCACAGCCTGGGAGGAGTGAACATGACAGACAGCAAACACATGAGGGACGCGGAGCTCGCCGACTACTATGACCGGACCCACGACCTCTCTGGGTTCGACCTCGAGCAACCCGAACCGATCACTCGGCCGCATCGCCGACTCGACGTGACGATCTCGGTGCGGTTCAGTCCCGAGGAGATCGACCTCCTTCGGGCCGAAGCGGAACGAACCGGCATGAAGGTCACAGCATTCATCAGGACTCTCGCGCTCCAGCACGCCTCCAGCCCCGTACTCGACCGGGCTGCGCTGCGCAGACAGCTCGCGACCGTCTCCGACGAACTGAGGGCGCTCGAACGCCAGTTGGCCTGAGTGAACCTCTTCACGGCCCTCTGCACAAGCGGATGCGGTGAGGGACGGCGCCCAGACCGCCCGAGCGGCGGGACGGGCTCAAGCGCCGCACTTGAGTCCCCGGAAGCATGGACGTACGCGTTTCAGTACAGAAGGAGGGCGCCACCGTGAAGACACTGAGCTACACCGAGTCACGCGCTCGCTACGCCGAGGTACTTGACTCGGTCATCGACGATCGCGAGGAGGTCGTCATCACTCGGGCCGGACACCCACCGGTGGTCATCGTCTCCCTTGAGGACCAAGAAGCCCTCAAGGAGACCGCCTACCTCATGCGCTCCCCTGCCAACGCACGCCGCCTGCTCGACGCGATGGAACGCCTCGAGGCCGGCCGGGGCGAACACCACGACCTGATCGACGCCGACTAGCGATGCTGCCCGTCTGGGACGAGAACGCCTGGGCGACTACTTGTGGTGGCAGGCCCAGGACAGGCGGGTGCTCAAGCGCATCAACACGCTGATCGAAGACGTCTCCCGAAACGGCAACGAAGGTGTCGGTGAGCCCGAAGCCCTCAAGCACGACTTCGCCGGCTACTGGTCGCGCCGGATCACCGACGAACACCGTCTGGTCTACAAGATCGTGGGCGACGAGATCCGCATCGCCACCTGCAGGTACCACTACGGACGGTGAGGACCGACAGGTCTCCTTTTGAGTCGACGTCCTGACTGCCGGACCAGGGCAGCGAAGGGGCGGATGCAACCCGAAGGCGACGCGCAGCGACTCAGGGCTACCGATCCCTGATGTCTCCGGTGAAGGAACCGTCCAGTGCCATCACCAGACAACGGGACGTGTGATCGCCGCGGTTCCAGTCCGCCTCAGCGCTGGTGAACGACAACAACTGCGTTCCGGGCTTGATGTCGGTCTCTTCGCCGTAGAACGCTCCGAGTTCGGCCTCACAGGCGGTCAGCCCCATTTCGGTTGCCTGGTTCTCACCCGGGTAGGGTCCGGAGCCCGTGTTCACGATGTTGAATACCTGCGCGTTGTGTGCACTACTGCAGGGCACGGCGTCGACCTTGACGACCGCGCCGCCGACGGTGGCTGGCAGCGTCAGGCAGTCGCCGATCTGGAGGGACATCGGAGCGATCTTGCCGGCCGCGGTGATCTCGCCGCTCGGTGCGCGTCCGGGTCCTTCAGCCGACAGCAGCGAGAACAACACGATCACGGCGACCAGCCACAATCCACACAGTCCCCACCCGATGAACACGAGGTTTCGACCCCGCCGCAGCCCGCGCCGTATCCGGGACAGCGAAACGCCTCCGAAGATGCCCGCGAAGATGAAGGACCCCAGCACGCCCGCGACGAGAGTCGCAATCGCGAAGCCGTCGGTCGGAACCATCGCCGGGCCCGCTTCCGCCGGCTGCCAGAACTGCCAGCCTTCCGGGGCAGGACCCCACGCCGGATCAGGCCGCCACCCCGGCGGGGGCACCCAGCCGGCGGGCGGCTGCGGCCAGGTCGGTGGGCACACGAACCGGTAGGACGGGCCGGACGGAGACGTCATGCAAGCTCCTCGAAAGACAGCGGATCAGGCCTGAGACCGCGAAACCAACCTGCGGGTGTCGCAGACCACGCTCCCGCACGTCCGGCGTCACTGAACTTAGCGGGCGAAGTCCTCCCTCGCAGGCGAACCTGCGCACCCGTCGGCAGGACGAGTCCGACCTCTCACGCCATATCACTGACCACATCACCGGCAACCCCGACCCCGGCTGCGTCCGCCGGGGTGCCGAGCGTGATCGCCGTCCTCGGATCAAGGTGGACCGAAACCGTCATCGACGACGGTTTCGGTCCACCTTGATGTGTGAATCACCGGTCACCGTGGCAGGACCAGGAGACGAGGCGGTCCCACAGTGAGTGCGGACCGACTCGGCGATCTCACCACAGCGGGTGGACGGCCGACCGCAGCAGGTTGTCGTACACCTCGTGCACGGCGGCATCGAAGGCCGCCAGGTCCCAGCCGCCGTCGATCAGCCCTGCCGCCTCCGCGTTGGCCCTGGCCTGCGCAACGTTTCGGGCACCCGGGATCACGGACGTGACTCCCGGTCGCGACGCCACCCACGCCAGGGCCGCCGCGGGGAGCGACACCTCGGACGGAAGGACGGACGCGAGCCTCGCCGCAGCCTCCAGCCCAACCTCGTAGTCCACTCCCGAGAACGTCTCGCCCCGGTCGAACGCCTCGCCGTGGCGGTTGTAGTTCCGATGGTCGGACGCCGCGAACGTGGTGGCCCTGGTGTAGCGGCCCGACAGCAGCCCGGACGCCAGCGGCACCCGCGCGAAGATGGCGACCCCGGCCGCCTCCGCCGCCGGCAGCACCTCGTCCAGCGGCTTCAACCGGAACGGATTGAGGATGATCTGCACATTTGTCACGTGCGGACGGCTGATCGCCGCCAGCGCCTGCGCGCACGTCTCCACCGAGACGCCGTACGCCGCCATCACCCCTTCCGCGACCAACTCGTCGAGAGCGGCATAGGTCTCGTCCGCCTCGATCACCGCGGACGGCGGGCAGTGCAGCTGGACCAGATCGAGCGTGTCCACCCGCAGGTTCTGCCGCGACCGGGTGGTCCATTCGCGGAAGTGTTGCGGCGAGTAGTGCTCCGGCAGCTGGTCGAGGCGTCGGCCCATCTTCGTCGCCACCGTGATCCCGTGGCCCGGCCGTTCGGCGAGGAACCTGCCGATGATCGACTCGCTGCGTCCGTCGCCGTAGACGTCCGCGGTGTCGAACAACGTGACGCCCGCGGCCACCGCAGCGGACAGGACCTCATGCGCCTCCGCCTCGCCGACCTCGCCCCAGTCGCCGCCCAACTGCCACGTGCCGAGGCCGATCACCGACACCTGTCGTCCGGTGCGCCCCAAGGGTGCCTGCAGCATCTCGCGTTCCTCCTCGATACCGGCTCATCCGCATCTCCGGTGACTCTAGTCACCCCCGGCCCGCGACCGCCGGCACGTTCATCGCGCCAGGCTGCGGTAGAACAGCTCCCTGAGTTGGCCGAACACCCATTCGGTGGCGCCAGGGTTCCAGGCGGCCGTGTCCGACATGGTGAAGCCGTGCGCGGCCTCCGGCACGATGACATTGGTCGCGGGCCGTCCCGCCGCCCGCAGGGCCACGTCGAGGACGGCCACGTCGGCGGAGGTCATGGACCGGTCGTGGTCGGCGTTCGCGAAGAGGTATTCCGCGTGGGCGTCGGCGATCGAGAGATGCGGCGAGTCCTCCTGCTCCGTGACCAGTCCGCCGGTGTGGACGGCTGCGCACGCCGCGACCGCGTCCGGGAACGCCCCGGACAGCCGCACCGCCAGCCGTCCGCCCATGCAGAAGCCAACCGTGCCGATCGGGCCCGGTCGCACCCCCGGCAGCCCACGCAGGGCGTCAAGGTACGCGGGGAAGTCGCCGGAGGCCGCGTCCGCGGTGAGGTGGCGGATACGCGGTCCGGCTACCCGGAAGAACGAACCCATGGCCTCGGGCTCGGTCAGGTCGCCGGTCGGCGCCAGCTCGGCCACCGTCCCGTCGCGGTAGAACACGTTCGGCGCGAGCACGACATACCCCCAGCCGGCGATCTCCGCCGCGATCTCGCGGATCCGCGGACGCAGCCCGAAGGCGTCCATGAACAGGATGACGCCCGGGCCGCCCTCAGGCGCGGACTCGACGATCGCCTCCGCGACCCCGTCTGCCGTTGGTACCTCACGCATGCGGCAACGGTAGTCATCAGGTCCCGAAGGCGGCTGCGGTAGATATGGTAGACAGTCCAACTAGACTTCTACCATGAGCCTCAACATCAAGAACGAGCAGATCCATGCCCGTGTCCGGCGGCTGGCGGAGCTCACCGGCCTGTCCCAGACCGGCGCGGTCGACGACGCGGTGCAGCACCGCCTCGCCGAACTCGAAGGGACGGCGGCCCGCCGCGCGGCCCGCATGGACGTCGTCATCCGCGCGATCCAGGTGGACCTCACACCGGCCGAACGGGATGCACTGCGGAGTGTCGACGACGTGCTCTACGACCGCGACGGACTCCCCCGGTGATCATCGACACCTCCGCCATCGTGGCCCTGCTGCTCGCGGAACCGGAGGCGACCGAGATTGCGCGCCTGCTCGCCGAGGGGCCTGTCAGGATGTCGGCCGCGACCCTCGTGGAACTGCACGCTGTGGCGGCCAGCCGCCTCTCTGCCGTACAGCATCGCCGCCTGGAGCGGCTGCTCCTCGAAGCCGAGGTCGAGATCGTCCCGTTCACCGAGGACCAGGCGAGAGTCGCCGGCCAGGCACTGCGGGACTTCGGACGCGGCAGCGGCCATCCGGCGCGGCTGGACCTGGGCGACGCCTACACCTACGCGCTCGCCGCGACCACGGGCGAGCCCCTGCTCTTCGTGGGCGACGACTTCACCCATACCGACCTGGAGTCCGCACTCTGAGGCCCGTCGCGGCCACCCGCCGCCCGAGTCGGCGCAGCAGCGGTCGGGCCTGCCGGCCTCGCGGGACTCGACTCTGGCGCCGCCCGAGGGCCGTCGCTAAGGTGAGTGGACGCGGTCCACGACGGACCGTCGGCGAACAAGGGGCAACGTGACTGGATAGGTCGAAGCCACGGCGCACACCACCCCGCGCTGCGTCCCTGGCCGAGACCGAGTCCACCCACACCAACCCCGTTCGCGGATCGGCACGGCAGGCGCCGGCACCCACCGCGACGCGTCCCTCGTTCGGAGTCCTCCATGGCCGACACCACCCGCGACCCGGTGCCCCTCCTGCTCGACGTCGACACCGGCATCGACGACTCGCTCGCGCTCCTCTACCTGATGGCCAGCCCGGAGGCCGAGATCCTCGGCATCACCTGCACGGCCGGCAACGTGTCCGCCCGCCAGGTCGCCACGAACAATCTCGCCTGGCTCGACCTGTGCCGCTACGGCGACGTCGAGGTCGCGCTCGGCGCGGAGGTGCCGATCCTGCAGCCGCTGGAGACCACGGAGGAGACCCACGGTCCGCAGGGCATCGGCTACGCCGAACTTCCGGCGCCGACCCGTCCGCTGTCGCCTCGCCACGCGACCGAGGTGTGGATCGACAACGTCCGCCGCCGGCCCGGCGAGATCACCGGCCTGGTCACCGGGCCGCTGACGAACCTCGCGCTGGCGATCAAGCTCGAGCCCGAACTCCCCCTCCTGCTGAAGCGACTCGTCGTGATGGGTGGGGCCTTCAACCACGCCGGCAACACCCGTCCGACCACGGAGTGGAACATCTCGGTCGACCCCGACTCGGCGAAGATCGTCTTCGACGCCTTCTCCGTGGTGCCGGACGACCGGCGTCCCATCATCTGCGCGCTGGACGTGACCGAGCGGATCATGATGCTGCCCGCCCACCTCGCGGAGCTGGCGCGGGTCTCCGGCAGCGCCCCGGAGGAGGTCGTCTCGCTTGACGACGCCCCTGGCACCCGGTCCCGGACGTCGAACGCCGTCGTGAGGCACTTCAGCGACGCCGTCCGCTTCTACATGGAGTTCCACCACGCCTACGACCAGGGGTTCGGAGCCCACATGCACGACCCCTTCGCGGCGGCTGTCGCGCTCGACCCGTCCCTCGCCACCCTGCGGGCGGCGACCGTCGACGTCGAACTCGCCGGCACGCTCACCCGCGGCCAGACCGTCGCCGACTGGCGTGGCATGTGGGGACGGCCGGCGAATGCTGACATCGTGGTGGACACCGACCCCGCCGAGTTCTTCCGGCGCACCATCGAGCGGGTGGGCGCTCTCGCCCGGCGCGTCGGCTGAAACCGTCCACCGACCACACATTTCAGGGAGTAACCGAGGAGGGATTCAGATGTCAGGCACCACCAGCGCGGATCCGAAGCGGACCCGCAACCTCATCCTGATCGCCGTCGGCGCGGTGATCATCGTCGCCACCTATCTGTTCCTGGTGATCGGCCAGCCCGTCGAGATGAAGGACACCAGCACCGGTCCGGCAGGCCTGATCGCGATGGCCGGCTACCTCGTCGGCGCGGTGCTGATCGCCTCCGGCTCGATCCACCGGCTGCCGACCAACACGATCGCGATGATCCCGGTGGCCATCGCGCTGAACATCGTGGTCGGCCAGCTCGTCTCCGTCATCGGCATCCCCGTCTACCTCGACTCGATCGGCACCGTGCTGGTATCGGCCCTCGCCGGGCCCGCGGCGGGCGTGGTCACCGGCATCCTGACCAACGTGATCTGGGGCCTCACCCTGACTCCGATCCCGTTACCGTTCGCGGTGGTGCAGGTGGTGATCGGCGTGATGGCCGGCTATGCCGCCCGGCTCGGGATGTTCCGTCGCTTCTGGCTCGCCCCGATCGCCGGCGCGGTCACCGGCCTGGTGGCCGCGATCATCTCCGCCCCGATCTCGGCCTTCATCTTCGGCGGCGCGACCGGCGGCGGCACCGGGGCCATCGTGGGGGCGTTCCAGGCGATGGGCCAGTCATTGCTGGCTGCGACCACCCTGCAGGGCCTGTTGTCCGACCCGCTGGACAAGCTGATCACCTTCACGGTCGTCGTGCTGATCCTGGCCGCCCTGCCCAGCCGCTTCCTGCAGCGCTTCCCGTTCGTCCGCCAGCACCGGGTCTTCGGCAGCGCGCCGGTCACGCCGACGCCGACCCCGTCCGCACCTGCGGAGTAGCCGCAGGTGAGTTCGACCGGCTACGTCGACCGCTCGTCCCCGGTCCACCGGCTCAACCCGGTGACCAAGCTGGTGGCGCTGCTGTCGATCCTCGTGATCGTGTTCGCCATCCCGCAGTGGTGGGTCGCCGCGATCGTCGTGGCCGGAGTGATCGTCCCGGCCGCCGTGGTGTCACGCTGCGGCGGCGCGCTGGCGCGGACCAGCACCAAGATCCTGCTGCCGATCGTGGTCGTGCTGACGCTCGTCCAGGGCCTCACCTTCCCCGGCGGCGTGACGCCGGTGTTCCAGTGGGGCTTCGTCACGGTGACCGCCGAGGGCCTGCTGTTCGCCCTCGGCATCGGCTCGCGGATCATCTGCCTGGTGCTTGCCTCGGTGCTGCTCGTGCTCACCACGCACCCCGGTGACCTGATGGCGGCGCTCACCGAGCGGGGCATGTCGCCGAAGTTCAGCTACATCATCTCCTCGACGCTCCAGCTGATCCCCGCGTTCAGCAACCGGGCGGACGCGATCCTGCTCGCCCAGCAGGCGCGCGGGCTCGCCATCCCCGGCAACCGGCTGAAGCGGATCCCGATCATGATGCCGCTGCTCGGCCCGCTCGTGCTGGGCATGTTCACCGATGTCGAGGAACGCGGCACCGCCATGGAGGCGCGTGGGTTCGGCTCGACCGCCCGGCGCACGTCGCTCGTCCCCGTCCCCGACTCGACCGCCCAGCGGGTGGCGCGCTGGCTCATGCCGGCGATCGCCGCCGCCGCCATCGTCCTCTCAGTCGTCCGGTGGTTGCCGTGATCGAACTCACCGACGTCTCCTACGCCTACCCGGACGCCGAGCGCTTCGTCCTGGAGCATGTCGACCTCGCGGTCGAACCGGGCACCATCACCGGCATCGTCGGGGCGTCCGGGGCGGGCAAGACCACGCTGGCCAAGATCCTGTCCGGGTTCATCCCGCACGTGGACGGCGGGACGCTGAGCGGCTCGGTCACCGTGGCCGGCCGCGACCTCTCCGCGGGCACGCTCGTCGAGGCGGTGACCCAGGTGGGGCTGGTGATCCAGAACCCGTTCAACCAGATCTCCGGCGCCCGCTACGGAGGTGGCCGGGCTGCTGCGGATCACCGACCTGCTCGACCGCTCGCCCTACGCCCTGTCCGGCGGCCAGCAGCAGCTGGTGGCGATCGCGTCGATGATCGTGCTGCGGACGCCCGTCCTCGTGATGGACGAGCCCACCTCCCAGCTCGACCCGGCGGGCACGAGGATGGTGTTCGACGTGCTCTCCCGGCTCCGTGAGACGGGCACGACCGTCGTGATCTTCGAGCACAAGCTCGAACTGCTGCACGAGCACTCCGACCGGCTGCACGCGCTCGCCGCGCGTCGGATCGCCGCCTCCGGCGCACCGACCGCGATCCTCGCCGACCCGCGGACCGATGAGTGGGGCATCGGCGCCACCCGCTACACGCGCGCCGCGCGGCTCGCCCGGGAGCGCGGGCTGCTGCCGCCGGGGGCCGAGCTGCCGGTGTCGTTCGACCAGGCCGCGGAGAGCTTCGCCGGAGGTGCCCGATGAGCACGGCGGTCAGGTTCGAGTCGGTCCGCTACCGCTACCCGGGCGGCATCGAGGCCCTGCGCGGCGTGAGCCTCGCCGTCGACACCGGCGAGCGGGTGGCGATCGTCGGCGAGAACGGGGCGGGCAAGACCACCCTCGTCCGCCACCTCAACGGGATCTTCCGTCCGACCGAGGGCAGCGTGTACGTCGGCGAGACCTCTACGCACGGCCAGACGATCGCCCAACTGGCCGCGCAGGTGGGCTACGTGTTCCAGAACCCCGACGAGCAGCTCTTCGCCCGCACCGTGCAGGCGGACGTCGAGTTCGGCCCCCGCAACCTCGGCCTCACCCCGGACGAGGCCGCTGCACGCGCCGCGTCGGCGCTCGCCACGGTGCAACTCACCGCAGAGGCCGGGGCCCACCCCCACCACCTGTCGCTCAGCGAACGCAAGCGGGTCGCACTCGCGGGAGTGCTGGCCATGCGCACCCCGGTCGTCGTGCTCGACGAACCGACCACCGGCCAGGACGCGCGAGGCGTGGAGATGATCGCCGGCGTGGTCGAGTCCCTCACCGCCGAGGGACGCACGATCATCGCGATCACCCACGACATGGACTTCTGCGCGGAGCACTTCGACCGGGTGATCGTGATGGCCGCCGGCGAGATCCTGGCCGACGGGCATCCGCGCGAGGTCTTCGCGCAGGCTGACGCGCTCGCGCGGGCGGCCATCGAACCTCCGCAGCTGTTCCGGCTCGCCGCGCGCCTGGGCTGGCGGTCGGGGCCGCTGACCCCTGCCGAGTTCGTCGACGCGTTCAGCGCCGAGGCGACGGCATGACGGGGTTCGCCCTGCTGGCGCTCCTGGCTTCGCTGTTCCTCGGCACGTCCGACTTCCTCGGCGGCACGCTCTCCCGGCGGGTGCCGCTGCTCACCGTCCTGCTGCTCTCCCAGCTGGTCGGCACCCTGGCCACGCTCCCCCGGCTGTTGTTCGACGAGCCCGGCGGCGAGGTCGGACCGGCCCTGCTATGGGGGGCGGGCGGCGGGCTCGCCGTGGCCGCCGGGGTGTCCTCGCTGTACCAGGCGCTGGCCACCGGCACCATGGGCGTGGTCGCGCCCGTGGCGGCGCTCAGCGTGCTCGTTCCCGCCGGGGCGGGCATCCTCGCCGGGGACCCGATCGGTCCGCTCCTCGCGACCGGAATGGTCGTCGCCGTGGCCGGCACGGTGCTCGCCACCGGCCCGGAGCTGCGGACGGCCCGGTCAGCGGCCCGGCCGATCCTGCTGGCGTTGCTGTCGGCCCTCGGCTTCGGGGTCTCCAACCTGACCGTCGCCTGGGGCAGCGCGCACCACGTCGGCGCCACCCTGCTCGGCAACGCCCTGACCGCGCTGCTGGTCTATGTCGTCATCGCGCTCGTCCGGCGCCACCGGCCCGTGGCCGCCGGCCGGCAGTTGGTCGGCATCGCGGCGATCGGTGTCCTCGGGTTCGCCGCCAACCTGTGCTTCGCCCTGGCCAGCCGCGCAGGGTTGCTCTCCGTGGTGGCGGTGTTCGCGTCCCTGTTCCGTGCGGTGACCGCCCTGCTCGGCTGGCGGTTCCACGCCGAGCGGCTCGCGCCCGTTCAGGTCGTGGGCGTCCTGCTGGTTTTCGCCGGGGTGGGCGTGATCGCCGCTTCGTCGTAGCCTGACGTCATTCCGCGACGGACGGCCGGATCGTGTCCGGCTGCCTCGTTGCCTGCCCGGCTAGAGTCGCTGCATGGGCGAGGTGCTTCCCTTCCGTCGCGAACCCGCGGTCACCGACCGTGAACCGCTGTGGCGCGAGGTCGTCGGTGAGCAACTCCGGCAGGAACGGGCCGAACGCGGTGAGCGCCTGGTGGACGTGGCCGGAAGGGCCGGAGTCTCCGCACAGTACCTGTCCGAACTGGAGCGCGGCCTGAAGGAGCCCTCCTCGGAGGTGCTGGCCGCGGTCGCCGGGGCGCTGCAACTGAAGGTGGTCGAGCTCGCGACCCGGGCGTCGCGGCGGCTCCTGGTGCAATCGTTCAGCGGCCCGGTCTGCCTGGCCGCCTGACGTCGGCAGCACGGCCACCGGGCAGCAGACCCCGTCGATCCCTGTGGGAGCACGCCCGCCTGATCGGTCCCTGAGGAGGTCCCGTCCCATTCCCATCCATCCCGAGCCCGACCAGCGGCTTGGGTGGGGTGGCCCTTCGTGACGGTCGCAGAGCGACCTCCTCAGGGAGCGGGAGGGGTTGCCGCTCGTGGCGCCGCCCACACCCGTCCGCCGGACCGCACCAATCGGTCGTCGAGCTTGTCGAGACGCAGCGCGCAACAGGGGTCTCGACAGGCTCGACCAACGATTGGGCGGGGCGCGACCAACGGTGGGCCTACGCTCCGGTCGGGGGCATCATGGCGTTGGGGCGTTGATCACATCGAGTACGCGGTCCACCACTCCGTATTCGACTGCCCGCGGGGCTGTCAGGATGAGCTCTCGCTCGGTGTCGTCGCGGATCTGCTCGGGACTGCGTCCGGTGTGGCGGCTGAGGAGGTGCTCCTGCAGGTCCCGGATCCGCGCGACCTCGTCCGCCTCCAGGATCAGGTCGGGAATGGCTCCCCGTCCCTCGGCGGCCGGTGCGTGGATCACCACGCGGCCGTGCGGCAGGATCTGCCTGGCACCGGGCGCGCCGCCGGCCAGCAGCAGCGCGGCGCTCGCCACGACCTGGCCCACGCAGGTGGTCTCCACCGGCGGACGGACGAACTGCATCGCGTCGTAGATGGCCAGCGTCGCCGGGATGGAGCCACCCGTCGAGTTGAGGTACAGCGAGATCGGCGTGTCGGGGTTCTCGTTGGCCAGGTGCAGCAACTGTGCGATCACCGCGTTGGCCACGCCGTCGTCGATCGGCGTGCCGAGGTAGACGATCCGATCGGCCAGCAGGCGGCTGTAGACGTCCACCGTCCGCTCGCCCG
Source organism: Propionicimonas sp. (assembly GCA_036735445.1). Lineage (GTDB taxonomy): Bacteria > Actinomycetota > Actinomycetes > Propionibacteriales > Propionibacteriaceae > Propionicimonas. Next base: position 11,985 of record DAINOM010000009.1, read on the forward strand.
CGTTGGTGCGGGTGGTGACGTAGGGAATGGCGTAGCTGCTCATGCCGGCACCCCCAGCCCGATCGACGTGCGGCTCGGCAGGATCTCCCCCAACGAACTGATGACGTGATCGACGAAGCCGTACTCGACCGCTTCGACTGCGCTGTACCAGCGGTCGCGGCGGGAGTCGGCCTCGACCCGCTCCAGGGGTTGGCCGGTGTCCTCGGCGATGCAGCCGAGGACGGTGTCCCGCGTGTTTCGCAGGTCGTCCGCCTGGATCGCGATGTCCGGTGCGGTGCCGCCGATGCCCGCCGACCCCTGGTGCAGCAGCACCCGCGCGTGCGGCATCGTGTAGCGCCTGCCTCGCGTCCCGGACGACAGCAGGAACTGCCCGGCGCTGTAGGCCATGCCGAGGTTCACCGTGACCACGTCGTTCGGGATGGTTCGCATGCAGTCCCGGATCGCCAGCATGCCCGGCACCGAGCCGCCCGGCGAGTTGATCAGCAGCCGGATCTCGGCCTTCGGGTCGGCTGCGGCCAGCACCAGCAGGCCCGTGCAGAGCCGGTTGGTGTTGTAGTCCTCGAGCGGTTCGCCGAGCAGCAGCGCGCGCTGCTCGAACAGCAGGTCGTAGAGCCGGTGGTCCAGGTGCAGCAGCCGGTCGGTGTCATCACTCATGGCATCGAGCATCGCGTGGCGGGCTCGACCCGGAAAGGCGACGCTGCTCACAGCAGATCAGCCGTGGGCTGATCGTCCCCGCGGTCAGGCAGCCGGGGCGTGGGCCTGGTAGAGCTCGAGCAGCCGGGCGACCTCCCGTCCCATCGCCGCGCTGGCGGGGGCGGTCCACTTGCGGGTGTCGACCAGGGTCGGCTGGTCCTCCAGCACGAGGCGGGCCTGGTCGGTGTACACCTTGTTGAGGTGGGTCGAGACGTTGATCTTCGTCATGCCGGCCCGGATCGCGGCCAGCATGTTCGCATCGCTCACGCCGGACGAGCCGTGCAGCACCAGCGGCACCGGGACCGTCCGGGCCAGGCGGCCGATCAGGTCGAGGTCGAGCGCGGCGTCCCGCGTGGTCATCGCGTGCGAACTGCCCACCGCCACCGCCAGCAGGTCCACCCCGGTGTCCGCCACGAACTGCGCGGCGTCGTCCGGCTCGGTGCGGGCACCGGGTGCGTGCACGCCGTCCTTGCCGCCGACCTCGCCCAGTTCCGCCTCGACCGTGATCCCGGCGTCGTGGCACCAATGCGCCACCGTCGCCGTCGTCGCGCGGTTCTCGTCGTCGGGCAGGTGCGATCCGTCGTACATCACGGACGTGAGGCCGAGGTCGATCGCGCGCCGGATCAGGTCCAGGTCCTTCGCATGATCCAGGTGGACGCCCACCCGGGCGGGGCTGCGGCGCGCGATCCACAGTGTGGCGAGCGCGAGCGGTTCCAGGTTGCCCTGGTGGAACTTCACCGCGTTCTCCGAGATCTGCAGGACCACCGGCAGGCCCACCTGCTCGGCCGCCCGGACGATCGTCTCCGCGTTCTCCAGGTGGATCACGTTGAAGGCACCGAGTCCCTTGCGCTGGGCGCGGCACTCGTTGGCGAGGGTGTTCAGAGGGGCGAGCATGAGAGGTCCTCCATCGTGACGTCGTGGACGAACCGGCCGGCGACGGCCTCGTCGATCTCCCCGGCCACCGGAGAGAGGACGGCCGCGGCCGACCAGGCGACAGCGCTGGGCAGCGCCTCGGCGAGCCGGACGGCAATCGCGGCGCCGGTTCCGGCAGCCAGACCTGCGGCCAGTGCCGCGACGAGGGCGTCCCCCGCCCCGGTCGGATTGCCGCGCAGTTCCCTGCCCAGCCGCGCGGTGGTCGTGCGATCAGGGGTGCCGAGGATCAGCCCGTCCGCCCCCAGCGAGGCGACGACCGCGCCCGCACCGGCGGCGAGCAGCGCGGCGATGCCGCTGCGGACGTCGACGGCGCCGGTGACCTCCAGCAGTTCGTGCTGGTTCGGCTTCAGCACGTCGGCACCGGCCGCCGCCGCGGCAAGCAGCCCTGGCCCGGACGTGTCCACGACCACCACCGCACCCCGCGCCCGCGCTGCTTCGACCAGATCGCCGAGCCGGGCGGGGTCCGAGCCGGCCGGCAGCGAACCGGAGACCGTGACCACGTCACCCGGTCGGCAGCCGTCCGCGACAGCGGAGGCGAGCCGTTCCCAGTCCTGGGCGGACACCGCGCGGCCCGGCTCGTTGAACATCGTGGTGTCCGTGTCGTCCACGACGGCGATGGTCAGCCGCGTCCCGGCGCCGGTGTCGGTCCACCGTTGCTCGACGGCCGGCTGCAGTTCGTGCAGCAGCTCGCGCAGCTGGTGGCCGGTGGCCCCGCCGAGGAAGCCGTACGCGGCGACGTCGAGCCCCCGCGCGGCCAGCAGGCGTGCGACGTTGACGCCCTTGCCCCCCGGTCTCCGGGTGACCGCGCCGACGCGGTTCACCGCGTGCAGCGCGACCGTGTCCAGCCGGTAGGTGACGTCGACCGCCGGGTTCGGCGTGACGCAGTGGACGGTCATGCCAGCTCTCCCGCGACGCGGAACATCACCTTCAGCCGCTGCTGCTCGCCGGAACGCATCACGGCGAATCCGTCGGCGACCCGGTCGAGCGGGAGTTCGTGGGTGATCAACTGCACCGGGTCGGAGGCCGCGCCGGCGAGCAGCCGTCCGGCCTTCGCCCATTCGGCGCCCGGGAACGGCGCGGAGTACGACATCCACGAGCCGCGCAGCGTGAGTTCCTTGCGCAGGATGTGCTCGAACGTGTCCGGGTCGAGGACCAGGTCGGTCGACGGCGTGCCCACGAAGACCACGGCGCCGTTCTTCGCAGCGACCTCCAGGGCGAGCCTGCGGGTGGCCGCGGCGCCGGCCGTCTCGACGGTCAGCGCCGGGGCACCGATCGTCCGGAAGCGGGTCGCGACGTCATCCACCCCCGCGTGAACGGTGTGCGTGGCGCCGAACCGTCCGGCCATCTCGAGCACCCACGGGTTGAGGTCGACCACCGTGATGTTCCGGGCGCCCAGGTCGCGCAGGGCGATCACCGTCATCAGGCCGATCACCCCGCCGCCGAGTACGGCCGCATCGGTGCCCGGCACGAACGCGGCCCGCTCGACGGCGTGGATCGCCACCGTGAGCGGCTCGACCAGCGCGGCCACCTTCAGCGGGAGGTCACCGACCGGGACGACGTTCACCGCGGGCACTCGCACGTACTCGGCGAGCGCACCCTGCTGCCGCGACCCGACGAACGAGTACGCGGGGCACAGGGACGGACGCCCGGCGCGGCACTCGTCGCAGGCCTGGCAGGGCACGAGCGGGGCCACCGCCACGCGGTCGCCCGGACGGACGGAGGTCACCTGCTCCCCCACGGCCTCGACGACGCCGGAGAACTCGTGGCCGAGCACCTGGGGGTAGGCGTGGACGGCGCCGTCGAAGTAGCGCGGCACGTCCGAGCCACAGATGCCGCAGTACGCGACCCGGACCAGGACCTGGCCGGGTCCGGGGGCGGGGACCGCGGTGGTGGTCACCGAGAGCTGCTGCTTCCCGGTGACCGCCACGGCCCTCATGGTTCGGGTTGCCATGGAGGTGCTCATGCTCACTGCGCCGCTTCCAGCACCGGCTCCGGGTCGTCCACCCACAGGGTGCGGCGACGGTACTTGATGTAGGTGTAGACGAACGACGCGCCGTACAGGGCCAGGATCACGAACCAGCCGACCGAGATCTGGCCGGAGGCGCCCTTGGTGAGCAGGTAGGTGATCGGGCTGCCGGACTGGTCGAGCGAGGACACCTGGCTGGCATTGCCGAGCAGGTTGACGTTGCGGGCGAGCTCGGTCTGCAGCTCCACCATCTGGTTGGAGATCCAGATCGTCATCACCATGATCGCCGTGCCGGAGAACAGCGTCCGGAAGATGTTGCCCTTGTGCACGCCCACCGCGATCGCGACGAAGAAGCCGATCGTGGCCAGGTCGCCGAACGGGAGCACCCGGTTCCCGGGGATCAGGGCAGCGATCAGGATGGTCAGCGGGACGAAGATCAGGCTGGCCGAGATCACCTGCGGGTGGCCCAGCAGCAGCGCGGGGTCCAGGCCGATCTTGTAGTTGGAGTCCTTGAACCGCTTCTGCAGGATCGTCCGGGCGGCCTCGGCGATCGGCAGCAGTCCCTGCATGATCAGCTTGACCACCATCGGCATCAGGATCATGACCGCGCCCATCTTGACGCCGAGCTGCAGCGCCTCACCGATCGGGTTGCCGGCGAGCAGGCCGATCACGATGCCCAGCACGGTGCCGACGATCAGCGGCTCGCCGGCGGCACCCAGCTTCTCCTCCAGCTTCTCCGTGGTCAGCGTGATGTTGCGCACGCCGGGGATCTTGTTGAACAGGTCGTCGATCGGGGACGCGAGCACACCCATGTACGCCGACGTCCCGTGCGGGATCGCCACGCCCTCGAGGCCGAAGAAGTTGTCGGTGATCTGGCCGAACATGTCGCCGAGCTTGTAGGCGATGGCCGCGTGCACGACGACGCCGACGATGCCCCACCAGAAGTTGCCGGTGGCGACCTGCACGATGGCGCCGGTGAAGGCCATGTGCCAGATGTTCCAGATGTCCACGTTCAGCACGTGGGTGCCCTTGAGCAGCAGCATCACGACGTTGACGAGGATCGCCACCGGAATGGCGACCAGGCCCATCGGCGACGCCCACGCCATCGGCGCGGTGCCGGGCCAGCCGAGGTCGATCACGTTCATGCCGAGGCCGAACCTCTCGGCCATCGCCTGGGCGGCCGGGCCGAGCGCATCCGTCAGCAGCCCGACGACCAGGCCGAGTCCGACGAAGCCGACGCCGATGGTGAGGCCGGCGCGGACGGACTTGCCGATGCCCTGGCGCAGCGCCAGGCCGATCACGATGATGATCAGGGGCAGCATGACACTTGGCCCCAGGTTGACGATGTACTGGATGACTGCCAGGAATGCGTCCATAATGGTCTTGTCCTTTCCGAGGATGACAAGGGGTGTTGCCTCCCTGCACGGAGGCGGCACCCCGCTTCGGGCTCTAGCCCTTGAGGATGTCGAGGATCTTGGCCTCGGTCTGCTCGATGTTGATGCCGGATACGAACGCGATGCCATGGATGACCGGCACGCCATAGTCGCGGCTCACCTTGGCGGTGGTGATGATCAGGTCGGCCTGGTCGGCGCGACTGGCGAGCTCGCTGATCCGGCACTGCTGGACGTCGACCGGGATGCCGTTCTGCTTGCACAGGTCACGGACGCGGTCCGCCGCGACGGTGGACGTGGCGACGGCACCGCCGCAGGCCACGAGGATTCGCTTCATTGTGATTCCTTCTTCTCGAGGTTCAGGTGGTCGGTTGGTCGGGAGGGAACGCCTCGGCGAGCACAGCCACCATCGCGGCCGGGTCCTCGGCGTCCTTGATCGAGCGGACGAACTCCTCGTCCTGGATGCAGCTGACGATCCGGGAGAGCAGCGGGACGTGCTGGGCGGCGTCGGCGAACACCAGCAGGAGGACGGTGGAGACGACGACCTCGGAGTCCTCGTCACCGCCCATCTCGAAGAACGTGACCGGATGCGCCAGTGACGCGGCGGCGATGGTGTTGCCGGTGACGTGGTCGGCGGAGGTGTGCGGGATCGCCACACCCCCGCAGATCGGCAGGCCCGTCGGGAACTCGAGTTCACGCTCCTTCAGCGCGGTCGCGTAGCCGGGTCTCGCCAGGCCGAGGCCGGCGACGGCTGAGCCCAACGTCTCCAGCAGCGCGTCCCGGTCGGGCACGTCCAGCTGCGAGAACATCAGTTCTTCACGGAAGTCCATCGGTCTGCTCCTCGGTGGTGACGACCGCGACCTCGGCTGCATCCAGCGCCGCGCCGAGTTCCGGACTCGGCGCGGCGTTTGTGAACAGCAGGTCGATCTGGTCGAGGTCGGCGATCTTGTTGGTGGCGATCACGTCGAGCTTGTCGCTGTCCGCGAGGACGATGACGTTGCGGCAGTGGGACATCGCCAGGCGGGAACTCGCCCCTTCCAGGGCGTGGTGGTTGGTCACGCCGGCGGTGGCGTGGAGACCCGCACAACCGAAGAAGCCGGCGTCGAGGTAGATCGACCCCAGGGCCTGCTCGGCAAGGGGTCCGTAGAGCGACCGCTCGTTGCGCCGCAGCAGTCCGCCGAGGACGACGGTGTCGATGGTCTCGCTCTGGGCGAGCAGGTTCGCGATCGGCAGGGCGTTGGTGAACACCGTCAGCCGGCGGTTGGCCGCGACGAGCGCCGCGGCCAGGGCGTAGGTGGTGGTGCCGTAGTCGAGGTAGACGGTCGCGCCGTCCTCGAGCGTGTGGGCGGCGAGGGCCGCGATGGCCTCCTTGGCCGTGGTGTTCACGGAGCGGCGGCGCTCGTACGCGCTCTCCTGACCGCCGGGACGCACCTGCGCGCCGCCGTGGACGCGGACGAGCACGCCGCGGTCCTGCAGGTCGAGCAGGTCCTTGCGGATGGTCTCCACCGAAACGTCGAACATCTCGCTCAGGGCGAGGGCCTTGACCTTCTTCCGCGTGCGCACCAGTTGGGCGATCCGGTCCTGGCGTTCCTCGATGTCCATCCTCCACACCTCCCTGCGTTGGGCTGTGATCCTGCGGTACATCGGCAATCCTGCCGCACTTCCAAGTCATTTGCAACCTTTACTTGGAAATAACTTGGATTCAATCAGTTCCTCAGTTCACTTCGGGCAGACAGACGCTGCCCGCGAGCAGTCGCCCGGGGCGGGGTCTGGCCTGGCGCTACGCGTGGACCGAGTGTTCGTGCTCCAGGTGGGCCTCGGGCTCCAGCTGAAGGGTGCAGTGGTCGAGGTCGAAGTGCTCGTCGAGGCAACTCGACAGCCGGTCGAGCACCTCGTCGGAACGCCCGCCGCTGAGGCACTCCGCGGACACCACGACGTGGGCCGTCAGGACCGCCGAGCCACTGGTGATCGTCCAGGCGTGGAGGTCGTGCACGCCCATCACGTCGTCGGACTCCAGCAGGTGCGTGCGCACCTCGTCCAGGTCGATGCCGGGTGGGGTGGCCTCCAGCAACACGTCGAGTGCCTCTCGCAGCAGCGACCACACCCGCGGCACGATCAGGGCGAAGATCGCGACACCGGCGACGGAGTCGAGCCAGGCCCAGCCCGTGAAGCCGATCATCACCGCGGCCACGATCACGGCGACCGAGCCGAGCAGGTCGGCCATCACCTCGAGGTAGGCGCCTCGCAGGTTCAGGCTCTCGCTGCGACCGCTCCACAGCACCGCCAGGCCGATGAGGTTGGCCAGCATGCCGACGACGGCGAACCAGAACATCGGACCGGCCGCCACCTCGGCGGGGTGGTTCCACCGCTGGACGGCTCCGACCAGCACGGAGATCCCGATCACGCAGAGCACGACCGCGTTCGCCAGCGCGGCGAGGATCTCGGCCCGCTGCAGCCCGAACGTGCGCCGCTTGGTGGGCGGTCGCATCGCGAGGCTCGCCGCAACCAGCGCCAGCACCAGCCCGACCGAATCGGTGAGCATGTGGGCGGCGTCCGCCAGCAGAGCCAGCGAGTTCGACACCAGGGCGCCGATCACCTCGGCGACGAACACGATGGCCGTGATCGCCACCACGAACTGCAGGCGCCAGCGATGGCGGCCGGTCGCCGTCACCGCATCCGCGTGGTCGTGACCATGGCCCATCCCGTCACCTCACTCCGTCCCCGAGAGCACCCATCCGGCGGCTTCGGTGCGCGCACGCCAGAACGCGGCGTACGGCCCGTCCGCGGCGAGCAGGCCGGCGTGGTGGCCGATCTCGGCGATCCGGCCGTCCGCGGTCAGCACGACGATCTGGTCGGCGTGCACGACCGTGTCCAGGCGGTGCGCGATCACCAGCCTCGTCCGTCCCTCCAGGTGGTGCAGCGCGCGAGAGATCGCCTGCTCGTTCACCGGGTCGAGCGCGCTGGTCGCCTCGTCGAGCAGCAGGATCGGGGCGTCCTTCAGGATCGCCCGGGCGATCGACACCCGCTGTCGCTCCCCTCCGGACAGCAGGCTGCCGCCCTCCCCCACCTCGGAGTTCCAGCCCTTGCCGAGCCGGGCGGCGATCTCGTCCACCTCGGCAGCCCGCGCAGCGGCGAACACCTCGTCGTCACCGGCCTCCGGCCGGCCCATCCGGATGTTGTCGAGCAGGGTGCCCGAGAACAGGTAGACGTCCTGGAACACCGGCGACACCACCGCCATGGTGTGCGCGGTGCCCAGGTCGCGGACGTCCACCCCGCCGATCAGCACCCGGCCCGCGTCCACGTCGTGGAACCGCGCGATCAGCCTGGTCAGCGTGCTCTTGCCCGAGCCGGACGGGCCGACCAGCGCGGTCGTGGTGCCCGGGGCGACGGTGAAGCTGACGTCCGCCAGCACCGGGGTGTCGGGGACGTAGCCGAACCCGACCCCCTGCAGGCAGACCTCCGCGTCCACCGGCCACGGCGCCGCGTCCGGGTCGTCCGGTTCGGGCAGCTCGGGTGCGTCCAGCACCGCGCGCATCTCGGCCAGCGAGTTCGCGGAGACCCGCATCGACGAGCCCAGGTCGGCGACCTGCACCAGCGGCTCGGCGAAGCGCAGGCTCAGCACGAGCAGGGCGACCAGCGCCGGCACGTCCAGTGAGCCGGCCAGGGCCAGCCAGGTGCCGACCACCACCAGCAGCGTCACCACCGCCTGCACCGACAGCGTGAAGAACGACATGCCCAGCGCTCCGCCCAGCAACAGCGACCGGTAGGTGCGGTGCTGGGCGCCCAGTGCGCGCTCCAGTTCCTGGTTGGTCGCCCGGCTGCCCTGGAACGCCCGCAGCGCGGGCTGTACCTGGGCGAACTCGACGATCCGGCCCGCCGCCTCGGCCGTGGCGGCTGCCCATGCCCGGTCGCGGCGGCCGACGATCCGTCCGGTGAGCCCGTAGGTCAGTGCGAGGACGGGCAGGCACACCAGCGCGGTCACGCCGATCCGCCAGTCGATCAGGGTCATGCCGAGCACCACCGTCACGGGAGTGCCCACGGACGTCACGATCGGCCGGATCAGGTGCGCAGGCACCGTGGAGACCTGCATCACGCCCTTGCTGGTCAGCCGCGCCAGCCGTCCGGTCAGTTCGAGGTCGACCGTCCCGAGCGGCAGCCGGGCGATCTTGTCGCCCAGGCGTCCGTACAGGCTCGTGCCGAGGTCGATGGCCAGGCGCTGGCCGACGATCGAACTCGCCCACAGCGCAGCGCCGAAGCCCAGTGCGGCCAGGCACAGGACGCCCGCCCACCGCCAGGCGGCGGCCACCTCGCCGAGGACCGCCGCGCGCAGCAGCGGCACGAGCAGGACGAAGGTCGCCCCCTGCAGCACGGACGTCGCCACGGACAGGCCGATCATCAGGTTCAGTCGGCGGCCGTCCCCCAGCAGCCAGCGCAGTTCGCGGATCATCGGTCGGCCCCCTTCGGGTCAGTGTCCTGTCCGGCGCCCGTGGCCCGCCACAGGCGTGCGTACTCCCCGTCCCGGGCGAGCAGTTCGGCGTGCCGGCCGGTCTCGACGATCCGGCCGCCCGACAGCACCACGATGTTGTCGGCGTTGCGGATGGTGTGCAGCCGGTGGGCGATCACCAGCAGCGTCCGGCCGCGGACGAGCCGGCTGAGCGCGTGCTGGATGGCGACCTCCGAGTCGGGGTCGGCGAACGCGGTGGCCTCGTCGAGGATCAGCAGCGGCGTGTCCGCGAGCAGCGCCCGGGCGATCGCCACCCGCTGCCGCTCGCCGCCGGAGAGTTCGGCGTCCGCGCCCAGCACCGAGTCGTAGCCCCGCGGCAGCGCCAGGATCCGCTCGTCGATCTGGGCGGCCCGGGCGGCGTCGCGGACCTCCTCGTCGGTCGCGGCCGGCCGGCCCAGCGCGATGTTGTCGCGCAGCGAACTGTGCAGCAGGTAGTCATCCTGGAACACGAAGCCGACGTGGGCGTACAGGTCCGGGCCGATCCGCCGGACGGGCGCCCCGCCGAGCTGCACCTCGCCCCGTTGCGGGTCGTAGAACCTCGGGATCAGCCGGGCCAGCGACGACTTCCCCGAACCGGACGCACCGACCAGCGCGGTGACCGTGCCCGGCTTCAGGTGCAGCGAGACGCCGTCGAGCGCGACGGTGTCCTCGTCGTAGCTGAAGGTCACATCGACCACGTCGACGGCGTTGCCGGTGGGCACCACCGGGGACAGCGGCTGCGGCATCGCAGGGACGGCGAGCAACTCCCCGACGTGCCCTGCCGCCTCCTGTGCCTCCCGCAACTCCTGGAAGCTGAACCCGAGAGCCAGCACGGGAGCCGACACCCCGAGCCCCAGCACGAGTCCGGGCAGGACGTCCCCGAAGGCCACTCCCGACGCCAGCAGGGCCACGGCGGTCACGGTCAGTGCGGCGAGCGCGACCGGTGGGGAGGACGCGATCTCCATCGCCGTGCCGGCCTTCGCGGCCTGGCGCATCCAGCCCTCGAAGAACCTGATGAACTCCTCGCAGGTCTGGGTGAACCGTGAGTGCGCCCGTCCGGTCTGGCCGAAGGCCTTCACCACGGCGATGCCGCCGGCGTACTCGACGGTGGCCGCGTTGATCTCGGCCAGGGAGTCGTCGTAGCGCTGGTAGAGCTCGAGGCTGCCGCCCATCGCCAGCGCGTACAGGGCGACCGACACCACCAGCGGCAGCAGCGCCACGACGGCCATCCGCCACTCGATCACCAGCAGGTAGGCCATGGTCGCGACCGGAATGAGGACGGCCGCGGTCAGGTCGGTGATCGAGTGGGCGACCAGGTGGTGCATGGCGCCGACGTCATCCTGGGTCGCCTTCTTGACCCGGCCGGACGCGTGGTCGCCGAACCAGCCCAGCGGCACGACCCGGAGGTGCTGGACGATCCGGGTGCGCAGCGAGGCACCCAGGGAGGCGTCCGCGAGGTGGGTGATCATCAGGGCGGCGAACTGGGTGACCACCCGGACGACCAGCGCTCCGACCACCAGCCAGGCGATCAGCCAGGCCCGGTCGACGTCCACCGCGGCACCGGTGGCGGCGGGCAGCAGGGTGCGGGCGAGTTCGACCACTCCGATGAACGGGGCGACCGCGGCCAGGGACGACACGACGTACAGCGCGATGGCCGCCGCCAGGGGCCCGCGGACGGGCGCGAGCAGCGACAGGAACCCGGGACCCTGCGGCCCAGGCTCGGCGGGCGTCCGGGCTGTCGACTCCTCCGTCCGGGTCGAGAGGGCCGGGTCCAGTGATGTCGTGGTCACGTTCGCTCCTTGCAGGACAGCTCTCATGCCTGTAACACCGTCACAGACATGAGACAGTCTGCACCGATCCCCAGAAGTGAGGTAAGCCTTACCTAATAATGAGACGGTATCGTCACGAAAACCTGGAGGAGCGCATGTCCACGGCTGCACCGGCCACGCCGGCCACCACCACTGACCAGAAGCTGACGGTGAAGGACCTGATCACCGTCGGGGTGTTCTCGGCCTTCTACATCGTCGTGTTCTACGCGACCGGGATGCTGGGGTTCATTCCGGTCTTCATGGTCCTGCTGGCCCTGCTCCTGCCGATCGTCGGGGGGATCCCGTTCATGCTGTACCTGACCAGGGTGCGGAAGTTCGGCATGGTCACGATCACCAGCATCCTGGTGACCCTGGTCATGTTCGCCGGCGGCCACAGCTGGCCCATGCTCGTGATCGGCCCGCTGTGCGGCGTCCTCGCCGACCTGGTCTTCAAGGCGGGCCGCTATGCCAGCTGGAAGCACACGCTGCTCGGCTACTGGGTGTTCAGCCTGTGGGTCTTCGGCCCGTACCTGCCGATGCTGATGGGGCTGGAGAGCTACCTGAAGAGCATCGAACCGATGTACGGGGCGGAATGGACGGGTGCGGTGGCCGCGCTCATGCCGCCGTGGTTCTGGCTGACGATCCCGGTGCAGGCCGCCGTCGGCGCGCTGGTCGGCGCCTACCTCGGTCGCGCGACGCTGCGCAAGCACTTCGAGCGGGCCGGGATCGCGTGAGCCCCTCCCACGCCGAGTTGTCAGACGCTCACCCGGCCATAGCCGGCGCGGACTCTGACAACTCGGCAGGAGGGGCGCGGGGGGCCGCGGCCGGGCGCGCGGTGCACGCGTGGCTGCAGGGCAGCCCGTGGTGGCTCGACCCCCGGACGAAGATCGCCGTGCTGCTCGTGACGAACGCGGTCAGCATGAACATGGCCGGGTCCGCGCTGTCATGGGTGGCGCGCGGCCTGGCGATGCTGCTCGCCGCGAGCCTGTGGCTCAGCGTGGGGCGCGTCCGGACGGCCGTGGTGTCCGTGGTCTCGTTCGGTGCTGCCGTCGGCCTGCTGCAGTGGGCGCGGCTGCTGCCCGGACAGTGGGCGCTGGTCGGCGGCGTCGGGACGCTGGTGGTGATGTTCATGCCGATCGTGGCGATGGCCACCTACGCGGTCCGGACCACGCAGGTGAGCGAGCTGGTCGCAGCCCTGGAACGGCTGCGGCTGCCGGCGGCCCTGGTGATCCCGCTGTCGGTGGTGCTGCGGTTCCTGCCCACGATCGGCGAGGAGTACGCCTCGATCGCGGACGCGATGCGGATGCGCGGCATCTCCTTCCGCGGCCGGGTCCGCAACCCGATCGCCCTGCTGGAGTACCGCATGGTGCCACTGCTGATCTCCCTGGTGCGGATCGGCGACGAACTGACCGCCGCAGCCCTCACCCGCGGCCTCGGCGGCTCGCGGCAGCGCACCCACGTCTGCCGCTCCGGCTTCGGCCGGCGCGACCTGCTCGTGGGCCTGGCCGCCCTGGTGCCACTCGGTGTGCTGGTGGCGGGCACGGTGGCGTCGTGATCGAGCTGGCCGGGGTGGAATTCCGCTACGCCCAGGGTGGTGCGGACGCCGGGATCGCCGGGATCAACCTGCGGGTCGGCGCCGGCGAGGTGGTGGTGCTCACCGGCGGCTCGGGCTGCGGCAAGACCACGCTGACCAAGGTGATCAACGGCCTGATCCCGCACCTCCACGAGGGCGAGGTGAGCGGGTTCGCCACCGTGGCGGGACGACCGGTGGCCGAGGTGCCCCTCGCCGAGGCGGCCGAGCTGGTCGGATCGGTGTTCCAGAACCCGCGCAGCCAGTTCTTCACGGTCGACGTCGGTAGCGAACTGGCCTTCGCCGCCGAGAATCTGGGCCACGACCGCGACCGGATCGTGCGCAGGGTCACCGAGACCGCCGGCCGGCTCGGCCTGGCGGCCGTCCTCGACCGCTCGATCTTCGAGCTCTCCGGCGGCCAGAAGCAGAAGGTCGCCTGCGGCTCGGTGTGGGTGTCCCGCCCGAAGGTGCTGGTGCTCGACGAGCCGTCCAGCAATCTGGACGCGGCGACCATCGACGAACTGCGCTCACTGATCCTGGCCTGGAAGGACGCCGGCTGCGCCGTGATCGTCGCCGAGCACCGCCTGCACTACCTGCAGGGCGTCGCGGACCGCTGGGTGCTGATGCAGGCGGGCCGGATCGTCGAGGAACTCCCCGCGGCGGAGATGGCGGCCATGACCCCGGCAGAGGCCGGCGCCCGCGGCCTGCGCGCGCCGCACCGCCCGTCCCCCGCCGTACCGGCCGTCGCGCCCGATCCGGCCGACCAGGTGGTCCTCACCGGGTTCCGCAGGAGCTATCCCGGCGCTCCGACGCCGGCTCTCGACATCGACCGGCTGGTGCTGCCCCGGCGTGGCGTGGTCGCCGTCACCGGGCCGAACGGCGCGGGCAAGTCCACGCTGATCCGGGCTCTGGTCGGCCTGGACCGCCGTGCCACCGGCGTGGTCGAGATCGACGGCCGCGCCCGGGACCGCCGGGCCAGGCTGGCCTCGTCCTACCTGGTGATGCAGGACGTGAACCACCAGCTGTTCGCGGAGTCGGTGGCGGAGGAGATCACGCTCAGCGCTCCCGACGCGGACGGCGAGCGCGTGGCCGCGATCCTGGCCGGCCTCGACCTGGCCGACGTCGCCGACCGGCACCCGATGAGCCTGTCCGGCGGCCAGAAGCAGCGGACGGCGATCGCCGCCGCCGTGGCGAGCGGCGCCGAGGTGGTCGTGTTCGACGAGCCCACCAGCGGCCTCGACCGCAGGCACATGGGCGAGGTGGCAGGCCGAATCGCCGAGCTGGTGGACGACGGGCGCCTGGTCGTGGTCGTCACCCACGACGAGGAACTGATCGAGGCGTGCGCCACCCATCTGGTGCGGCTCGCGGACGGGCGCGTGGTGGCGTCCGGGCCGTTGGTCGGCTGACGTCAGCCGTCGAGACCGGCCTCCGCGGCCAAGCCACGCATGGTGGTGTGCAGCGCGCGGCGGAAGTACGCCTCCTCCGCATCGGGACCGCTGAGCATCGGCCTCAGCACCGACTGCTCGAGCACCCCGAGGCCGGGGCTGGTGGCCGCGAGCCGGCTGAACCCGGGCAGCATCGAGGAGAACGTGCGGTCGCCGTCCGCCGGGTCGGGCAACTGGCGGTCCTGGCTGATGGCGACGAGTCCGACCACCTGGTTGAACAGCAGTGTGTAGGCGTAGCCGGCCTGATCGCCGAAGCCCGCCCGTTCGAGCGCGGCGATGCCGGCGTCCACGATCCGGGCCGCCTCCTCGATGGTCGGCCCGTGCATCATGAACCAGTGCGCGACGCCCGGGTAGTCGGCGGCCTTCGCCCGGATGGACATCAGCACCTGCTCGAACCAGTCCTGCCAGTCGAGTTCGGCCCCGGGCAGCTCGATGTCTGCGACGAGACGACGGGCGACCTGCCGGATCACCGTGGCGTGGTCGCCGACGTGGTGGTAGATCGCGGACGGCGCGACGCCCACCCGCTTGGCGAGCTCCCGGAACGACCATCCGGTCAGGCCGCGCTCCCGCGTGAGTTGCGTCGCGACGTCCACCACCTTCTCGGCGGTGATGCCCTTGTGCCCGGAACCGCTGGCCACCTCAGCTCCTTCCTTCCCGCTTCCCGGCCAACGTGGCCGATCCCGACGGCACGTGTCTACCCACAGGCGCCCGTGCCGATCGCGATGCGATGTGATTCGACCTCGGGGTGAACGTTGCTGCGAATGCCCAGCGTGACGCATTCGCGCGCCGTCGGGGTGCGGACGGCGCCCAGGAAGCCGGTGTACGAGCCCTCGCACGCCTCGAACCGTGCCGTCACGGACTGATAGGTGGCCACGGACCATCCGGGGGGTCCGGTCCACACCCGGGCAGGCACCCACACGAAGGTGACCTCGCCCTTCAGCGCTGTGACCTCGGCCCAGGTCACACCCTTGTCGAGGTAGACCGGTGATTTCAGGAAGTAACCGGATGCGTCCCGGGGCAGACCGGTCCTCTCGGCCGGAATCGGATCGAAGCCGGCCTCGCTCAGCGCCTCGAACCCGACGCCGGCGGTGAACGGGATCGAGTCCACGTTCAGCGGGTCGTCGGTGTAGGCGTCGGCGCAGGACAGCTCACCCGGGTGGAAGGCCGGGGACGTGCCCCCGCTGGCAGCCGGGGTGGATGGGGCAGCCATGCTCGTCGGCGGAGGCGGGGAACCCGTCCCCGTGCATGCGCCGATCAACGGCAGGACGCCAACCAGGGGCAACAGCAACCCTCGGCCTGCCCGGCTCCCCCGCCTGCGTGGTCTCATCGCTCCCCGTTCGCCCCAAGCTCCAGGCACACCTGTCGATCGGTCACTGATGATGCACGAACAGGGTCAGGCTAACCCGCGCCCGGGCTTCCGGCAGAGTGCGGCGGCAGTACCAGTGAGATTCGTGAAGCCGGCGCGAGGTTCCGCGCAGCGGCGTAGATTTCGGAGCGCGGAGGAACCGCTTCAGGTTCTCGGTGGGGCGGTGCGTCCGTCGGCGACCGAGAAGGGGGAACCATGAAGCGCCGCATCACCACCTGCCTTGCTGCCCTGCTGTGCTGCCTGACCGCGCTCGTCAGCGCCGGTCCGGCGCGTGCCGAGACCACCGTTCCACCCGACCAGAGCAGGTACGCAGCCCTCGGCGACTCGCACTCCGCCGGCTACGGCGCCGGCGACTACCTCACTGACCAGGCCTCACTCCGCTGCGCCCGCAGCGCGAGCGCCTACCCGATGCTGCTCAGCGACGTGAACAGCAGGCTCGACAACGTCGAGTTCGTCGCCTGCAGCGGCGCCTACACCGCCGACCTGCTCGCCGACCAGCTGGGCGTCCTCGACTCCTACACGCGCGTGGTCACCCTGACCATCGGCGGCAACGACGCCGGGTTCACCGTCCTGCTCGACTGCCTGCAGGCCGGCACGTGCACCGACAACCAGGCCGCGCTGCAGGCCCGGATCAACGCCGGGCTGAAGGCCCTGGCCGGAAGCAAGGCGTACACGGCGGAGGGTGGTCACAAGATCACCAGCCTGGTGAAGGTGATCAGCGCCATCCACGCCCGCGCACCGAAGGCCGACATCTACATCGCGGGCTACCCGGAGCTGTTCGGCTACCAGAAGGCCTGCCCGGTGTCCGCGGCGAGCCGGCTGTGGATCAACGCGCAGACCGAGCGGCTCAACGCGGTGATCGCCGCGTCCGCGCTCGCGTCCCGGCTCAAGGGCATCGACGCGACCTACGTCGGTGTCGTCGCCGGGTTCGGCGGCCACGGTGTCTGCGACCGCAGCGGCGCGTGGGTGGCCGCGGACGTGATGCATCCGACCCGGACCGGGCAGAGCGCCTACGCCAAGGCGTTCACCGCCAAGGGGGTCGCGAAGTAGGGCCTGGGAGGACCCGCGCACTCGACGGTGGCCGTCCAGCGGTCGGTCCGCGCCCTCTGGACGGACCATTGACAGCGCTCTCAGCCCGCTCCTAGAGTCGAAGAATCGCTCGGGGGCGCGCGGCAACGGCATTCCCGGACGACACCCCAACCCCCTCCCGAAGGAGCTTCGATGAAGAAGCTGCGCATCCTCGTCACCAGTCTGGTGGCAGCGCTCTCACTCCTGCCGCTCTCGACCAGCAACGCCGACGCGCACAAGGCGCCGGCGACGTCGGCCAAGGCGACATTCACCCTCAACGCCAAGGTGCTGGACGGCGGCCAGCAGATCGTGTCGCTGACCATCGACACCGGCCGCCTCGGTGTGAAGGCGTCAAGCCTGGCGGCCGACACGTTCAGCGTGAAGGCGACCGGCACCAACCCGTACACCTCGCTCGACCCGGCGACCGTGTTCGGCACGTTCGCCGACGTCGAGCGCACGGTCACCGGCGTGCACCTCGACCGGTCCGGACGGATCGTCGTCGACCTGAAGTCGGGCTACGGCGTCGACGGCGCCTCCACGTTCGCGTGGGGCAACAGCGTCGGTCGCAACCTGATGCTCGACCTGACCTACACGGTCACCCAGAACAAGCCGATCGCGCTGCGGCACGGCGGATCGTTCACCTTCTCGGCACTCCGCCAGGGCAAGGTCGTCGATCCCGAGGTGAACGCCTTCGGCTCCGGCAAGGCCGCCGGCCTGAAGTACCGGCTGTACACGCCGCACGCCAGTGGCAAGCGTCCGCTGGTCGTGTGGCTGCACGGCGGCGGCGAGGGCGGCTGGGCGGAGGCCCAGAACAACGACCTGCCGCTGATCGCCAACCGCGGCGCGCTGGGCTTCATCACCCCGCAGGCGCAGCGGATCTTCGGCGGTGCGTACGTGCTCGCCCCGCAGGCGACCGACTACTGGCTGAACGACCCGGCGATGGGCTACTCCGCCAAGCTGAAGAAGCTCATCGACACGGTGGTCAAGCACAACCGGATCGACCGCAACCGGATCTACGTGGTCGGCGCGTCCAACGGTGGCTACATGACGCCGCGGCTGGTCGTGGACAACCCGGGCTACTTCGCCGCGCAGGTCCCGATCTGCCCGGCCCTGCTGTTCGGTGACCCGGTCGTCAGGATGATCAGCGACGCCGAACTCGCATCCGTCAGGACCCCGACCTGGGTCGTGCAGGCGAAGAGCGACGACGTGGTGCCGTTCGAGGCCAACGGCAAGCACATGGCCGAGACCATTCCGTACGCGCTGCTCAGCGCGTACGCGGACGTCACCTACGGCGGCGTGACCTACCCCGGGCACTGGTCCTGGATCTACGTCGCCCGGAACGACCCGACCAACGCCAAGGGCCAGCACATCTGGCAGTGGATGGCCAAGCAGTCACTGAAGCACCACCACCGGTAGACCCGGTGACGGACGGGCGGGACGGCGCTGCCGGCCCGCCCGTCCGGCGTCCGGTGTTCCTGCGCCCCCGGCCGGCTACCGGGCGCGCGCGAGCGTCTGGAAGTGCGCGTAGGCCGGGTTCGGCACGCGCTCGAGCCGGTTGTCGGGCCCGCGGACGAGATCCACCAGGCCGAACCGGATGTGGAAGTCGTCGAGCGGACGGGTGTCGAAGCGGTACTCCCACTCGAACATGTCCAGCATCGGGAACCAGAAGGCGGCCACCAGCTCGACGCCCTCGGCCCGCAACTCGGCGACCGCCGCGGCGAGGTCGTCGAGCCAGGCGATCTTCTCGGCCGGCTCGGACGTGGGCCGCGAGGTCTCGGTGATCGCCAGCGGCAGCCCGTAGCGCGCGTGGTAGTCGCGGACGTGCTGCACCAGGCCGTCCCGCCCGGCCTCGACCGGGAACGACCGCCCGGCCTGCGGGTCGAAGCCCTGCCGGCTGAAGCCCGGGTAGTAGTTGATCCCCAGCACGTCCGGCCGTACCGGTGCGGCGGCGAACTCGGCCAACTGCTGCTCGGCGGCGCCGTTGGCGAGCAGGTAGCCGCGCAGGACATGGTCGCCACCCACCCGGCCGAACAGCAGCTCCGTGGTGAGGAAGCGCCACTCGTCCAGGAACGCCTTCGTGCGGTCGGGCCCGAAGTCGCCGGCCCACTGGAAGCCGGCGTCGACGTGGACGATAGTCGCCTCGGGGTCGGCGGCCCGGATCGCCGCCTGGGTGCGGCGCATCCCGTCCACCAGGATCATCGCCAGCCGGACGAAGCCGCTGTCGCCGGTCAGGTAGGGCGGCCAGGCGCCCCTCAGCCCGCACCACTCGGCGTTCACCATCGGCTCGTTGAGCGGGGTGTAGTCGGCGAACACCCCGCGATAGCGGGCCGCCACCTCCCCGGCGTACCGGGCGACCCGCTCGGGATACGCCGGGTGGAGGAAGGAGTTCTCCAGCCACAACGGCGTGCCGTAGTGCATCAGGTCGACCACGCAGCGCAGCCCGAGCCGGTCGAACTCGGCAGCCACCTGGTCGACCCAGCGGAAGTCGAACCGTCCGTCCGCCGGCTCGGTGAGGTACCACGGGATCCCCCAGCGGACGAGCTCCGCACCCGAGTCGGCGGCCAACGCCAGGTCGGTGCGCCAGTTCTCGTAGTGCTGGGTGAGCTCGTACAGGTCGAGCTTGCGGTGCCCCGGGCGCTCCTGCGGGATGAAGGTGTCCTCGATCCCGACGCCGTAGTGGAACCGGCCGTCGGCGTACCAGGCTGGGTTCACGCGATTCCTCTCGTTACGTGCCGTCACTTCATGCCCGTGGTCGCGATGCCGGCCACGAACGACTTCTGGATGACCAGGAAGAACACCACCACCGGCGCCAGCGCGAGCACCGAGCCGGCCATCAGCAGGCCGTACTCCACCACGTGCTGGCCCACGAACATCGACAACCCGGCCGGCAGGGTCGCGCTCTCGATGTCCTTCGACATGATCAGCGGCCACAGCAGGTCGTTCCAGTTGTACTGGAAGTGGAACAGTCCCAGCGTGAGCAGCGCCGGCCTGGCCAGCGGCGTGATGATCCGGCTGAAGATCCGCCACTCCGACGCCCCGTCCACCCGGGCGGCCTCCTCCAGGTCCCGGGGCAGCGACAGGTAGAACTGCCGCATGAAGAAGATGCCGAACGCGTTGGTCATCCTGGGCACGATCATGCCCGGCAGCGTGCCGGCCAGTCCGATGCTGCCCAGCAGGTCGTAGAGCGGGATCAGGGTCACCTGGAACGGCACCATCAGCATGATCATCACGAGCACGAACATCACGTTCTTGCCGCGGAACTCCAGCCGGGCCAGCGCGTACCCGGTCATCGAGTCGAACAGCAGCGAGAAGATCGTCACCCCGCCGGCGAAGACGATGGTGTTCAGGTAGAGCCGCGCGAACGGGATCGCGTCCCAGATGTCGGCGAAGTGCTGCAGCGTGAGCGCCCGCGGGAACAGGCTCGGCGGGTAGGTCACGACGTCCACCTCGGGCCGGAAGGCGGTGAACACCATCCAGATGATCGGCAGCAGCATGGCCAGGCCGAGCAGGATGCCGCAGATCCCGAGCAGCAGCCGGTGGGCGAAGTCGGGGCCGAGGCGCCGCGGCGCGAGGGTTGCCTGGCTCATCAGTAGGTCACCGCCCGCCGCCGGAAGTAGCCGTACTGCAGCATGGACAGCACGAACACCAGGATCATCAGCACCCACGACACCGCCGCGCCGTAGCCCAGCTGCAGGTCCTGGAAGCCCACCCGGTAGATCAGCATGACCAGGGTCTCGGTGGAGAAGAACGGCCCGCCGCGGGTCATCACGTAGATCTGGTCGAACACCTGGATCGTGGCGATCGCCGCCATGATCGTGACCAGCATGGTCTGGTTCGCCAGCAGCGGCCAGGTGATGTGCCGGAACCTGTTCCACGCGCCCGCGCCGTCCACCGTCGCGGCCTCGTACAGCTCGGTGGGGATCGACTGCAGCCCGGCCAGGTACATCACCATGTAGAAGCCCACCGACTTCCACACCCCCACCACCATGACCGCCGGCATCGCCAGCTGCGGGTCGGTGAGCCAGCCCTGCTCGGTGACGATCCCGACCTGGCTGAGCCAGTAGGTGATCAGGCCGATGTTGGCGTCCAGCAGGAAGGTCCAGGCGAAGGAGATGATCGCCATCGAGACGATGAACGGCAGGAAGATCGCGGTGCGGACGAAGCTCCGTCCGACCATCTGCCGGTTGAGGAAGATCGCGAACAGCAGGGCGAGGACCACCGTCACCGGGGTGACCACGACCGCGTACACGGCGGTGTTGCCGAGCGCGTTCCAGACCTGCTCGTCCTGGACCAGTTCGACGTAGTTGCGCCATCCCACCCAGCGGGCTGCCTGGATCCGGTTGTACTCGGTGAACGACAGGTAGGCCGACTGCACCAGTGGCCACAGCATGAACGCCGCGATGATCACGATGGACGGCGTCATGAACAGCCAGGCGGTACGTTCCCGTCGCGCCCGGCCGACATTGCCCCGACGGCGCGGACGTGGTTCGTGGCCGGCCCGGGTGCTCGTCGCGGCGGTGGTGGTCTGCGTCATTCCTCACTCCTCGGCACGGGAGGGGCCGCCGGTCCGGCGACCCCTCCGCTCAGCTGGTCTCAGCCCTTGTCGATCTGCGCCTGGACGTCCTTCGCGGCCTTGGTGAAGACCTCCTCCAAGGTTCCCTTGCCGTTGAGCACCCGCTGCAGCGCCGGGTAGAAGACGTCGTCGGTGATCGTGCCGGCGTTCGGCACACCGGCCAGGTACACCTGCGAGTTGTCCAGCAGGTCCTTGGCGCCGAACATCGCCGAGAACTTGTTCTTCAGCTTGTCGGCGGGGACGTCGGTCCGGGTGGGCGGGAAGCCCGAGCCGTCCGCCCAGGTGATCTGGCTGTCGACGGAGTTCCAGTAGCCGAAGAAGGTGTAGGCCGCCTTCCGCTGGGCGTCGGTGATCTTGGCGTTCAGGGTGAACGACACCACGTTCATCAGCGTGTCCTGGCCGGTCGGGCCGGCGAACGGCCGGGCCAGACCGAAGTCGATCCCGGCCTCGGTGAACCCGTTGGTCATCCACGGCCCGACGATCTCCATGGCGGCCTTGCCGGTCTGGAACAGCTTGTCCGCGTCCGCACCGGACAGGCCGATCGGCGACACCTTCTGCTCACGCACCTGTCTGGTCCAGAAGTCCAGCGCCTGTAGCGACGCCGGATCGGCGAGGGTCGAGGTCTTGGCATCCGCGGACACGACGCCGCCGCCGTTGTTCCACATGAACGGCTGGTACATCGGGACGGTCTCGTGGTCGGCCAGCGCGATCGCGTACTGCTCGGGCTTGCCGTCGTTGTTCTTGTCGACCGTGAGCTTGCCCGCCATCGCGGTGAACTCGTCCCACGTCGTCGGCGGCTTCTCCGGGTCGAGCCCGGCCGCCTTGAACAGGTCCTTGTTGTAGTACAGCATCATCGGCGCGAGGTTGAACGGGATGCCGTAGTTGGTGCCGTTGAACTTGCTGGCGCCGACCGCCGCCGTCGGGAGGACCGAGGTGTCCAGGTAGGTGGTGCCGGCGAAGAAGTCCTCCGTGCTCGCCAGGGCGCCCTTGGACGCGTACTGCGGAACGCGCGAGGCGTCCATCGCGATGATCTGGGGGCCGTCGTCGGACGTCACCGACGTGAGCAGCTTCTGGTACAGCTGGTCCCAGGGCATGATGTTCGGCTTGATCACGACGTCCTTCTGCGATGCGTTGAAGTCGTCGATCACCTGCTGCACGGCCGGTCCGTCCGGACCGGTCATGCCGTGCCAGAACTGCAGGGTGACCGGGCCGCCACCGCCTGCCGCGGTCTCCTGCGGTGCCCCCTGGCCCGCACATGCCGTCATGCCCAGGGCGAGCGCCCCGGCCACGGCGACGCTGACCCATCGGGTAACCCTCACGATGCCTCCTTGCGCGTGTGAAGAGTGGTCATGCTTGATAGAGTCCTGCTGACTCTTGCAACGTAGGCAATAGTCTGCAGGGGATCTTGCATCGATGCAAGAGGCAATCGTGAGGAGAGCGGAATGGCAGTGACCCTGAAGCAGGTCGCCGAGGTGTCGGGCGTCTCCGTGCGCACCGTGTCCAACGTGGTCAACGGGTTCCACTACGTCGCCCCGGAGACCCGCCAGCGCGTCCAGACCGCGATCGACGCGCTGGGCTACCGACCCAACGCCGCGGCGCGTTCGCTACGCACCGGCCGCACCGGCCTGCTCGCGCTGGTGGTGCCGGAACTCACCCAGCCCTACTTCGCCGAGCTCGCCCGGGCCGTCGTCCGCCACGCCACCGCCGCCGGCTACACCGTGGTGCTGGACCAGACCGATGCCGACCGCGACCGCGAACTGGACCTGCTCGCCGACCGGCCCCGGCGCACCATGTTCGACGGGCTGATCCTCAACCCGCTCACGCTCACCTCCGCCGACATCCCGGAACATCCCGCCCGGCCGATCGTGCTGCTGGGCGAGCGAGCGATCGCCGGGTCGGCCGACCACGTGCACATCGACAATGTGGCTGCGGCCAGGACCGCGACCGAGCACCTGATCGGCCTGGGACGCAAGCGGGTGGCCGTGATCGGCACCCAGGACATCCCGTCGGGGCAGTCCGCACGGCTGCGCCTGCAGGGCGCGATGCTCGCGCTGGCCGAGGCCGGACTGCCCGCGCACCCCGACCTGCTGCACCCGGCCAACACCTACACCCGCGAGGCCGGCTACCGCGCCATGCTGGACGTCCTCAACACCGGACGCCCGGTCGACGCCGTGTTCTGCTTCAACGACACCATGGCGATCGGAGCACTCCGGGCGTTGCGCGAACGTGGCGTCCGCGTGCCGGAGGACGTCGCGGTGGTCGGCTTCGACGACATCGAGGAGGGCCGGTTCTCGGCACCGCCGCTGACCACGATCCGTCCCGACAAGGACGCGATCGCCCGGATCGCGGTGGAACGCCTGGTGGCGCGGATCGGCGGCCAGGACGGCGACGGCCACGAGATCGAGGTCGGCTACGAGCTGGTGACCCGGGAGTCCGCACGCTGACGCGATGATGGCATTGCCGTATTGCCGACGTTGCAATACGCTCTCTCTGGTCTGAACCCTTTCACGTCGACGAGGAAGCGCCACTTCAACGATGCACTCGACCAGTTCACTCCCGGTGGCCACCACGGCCGTGATCTCCGGCGCCTACCCCCGTCCGCAGCTGGTCCGCGCCGACTGGCTCTGCCTCGACGGCGAGTGGGGCTTCGTCCACGACGACGCCGACCGCGGCCTCGCCGAACACTGGGAGCGCCGCGGCGGGTTCGACCGGCGGATCCGGGTGCCGTTCCCGCCCGAGGCGCCGGCCTCGGGCATCGGCGACACCGGGGCCCATCCCGTCTGCTGGTACCACCGCGAACTCGACGACGCCGAGCTGGCCGCCGCCGGGGAGGCCGGCCGCTACCTGTTGCACTTCGGCGCCGTCGACTACGAGGCGACCGTCTGGGTGGACGGCAACCTCGTCGGCACGCACCGGGGTGGACAGGGCCCGTTCACCCTCGACGTGACCGACAGCCTCGACCGCGCCGCCTCCAGCCACCAGCTCGTGGTGCGCTGCCACGACGACCCGGCGGACGCCGAGGCGGCCCGTGGCAAGCAGGACTGGCGGCTGGAGCCGCACGCGGTCTGGTACGAGCGCACCAGCGGCATCTGGCAGTCGGTGTGGCTGGAGGCCGTGCCTGCGCTGCACGTCGCCTCGATCGCCTGGGAGTGCAGCCTGCCCCGAGCCACCGCCACCGCGACCGTCCGGCTCTCCCATCGCCCGCGGGGCACCGCGCGGGTGCGGGTGGAGCTCAGCCACGACGGCTCCCCGCTCGCCGCCGGAGAGGTGACCGCCGAGACCGACCTGGTCGAGGTGACCCTCACGATCCCCGCCCAGCGCAACGGCCAGGCCTATGAGGACCTGCTGTGGTCGCCCGAACACCCCACGCTGGTCGACGCGGCCGTGGCCGTCCGGGCCGCGGACGGCACCGTCGACCAGGTGGCGTCCTACCTCGGGCTGCGTTCGGTGGCGGTCGAGCAGCGGCAGTTCCTGCTGAACGACCGGCCCTATCCGCTGCGGGCGGTGCTCACCCAGGGCTACTGGCCCGAGTCCCACCTCGCGGCCCCGTCCCCGGAGGCACTTCGGGCGGAGGTGGAACTGATCAGGTCGCTGGGGTTCAACGCCGTCCGCGTGCACCAGAAGGCCGAGGACCCCCGGTTCCTGTTCTGGTGCGACTACCTCGGCCTGGCGGTGTGGGCGGAGAGCGGTGCGCCCTACGAGTACTCGGCCCGCGCGGCCGCACGGCTGAGCGCCGAATGGGCCGACATGGTCGAACGGGACCGGTCCCACCCCTGCGTGGTCACCTGGGTGCCGCTGAACGAGTCCTGGGGCGTCCAGCACATCTCCCACGACGCCGCACAACAGGCGTTCTCCCGCTCGCTCGCCGACCTGACCCGCGCCCTGGACCCGACCCGCCCGGTGATCTCCAACGACGGCTGGGAGCACACGGCGTCGGACATCGCGACGATCCACGACTACACCGACTCCCCCGACCTGGTGCGCCGGCGGTACGGCAGCCCGGAGGCACTGGCCGAACTGCTCGGTGGGATCGGCCCGGCCGGACGGCGGATGAGCGCCGGCGGCCGGGGCTGGCCGGACGATGCCCCGGTGATGCTCACCGAGTTCGGCGGCATCGCCTACCTGACGACGCCGGGCGGCGGCTGGGGGTACTCCAGCGCCGGGGACGCCGACGCCTTCGAGGAGCAGCTGGCCGCGCTGGTGGGCGCCGTCCGGGAGTGCGCTCCCCTGGCCGGCTTCTGCTACACCCAGCTCGTCGACACCCGCCAGGAGGCCAACGGCCTGTGCGACGAGCACCGCCGGCCCAAGCTGCCGGTGGAGACCATCCGGCGGATCATCGCCGGCTGAGCGGGGTACTGCTGGCGAGTGGCGCAGGCATGGATCGGGACATCGGGATGGACCTACGACTCGTGGTGGCACCGCTTCTACCCACCGATGCCCGACCGGGAGCGCCTCGAGTTCTACGCGGCCCGCTTCAACACCGTCGAGCTGAACGCCAGCTTCTACCGCTGGCCCCGGGACGCGTCCTTCGCGGGGTGGCGGCGACGCCTCCCGCCGGGTTTCCGGTTCACGGTGAAGGCTCCCCGGGCGCTCAGCCATGCGCGCCGGCTGTACGGGCCGGAGTACTGGATCGGCCGGGTGCGTGACGCCGTCCGGCTCCTGGAGGACCGGCTGGGCGTCGTCCTCGTCCAGCTGCCGCCCGACCAGGCCCGCGACGACAGCCGGCTGGCGTACTTCCTCGACCGGTGGCCGCGCGACCTGCGCCTGGCGATCGAGTTCCGGCATGACAGCTGGCTGGACGAGGCGGTCTTCGCGCTGCTCCAGGCGCACCACGCCGCGTACGTGGTGATGAGCGGCGCCGGCCTGCCGTGCGTGCTGCAGGCGACGGCGGACTTCGCCTACGTCCGGCTGCACGGTCCGGACGACCAGCACCTGTACGCAGGCAGCTACCCCGACGAGGCTATGGCCTGGTGGGCCGACCGGATCGCCGAGTGGCTCGCCCAGGGCCGTGACGTCTACGCCTACTTCAACAACGACGCCGACGCCAACGCCGTCCGCAACGCCACCACGCTGCGGGCCCAGCTCGCCGTCCGCGGCCTTACCTGACCCCCCGTCACACCGAACGGAGGTCTCGGCACCCGGTCCACCCAACCGCTGGTCGAGCCCGTAGATCCACGAGGCTCACGGAATGCTCACCGTGTCGTGCCAACAGATCTTCCCCGGATCCTTCACCACGTTGTCGTCCCTGTCGATGATGACCCACAGGTCTCCGCACTCGTTCTCGGGCACCAGCATGATGGCGGTAGTCGCCTTCGGCTCAATGGGCTTGCGCGCAGGGTTGCTCCCGACGGGATCGCGGACCCTCAGGTACAGGGTCTCTTCCGTCCCGTTGTCGAAGTAGACGAAGCTATCCGGGACGCTGTCCACAATGCAGCCGGATAGGCCGGCCAACGGAACGACCAGCGCCAATGTCACGATTCTGCTTGCCACGCCTGCTCCTTGACTTGACGGTCCGCAACTCCCTGATGGACGCCAGAGCCGTTCCGGCCGGCCCCATGCCCATCGTGAGGCCCTGCCCGTCCGCCGTCACGATGAGCCTCGCAAACCCACAAGCAGGACAATAGGTTGGCCCTCGCTGTCGGTGGTCTGCGCGATCGCGTGGGTGGTGGCGCCGGCGCCGGCGAGCACCCACGCTATGGCACGGGCGCAGGTGCTTGACCAGGATGAGGACGAACGCGCCATCGCGATGCCTCTCGAAGACGGGCAGGCCATCGCTATGTTCAAGCGGTGGCGGCCACGGGGTGGGTACGCAACTCGTAGCAGGCCATCGATCTGTTTCGCAGCCGATTCGCTGGATTATGGGAAGGCCGCGCGACGCCTGCATGGTCTCGACAAGCTCGACCAGCGATAGGCGGGCCAGTGGAATCGGACGGCGCTTCGCCGAGCCTCAGCTGGTGGCCAGCCGGTGCAGCAGCAGCGCTTCGGCCAGAATCGCGTGCTCGAAGGTGCGCAGGTGCAGCGACTCGTTCGGGCTGTGCGGTGCGGCCGGCGGGTCGAGGACGGCGGTGACGAGGATCGCCGCGTCCGGGAACTCGGCGGCGAGGTCGGCGATGAACGGGATCGAGCCGCCCACGCCGAGCGCCACCGGTGCCGTCCCGTAGCCCTCGGCCAGGGCTTCCCGTGCGAGTTCGCCGGCCCAGCCGTCCTCGGCGAGGAAGCCCTGTCCGCAGTCGACGTCGGTGAACTCCAGCTCGGCCCCGAACGGGACGCGCGCCTCCAAGTGTGTGCGGATCGCCGCGAAGGCCTCGTGCGCGTCCTGGCCGGGCGCAACCCGGGCGCTGACCACCACCGACACCTCCGGCAGGAGCGTGTTGGACGCCGCCGCGACGCTCGGCGCGTCGATGCCGGTGACCGTGATCGCGGGCTGGTTCCAGATCCGCGCCAGGTACTCTCCCCTGCCGATCGGCGAGGTGCCCGCGGGCAGGTCGGTCTCCTGCCTCAGCCGGGCCTCGTCGTAGGGCGGCGTGGCCAGGTCGTAGCTGCGCAGCCCCGGGACGGCGACCGCGCCGTCCGCGTCCCACAGTGTGCCCAGGAGCTTGATCGTGGCCAGCATCGCGTCCGGGACGGCACCGCCGAACATGCCGGAGTGCAGGGCGTGCGCCAGCGTCCGCACCCTGAGGGTGAACCGGGCGTTGCCGCGCAGGGACACGGTGATGCCAGGGGTGTCGGAGTCCCAGTTGCCGGAATCGGCGACCACGATCAGGTCCGCGTCGAGAGCGTCGCGATGGTCGGCGAGGAACTGCGGGAACGAGCGTGAGCCGTACTCCTCCTCGCCCTCGACGAACAGCGTCACCCCGAGGCCGAGCTCGTCGCCCAGCACCCTGCGCAGGGCCCGCAGGGCGGTCAGGTGGGTGACCACGCCGGCCTTGTCGTCCGCGGTGCCGCGGCCGTAGAGCCGGCCGTCCCGCTCGGTGGCGACGAACGGCGGGGACAGCCACAGCGACTCGTCCCCGACCGGCTGCACGTCGTGGTGCGCATAGAGCACGACCCGGCGGCGCCCCGCCTCCGCGGCCCGGACGGCGAGGACGGCCGGCTGCCCGCGTTCGGCGCTTTCGGCTATCGCGGCGGTGTGCACACCCACCTCGGCGAACACTCCGGTCGACGCGGCGAGGCCGGCGATCGCCTCCGCGCTGTGCCGGACGTGGGACGCGTCGAACGCCGGCCACGACACCGACGGGATCGCCACCAGCTCGGTCAGTTCGGCGACGGCCTGCGGCATGAGTTCTGCGACGGCGGCGCGCAGGGCCGCCAGGACAGCGGGATCAGTCACCCGGCCATCCTCGCACCGGAAGGGCGGTCAGGCCGCCGGATCCGCGTCCGGTTCCATCATGAACTCCCAGGTCAGCCCGTGGGCCATCACCACCAGCAGGATCAGCGCGATCGACGCGGCCTGCAGCGGGGTCGCGCCGAGCAGGCCGGCGAGCGGCGGCACCGCGGCCAGCGCGAGGATGACGCCGTACACCACCGCCACCAGCCAGCGGAACCGGCGGAACGGCCCGCGGTGGGTACCGCGGTCCACCGACACCAGCTGCAGTGTGGTCACGACGCCCACGACGGCGGCGAGGGCGAAGCTCGTCCGCCACACCAGCGGGTTGCCGGCGTCCACCTGGGCGAAGGTGCTCATCAGGCCGGGCAGCAGGAACGACAGGTAGACCCCGCCGGCGAGGCGGCGTCGCCGCCGGTCGGTCTTCCAGGGGGTGTGCTTCTCGACGACCGTCCACCACAGGCCGACGAGCGTGAAGCAGGTGATCGACATCAGCGAGTAGAAGTCGGCCAGGTCCATGCTCAACGGTCGCGCGCCCGTCCACGCCGGTCCACACCGCTGCGGGCAGCAGTCTTGCCCACGCCCAGCCGTCCGCCCCGATTCGCCGCTGCTAACATTCTCCCTTGTCATGCTGTGGATGAAGTCCCCCGACCAGCGGCCCGCCCGGTCGCTCCGAGTGCTGCCCTGGGCGCTGTGCGCCCTCGCGGCGGTGTTCGTGACCTTCGCCGGGTGGATCCGGTTCCGGTTCGGCCCGGTCACCTTCGAGCAGATCGTGACCAACCTGCCGCTCGGCGGCGGTGAGGGCGTGGGCGACAACACCCTGCTCGGCGAGGCCGTGGCCTGCCTGGTCGCGCCGGTCGTCCTCACCGGTCTGGCGGCCGGTGGGTTCTGGCTGGTGCGGCGACACCGGGAGGGCCGTCCGGGGACCGGACGACGGACGCTGGTCGTCCCGGCGCTCGCGATGGCGGTGGCGCTCGGCGTCCTGCTCACCGTGACCGGCGTCCCCCAGTTCGCCGTGGCCATGCTCGACTCGCGCACGATCGCCGACTACTACGCGCAGCCCGCCGCCGCCAGCGGCCCCGCCCACCCGCGCAACCTGATCACGATCTACCTGGAGTCGACGGAGAACACGTTCGCGGACGAGTCGGTGTTCGGCGAGAACCTGCTGGAGAACCTCCAGGACGCCACGGCCGGCTGGGCCGACTACCCGCTGCAGCAGTACCCGACCGGCGGGTGGACGATGGCCGGCATCGTCGGCACCCAGTGCGGGGTCCCGCTGAAGAGCAAGCTGCTGGTGGCGGGGATCAACTCCAACACGCTCGGCGAACAGGTCGAGCGCTACCTGCCGGGCGCCACCTGCCTGGGCGACGTGCTCGCCGCGCAGGGCTACACCAACGCGTTCGTCGGTGGGGCGCACACCCGGTTCGCCGGCAAGGACACCTTCCTGACCGACCACGGCTACACCTCGGTGCAGGGACTGTCGGACTGGGAGGCCGACGGTGAGGACCGCGAGAACATCTCGGTCTGGGGCCTCTCCGACGCGCGGCTGTTCGCCCACGCCAGGGCGACGCTGGCCGACCTGCGGGAGGCCGGAACGCCGTTCAACCTGACCATCCTGACCATGGACACCCACGAGCCCGCCGGGGTGTTCCCGTCCTGCGGCGCCGCGGACGAGGTGCCGATGGCCACAGCGCTCAAGTGCTCGGGACGTGCGGTCGCCGGCTTCCTCGAGCACCTGAAGGACGCCGGCTACCTGGACGACACCGTCGTCGTGCTGATGGGCGACCACCTGAAGAACACC
>DAINOM010000010.1:0-40520 GCA_036735445.1 Propionicimonas sp.
CGCGACCCCTTCGCCATGCTGCCCTTCTGCGGCTACAACATGGCCGACTACTGGGCCCACTGGCTGGACGTCGGAGCCGCCCTCGGCGACAAGGCCCCCCGGATCTTCCAGGTCAACTGGTTCCGCAAGGACGACCACGGACGCTGGCTGTGGCCCGGCTTCGGCGAGAACTCCCGCGCCATCGAGTGGGCCCTGCGTCGCGTCTCCGGGGACGTGGACGCCGTGGACGCCATCTCCGGACGCATCCCGGACGCCGGCGACCTGAACACCGACGGACTCGCCATCAGCGACGCCGACCTGAAGGCCCTGTTCGCCCTCGACCCCCACGCCTGGTCCGCCGAGGCCGACCTGACCGACGAGTACTTCGCCCAGTTCGGCAACCGGATCCCGGAAGCCCTGCTGCAGCAACTCGCCAACCTCCGCGCCCGCATCGCCGAGGCCCTGGACGCCGAGTAGGCCGCCCCACAGCGCCCCCACCCGCTCCCTGAGGAGGCGGCCGAGGAACGAGGACGCCGTCACGAAGGGCCGCGATCGCGTCTGGGGCCCTTCGTGACGCTCGCTGGCGCTCGCTCCTCAGGGAGCGGTTGGCTGCGCTCAGCCGAGGCGTACCAGCACCACTCCGGCGATCACCAAGAGGGCGCCGAGCAGGCGGGCTGCGGTGACCGGGCGCCTGGTGATGCCGAGGTGGCCGCCGTGGTCGATCAGCAGGCCCACCAGGACCTGGCCCAGCAGTGCCGCGCTCACCGCGAGCGACGTGCCCAGGATCGGCGCGTTCACCGCGTTGACCAGGACGAACGTCGCGCCCATCAGGCCGCCGACCAGCATCCAGGGGCGCACACCACTCACCTGCCGGACGCGCTGCCGGAAGGCCAGGTTCACCAGCACCAGACCCACCGTCCCGACCAGGAACGACACCAGCGCCGAAGCGAGGCCGGAGCCCATCACCTCCGCCAGCCGGCCGTTGACCGCCGTCTGCACCGCGCCCAGCGTCCCCGCGAGCACGCCGACCACCCACAGCACCGGATGCGGACGGGCGTGGCCGGCCGCAACCGCAGCCCGCCCGCCGACGAGGTTCACCAGCGCCGCACCCAGCACGACCAGTCCGCCGCCCAGCCCGCGCACCACGGTCAGCGGCCGGACGGCGGTGTCGAACGCGCCCGCGAGGTCGATCACCAGCCCGCCCAGCACCTGGCCGACCAGCGGCAGGACGACCGTCGCCGCCGCGCCGATCCGCGGCAGCAGCACGATGTTGAGCGTCAGGAAGACCAGCCCACAGACGCCGCCCACCCAGATCCACCACGGCTGCGTGGCCGCCGTCTCCGCCCACGGCACCGACGTGCCGGTGGCCAGGACGGCGAGCCCGAGGCCGACCGAGCCCACCGCGAACGACACCAGCGACGCCGGCAGCACCGCCCCGAGCCGTCCGGACAGCCGCGAGTTGATCGCCGTCTGGACGGGGATCAGGCCGCCCGCCAGCACGCTGAGCACGATCGCGATGAGCACGAGAGCCTCCTTCCGTCCAGCCTCGGGAGGCTATCAAGCGGTGAGGTCACGCACGGAGCCGCGGTCCTGCAAAGGCATGGGGACGAGGGTCTCGGGGGGCGGGTCGCCGTCCAGGACGAGCTCCATGGCCATCCGGCCCATCTCCAGGTAGGGGATCTGCATGGTGGT
Source organism: Propionicimonas sp. (assembly GCA_036735445.1). GTDB lineage: Bacteria > Actinomycetota > Actinomycetes > Propionibacteriales > Propionibacteriaceae > Propionicimonas. The sequence continues at coordinate 1,672 of DAINOM010000010.1, forward strand.
CAGCTGGGGGCGGAGATAGGAGGCCAGGTACTCGTCGTCGAACGAGACCACCGAGAGGTCGTCCGGGATCCGCAGGCCCCGCTCCTGCGCCGCCTGGTAGACGCCGAACGCGACCCGGTCGTTCGCGGCGACGACGGCGGTCGCGTCCGTCCGCTCGAGCACCTCCCGCGCGCCGGTGTAGCCGAGGTCGGGCTCCCAGTAGCGGCCGTCGACCTGGTGCACGAACTCGATGCCCGCCTCGGCCATGGCCGCGTCCAGGCCCGCGTACCGCGAGCCGATCGTCACCGACAGGGCGGGATCGACCAGCGCCTCCGAGCGTCCGATGAACGCGATCCGGCGGTGGCCGCGGTCCAGCAGGTGCCGCGCGGCGTCGTAGCCGGCCTGGTGCTCGTCCGGGAGGACGCACGGGTGCCCCGCCGCCGACTTCGCGTTCGCGATCACCACCGGCACGTCCGCGATCACCGGCACCTCGATCAGCTTCGCGCCCATCAGGCCGAACACGATCCCGTCGGCCTGCCGGTCCAGCATGAGGTCGAGGGCGCTGGAGATCCGGTCCGCGCGGCGTCCCGACTCGGAGATCAGGACGGTGTGGTCCCGCTCCTCGGCCACCTCCAGCAGGCCCCGGATCATCGCCGAGGCGTAGCGGGTGATCGTGACCTCGTCGGAGATGAAGCCCACCGTCCGGGTCTTGCCCAGCCGCAGCCCGCGCGCGGCCGGGTTCGGCCGGTAGTTCAGCTTGGCCGCCGCGGCCCGCACCCGCTCGGCCGCGTCCTCGCTCAACCGCGAGTTGGGCCGGTTGTTCAGCACCATGCTCACCGTCGTCGTGGACAGTCCGGCGAGCCTCGCGACGTCCGCAAGGGTGGCCCGCTTCGCCATGACTGCTCCTCTGATCCGCGACTGGTGCCTGCATGATATCGGTACCACTTGCAGAAACCTTTTAGCAACCCCTTGCGCGGCCCAACAGGCGGTGCTACCTTCATCGTGCTAAATGGTTTTAGCACCTACGAATCCAACGGAGGAAACAGTGCTCAAGCGCACAGCCAGGCTCGTGGCCACGACGTTCGTCGCGGCCTCCCTCACCTTCTCGCTCGCCGCCTGCTCCAAGGGCGGGACGACCAGCACCAACAACGCCGCGGCCGGTGGCACCACCACCTTGACCATGTGGACCCACAACGCCGGCAACAAGGCCGAGCTCGCCGCGATCGAGCAGATCGTCAGCGACTACAACGCCAGCCAGACCACCTACAAGGTCGAGGTGCAGGCGTTCCCGCAGGACTCCTACAACCAGTCGGTCGTCGCGGCCGCCGCGGCCAAGAAGCTCCCCTGCATCCTCGACATCGACGGCCCCAACGTGCCGAACTGGGCCTGGGCCGGGTACCTCGCTCCGATCGAGGGCATGGACGACATCCTGTCGAAGTTCCTGCCGACCGTGCTCGGCAAGTGGAACGGCAAGACCTACTCCTACGGCTACTACGACGTGGCGCTGAACTTCACCACCCGCAAGTCCACGCTGGAGAAGTACGGCATCCGCGTCCCCTCGATGGACCAGCCCTGGACGAAGGACGAGTTCACCGCGGCGCTGGTCAAGATCCGCGACTCCGGCGACTTCAAGTACGCCCTCGACCTGCAGACCGGCAGCACCGGCGAGTGGTGGCCCTACGCCTACTCCCCCTTCCTGCAGAGCTTCGGCGGCGACCTGATCAACCGCTCCGACTTCAAGTCGGCCCAGGGCGCACTGAACGGCCCGGAGGCGATCGAGTGGGCGAAGTGGTTCCGCAGCCTGGCGACCGAGAAGTTCATGGCGCTCAAGTCGGGCGCGGACGCCGCCAAGGACTTCCTCAACGGCAAGACCGCGATCATCTACAACGGCTCCTGGGGCGCAGCGGACGCCCGCAAGCAGTTCGGTGACGACGTCATCTTCGTCCCGCCGGTCGACCTCGGCAAGGGCCCGAAGATCGGTGGCGGCTCGTGGCAGTGGGGCATCTCCAGCGGCTGCGCGAGTGCCGAAGGCGCACAGGACTACATGAAGTTCGCCGCCGCCGACAAGTACGTCGCATCGGTCTCGACGGCCACCGGCACCATTCCGGCCACGGACGCCGGCGCGGAGCAGGTCGCGGGCTTCGAGAAGGGCGGCGAGAACGACATCTTCCGGCAGTTCTCGAAGAAGTACGCGGTGCTCCGTCCCGAGACCCCGGGCTACCCGTTCATCGCCACCGAGTTCACCAAGGTCGCCCAGGACATCCTGAACGGCGCCGACCCGCAGCAGTCCCTGGACACCGCGGTCAAGAACATCGATGCCAACCAGGAGTCGAACGGCTTCTTCGAGTGACAGACCGACACCCCACCGGTCCCTGAGGAGGCGTCCGAGGAACGAGGACGCCGTCACGAAGGGCGCCACGCTGGACAACAACCGCGGCGCCCTTCGTGACACCCGCTCGTCCCTCGCGGGTTCCTCAGGGAGCGGCATCAATCCACCAGAAAGGACTGCCATGACCGCCACCGTCGCCGCGTCCCCGCCGGCCACTGCGCCGGCGGGTGCCCAGCACTCGCTGAAGAAGGCCGACAAGCACTCCCGACGCACCGCAGTGCTGATGCTGCTGCCCGCCGGAGTGCTGATGCTGACCTTCCTGCTCATCCCGATCGGGCTGACCTTCGTACTCGCCTTCACCAACGCCCGACTGATCTCCCCGGAGCCGGCGAAGTTCATCGGGCTCGCCAACTTCACCCGCCTGTTCGAGAACGACACCTTCTGGAAGTCACTGACCAACACCGTCATCTTCGCCGTGGTGATCGTGCCGGTGCAGTCGGCCGTGGCCCTCGGCCTGGCCGTCCTGATCAACACCAGGATGCGCGGGGTGAACTTCTTCCGGACCGTCTACTTCCTGCCGGTGGTCACCTCCATGGTCGTCGTCTCGATGCTGTGGATGTTCATGTACCAGCCGGACGGCCTGATCAACGCCCTGCTGGCGAAGGTCGGCATCCAGGGCCCGGACTGGCTGGGCGACCCGCAATGGGCGCTGCTGGCCATCATCCTGCTGTCGATCTGGCAGGCGTGCGGTTTCCACATGGTCATCTGGCTGTCCGGCCTGCAGACCATTCCCGGTGAGCTCTACGAGGCCGCTTCGCTGGACGGCGCCGGCCGCTGGCAGCAGTTCGTCCACGTCACCTGGCCAGGGCTGCGACAGACCGCGATCTTCATCCTGATCACGATCACGATCGCCGCGTTCTCGCTGTTCACCCAGGTGAACATCATGACCCAGGGCGGCCCGCTCGACTCCACGTCCACCGTGGTGTTCATGGCCGTGCGGACCGGCTTCCAACAGCAGCAGACCGGCTACGCGGCAGCGATCTCGCTGGTCTTCTTCGTGATCGTCCTGACCGTCTCGCTGATCCAGCGCTACCTCACCCGCGACAAGGAGGCCACCCGATGACCGCCGCCGTCACCACCCGGAGCCGACGCCACGGCCTGCGTCCCGGCGAGGCCCCGCCCGGCCCGCTGCGCCACGTGCTCGGCCTGCTGCTCCGGATCATCCTGTGCCTGGTCTTCGGCCTGCCACTGGTGTTCATGATCGTCTCCAGCTTCAAGCCGGACCTGCAGATCTTCGCCGACCTGGGCACGTTCAACGCGTTCCTGCCGGTGGGCGAACTCAACCTCGAGAACTACCTGGGCGTGTTCGACCGCGTCCCGTTCGCCACCTTCCTGATGAACTCGGTGATCATCTCGGTGCTCACCGTCGTGCTCGGCCTGGTCGTGAACTCGATGGCGGCGTTCGCGCTGGCCCGGATGGAGTTCCGCGGCCAGAAGGTGGTGCTCGGCGTGATCCTGGCCACGCTGATCGTGCCGTTCGAGACCATGGCGCTGCCGCTGCTGTGGTGGGTGAACCAGCTGCCGTGGCTGGACGCCAACGGGTTCTCCCAGGGCTGGCTGGACACCTACCAGGTGCAGATCGTCCCGTTCATCGCCAACGCCTTCTCGATCTACCTCTTCTACCAGTACTTCGACTCGATCCCGAAGGAGCTGGACGAGGCCGCGCGCGTCGACGGCGCCGGATGGTTCCGGATCTACCGCAGCGTGATCATGCCGCTCGCCGGCCCTGCGGTCGCCACGGTCGCCATCCTGACCTTCCTGCCGGCCTGGAACCAGTACCTCTGGCCGTTGATGGTGGTGCAGAGTGAAGAACTCCGTCCGGCCATGGTCGGGATCGACTACTTCAAGCAGCTGAACGTCTCGTGGGGGCAGATCATGGCCTACGCCAGCATCATCACCGTCCCGGTGCTGATCATGTTCATCGCCTTCCAGCGGGCGTTCATCAACTCGATCGCCTCGAGCGGGGTGAAGGGCTGATGTTCGCACTCCCCGAGGCCTGGGTCTGGGACTTCTGGACCGCGGACGACGGTGCGCAGTACCACCTGTTCTTCCTGTACGCGTCCCGGGCGCTGAAGGACCCGGACGCCCGGCACCACCGGGCCGCGATCGGCCACGCCGTCTCGTCCGACCTGGTGACGTGGACGCGGGTCTCCGACGCGCTCGTCCACGGCGACGGACCGGCCTTCGACGAGCTCGCCACCTGGACCGGCTCGGTCACCCGGCACCCGGACGGAACCTGGTACCTCTTCTACACCGGTGCCCGGCTGGTCGACGGCAAGAACGTGCAGAGCGTCGGCTACGCCACCTCGTCCGACCTGTTCGACTGGACCAAGCAGGGCCAGGTCGCGCAGGCCGACGCGCGCTGGTACGAGCGGCTCGCGGACAACGGCTGGCACGACGAGGCCTTCCGGGACCCGTGGGTCCTGCCCGACCCGGACGGCGACGGCTGGCACATGCTGGTCACGGCCCGCGGGCGGACCGGCCCGGCGGACGACCGGGGGGTCGTCGGGCACTTCTGGTCGCCCGACCTGCGCGCGTGGGAGGCCCGTCCGCCCTTGTCGGAGGTGGGCCAGGGGTTCGGCCAGCTCGAGGTGATGCACACCGCGGTCGTGGACGGCCAGCCGTTCCTGGTGTTCAGCTGCCTGGACGCGGACCTGTCGGCCGGCCACCGGGCCGCCGGTGCGGTCGGTGGCACCTGGGCGGCGAAGGGCGACTCGGTGCTGGGTCCGTGGGACCTCGCCGGCGCCCAGCTGCTGGCCGACCGCAGCCTCTACGTCGGGCGGCTGATCCGGTTGCGCGACCAAGACGAGTGGGTGTTCATGGCCTTCGTCCACGAGGACCCCGACGGCCGCTTCGTCGGGGGGATCACCGATCCCCGTCCCGTGCGCCTGGTCGACGGCAGCCTGGTGATCGGCCGGTGAACGGGAAAGGACCCGTCCCCATTTCTGTTCAGCGGACGGGCTCGATCGCGGGCCAGCGGCCACGCAGGTAGGACGCGGGGTAGCGGGCCATCGCGTCACAGTCGAGTTCCGCGGCAGCGCGCAGCGGCCAGGACGGCTCGCGCAGCGCCACCCGGCCCAGCGAGACCACGTCGGCGAAACCCTCGTCGAGGATCGCCTGGGCCTGGGTGGGTTCGGTGATCCGGCCCACGGCGCTGACCGGCAGGCCGGACTGGCGCACCGCAGCGGCCAACGGCACCTGGTAGCCCGGATCGGCCGGGATCTTCGCCAGCACGTTGCCGCCGCTGGAGACGTCGACCAGGTCCACCCCGTGCTCGCCGAGCATCCGGGCGACCTCGGTGGCCTCCTCCACGGTGAAGCCGCCGTCCGTCCACTCGGTGGCCGAGATCCGCACCAGCAGCGGCTTGCCGGCCGGGAGGGCGGCGCGGACGGCGTCCGTCACCTCGAGCAGCAGCCGGCTGCGGCCGGCCAGGTCACCGCCGTACCCGTCCGTGCGGTGGTTGGACAGCGGCGAGAGGAACTGGAACAGCAGGTAGCCGTGCGCGGCATGCAGTTCGACGGCGTCGAAGCCGGCGGCGTCCGCCCGGCGGGCTGCGGCGGCGAACGCCTCGACCACCTCGGCCAGGTCCGCCGCGGTGGCCTCCCGCGGGGTCGCCAGGCCGGGGAACGGGATCGGGGACGGCCCGATCGTCTCCCAGCCGCCGTCCTCCAGCGGGACGGAGCCGGAGTGGTGCGGCTCGAAGTCGCGGTAGACGGACGCCTTGCGGCCGGCGTGCTGCAGCTGGATCGCCATGGCGGCGCCCTGGCCGTGGCAGAAGTCGACGATCCGGCGCCACGCGGCCACCTGCTCGTCGTTCCAGATGCCCGTGCAGTTCGGCGTGATCCGGCCCTCGGGCAGCACCCCGGTCGCCTCCGCGATCAGCAGGCCGAAGCCGCCGGCCGCGCGGGCGCCCAGGTGCACCAGGTGCCAGTCGGTGGGGACGCCGTCCCGCGCTTCGCACTGGTACTGGCACATCGGCGCCAGGAAGATCCGGTTGGGAATGGTGAGGTCCCGCAGCTGCAGCGGGTCGAACAGGGAGGACATGGCTACAGGGTAGGGCCCTTCGTGATGCTCGCTGGCGCTCGCTCCTCAGGGAGCGGTGAAGGTGCTCGCCCCCTACCGTCATCCCGGCGAACGCCGGGATCCCGTTCGCCCGGTCGGCGAATTCCCGCTGCCGGCTGGACAGCAGGCGGTCGGCGTGTCCTACACCGCTCTCACTCCGGCGACGGCGCTCGCCGAGGCCTTCCGGACGACCCGACAGATCGACACGACCCGTGTTCTCCCGTCCGCTGGCCGACCCGAACCTCCGCGCCGTGGTCGCGCTCATCGCGGCGAGCGACCTCAACTACGGCCTCATTTGAGCATGGTCAGGCGTCGCCCTCGCTTCGGATTCGGAGGAGCCAGGCGCCGACGCCGATGCAGAGGATCGCGGCGAACGCGATGCCCCAGCCCTCGAAGCCGGTCCAGGCCAGTTCGGCCGCGGTCGCGGCGAACCGGTTGGTGACGGTGATCGTGAGCTGCTGGACGGTGGCCGCGTCCCCGGTCGTCACCTCGACGGCCGTGGCGGAACTGCCGTGGTCAACGGTCGAGCCGACCGCTCCCCCGGCGTCGGTCTCCTCGGCCCAGCAGCGGGTGCCGGCCGGCAGCAGCAGCGGCTGACCGGAGCCGTCCGCGACCGTGACGCTGCCCGTCCCGGTGACCTCCACCTCGTGGCCCGTCTCGTCCGAACCCGCCGCGCACGTCACCAGGAACCGGAACCTGGTGTGCCGCTGGTCGGCCGCGCCGGGCCCGTCCAGCTGCTTCACCACGGTCACCGTCCCGGCGGAGTACTGGTTCACGACCTCCGCCTGCACCGCCGTCACGTCACCGGTCACGGTGACCGGAACGGCGACATGGTCGGCCCCGTCCGCGCTGTGCTCGGTGACCGTGCACGACGCCCCGATCGGGATCGGGCCCAGCTGACCGGAGTCCACGTACGCCTGGCCCGGCACCGGCGTGAGGTCCAGGTCCTGGGCGAACACCGGCCCTTCCGCGCCGGCCAGCGTGCAGGACACGCTGAAGCTCGCCGAGCCGGCGAACCCGACGCCCACCCCGGCCAGCCGCCAGCGCAGTCCGAGCGTGCCGCTGCGGAAGTCGTTCGTGATCCGCGCGGTCGTGGCGGTCGCACCGACCGTGACCACCGCGGGGCTGATCGACACCTGCTCGGCCGGGATGGCCAGCGAACTGGCGGGTTCGCTGACCGCGCAGGTGGCACCGATCGGCAGGCCGGTGACGTCCACGCTGCCCGCGCCGGTGATCGTCCGGGTGGCGCCGCCGGGGACGGTGACCGGCTCGGTCCGCCCGTCCACGACCCTGGTGCAGTCGAGGCGGACGGTGTAGGCACCGCTGGCATAGGGCTCGGCCGTGGTCGGCTCGCCGTCCAGCGTCAGTACCTTCTGGAGCGTGATCGTGCCCGTGTCGAACGTGTTCGTCAGCGTCGCCGAGTTGGCCGCGGGATCGGCGTCGATCCGCACCGTCACCGCGTCGGCCGCGACCGTCGCGCCGCCGCTTGCGGTCTCGACGACCGTGCACTCTGCGCCGACCGGCACCGGCCCGAGCGGTGCGCTCACGAGGCCGGCGGCCCGGCTCAGGGTGAGCGACTGGCCGAGGACCCGGTGCGGCGTGGCCACCCCGTCCTCCGCGAGCGTGCAGGTGACGGTGAAGCCGAACAGCTGGTCGGCGTGGACGGCGGCGCCGGCGCCGGCCAGCACCTTCCGGACGGTGAGCGTGCTCGTGGTGAAGTCGTCGACCACGGTCAGGGTGGCCGGACCGGTGCCGGTCACGACGGCCGCCGCGGGGTCGTAGCCGACGCCCTGCGGGGCGAGCGATGCGTCCGTCTGGACGACCGCGCACCGGGCGCCGACGGGCAGGCCGCCGATCGTCCGCTCTCCCGCGCCGGTGCTCGTCCAGTCGGCACCACCCGGGACGGGGACGGCAACCTCCTCGCCGTCCACCTCACGGGTGCAGCTGACCCGCGTCGTGTAGCGGCCACCCGCGTACGGGTCGGCCGTGGTGGGCGTCCCATCCAGGGTGAGCTGGAGCCGCACCCGGAGCTCGCCGGTGGCGAAGGTGTTCGTCAGCACGACCGGCGTGGCGGCGCCGTCCGTGATGATCGCCGTCGCCCCCGGCGCGGGAGTGGTCGCGCCGCCGGTGCGCGTCTCGACCACCGTGCAGGACGCGCCCACCGGGATCGGTCCGAGCTCGTCGCCGGTCAGGCCACCGTCCCGGCTGAGCTCGAGCCCGGACGCGGTGAACACGGTGTGCGCGACCCCGCGGGTGTCGGTGAGCCTGCACGAAACGTCGAACCCGAACGGGTGGTCGGCGTAGTCGCCCGCACCCGCGCCGGCGAGCGCCTTGGTGAGCACCAGCGCGCCGGTGTGGTAGTCGTTCGTGACCTCGACGGCGATCGTGTCGCCCGCCGGCACGGTGACGGTGCCGTGGTCGATGCTCACCTGGTCCGCCGGCAGCGGCAGCCCGGCGGCCACCTCGGTGGTCGTGCAGACCGCGCCCATGGGCAGGCCGCCGTAGGTGACCGTGCCCGCGCCCGTGATGCTGCGCAGCCCGTCGCCCGGCTCACCGGCCGCGGCCGCGTCCCCGGGGACGTCGACCGGCCGCGCGACGCCGTTCACCTCGCGGGTGCAGTCGAGCTTTACCAGGTAGTCGGCGGACGCGTACGGCTCGGCCGCACTGGTCTCGCCGTCCACCAGGATCGACTTGGTCACGGTCACCGCGCCGGTGTCGAACCGGTTGGTCAGCTCGATCCGGGCGGGCCGGCCGGGATCGGTGCCGACCGTGAACACGGCCGGCTCGGCGGCCGCCGTCGCGCCACCGGTCGCGGTCTCCGTGACCGTGCAGGACGCGCCGCTGGGCAGCTCGGTGAGCGCCCACTCCGGCTCGCCGCGGGTGACCTCGCGCGTGGCGTCGAACACCGTCGCCGGAGCGGTGGCGGGGTCGGCATCGGTGTCGAGCGTGCACACGACGTGCAGCGCGAACGGACCCTCGCCCCAGGCCGCGGCCCCGTCGCCCACGACCACCTTGGCGAGCGTGGCGGCACCGATGCGGTAGGCGTTGGTGAAGCCCACCCGGTTGGCCGCCGCGCTGTCCGGGGACACCGTTCCACGCTGCAGCACGAACCCGGCCGAAGCCGACGTCTCCGCGGCGCCGGCAGAGTCGTTCTGCACCACCTGGACGAGTGTCCGCACGGCATGACCCGTGCCGGTCTCGGTCACTGCGCAGCTCGCGCCGGCGGGTAGGCCGTCGAACGCGCGCGACGTCCCGTCCGTGAGCGTGAAGGTCCGGCTGAACACGCTGGCGCCGTTCAGGGTGCACTCGGCGGCGAAGTCGTACGTCGCGCCGTAGCCGACCGGATCGCCCGCCTCGTCGGCGGCGCCGCCGTTGTCGACGGTCTTGGCGACCGTGAACCCCGCGTACTCGTAGGTGTTGGTCACGTCGAGGTCGAGCACCTGCAGGTCGGACGGCGAGCCGGCGGCCACGACGGCCGCATGCTCGTAGCCGTCCTGCGCCACCTGACTGGTGGTCGCGGACTGCGCGTCCACCTCGGTCGCCCAGCAGTGGGCGCCCAGCGGCACCCGGGATGGGTGGCCGGCGGCGTCGGTGACGTTCACCCGCTGCCCGCCGGCGATCGTCACCCGGCGGGAGAGCACCGTGCCGCGCTCGCCGGCGACCTCGACCTCACAGCGGACGTCGATGACGAACTCCGCCGAGGCCGCCCACGGCTCGGCGGCCGCGGCACCGGACAGGTGCTTGGCCAGCCAGACCGTGCCCGCGCTGAACTGGTTGGTGAACGTGGCCACGTTGGTCGCGGCGTCCTCGGCGATGGTCAGGGTGACCGGGTCGGGCGTGCCGTCCGCGCCGCCCCGGCCGGACTCGGTGACCGTGCAGACCGCACCGACCGGGACGGGGCCGAGCGCGGCCGAGTCCAGTGTGGTCGCGGAATCGTCCACGCGGCCCAGCCGGACCGTGGTCTCGAACACCGTGCCGGCGCCGGCGAGGGTGCAGGACACCTCGAAGTCGAACGGTCCGGAGCCGAAGGCGGCCGAGCCGGCCCCGGAGAGCTGCTTGCGCACGCCCATCGTCGCGGTGTGGAAGTCGTTGGTGACCGTGACCGCCTGCGGGCTGGCCGGGTCGGTGCCGACGACCACCGTGGCCGGACTGACCGTCGTCCGCTGGCTGGCCGGCGAGCTCGCCACCTCCGAGACCGCACAGGTGGCGCCGGTGGGCAGGTCGGCGAAGTCGGCCGTGCCGGCGCCGGTGATCCGTCGGGTGGCGCCGCCCGGGATGTCGATCGGGGTGTCGACCCCGTTGACCGGACGGGTGCACGCGAGCCGGACGGTGTAGCTGCCGTCCGTCCACGGCGCCGCGGACGTGGCCGCGCCGTTCAGCTGCAGGTGCTTGGTGACCCGAACCGTCCCCAGCGTGTAGGTGTTGCGCACGGTGACCGACGCGGCGCCGGTGCCGACCGTGAACGACCCGTTGGTGATCGCCCTGGCGTTCGCCGCCCCGGACGCGGTCTCGGTGACCGCGCAGGACGCGCCGGTGGGCAGGCCGTCGACCGTCCACGGCTCGGCGACGCTGATGGTGTGGCTGCCGTCGAAGACCGTGGTGCCGGTGGCGTCGGCGAGCGTGCACACCAGCCGGACGGTGAACTGCGGGTCCGCCCACCGGCTCGCGCCCGAGCCGTCCAGCACCTTGGCGATGGTCACCGACCCGGTCGTGTAGGCGTTGCGGAACTCCACGCCGGTGGCCGACTCACCGGGCACGAGGGTGAACCCCGCCGCCCGGGCCGCCGGATCGGCGTCCGCGACCGGCGAGCCGGCCTGGGTGATCCCGGTGGTCGTGCTCGCCGCCCCCGCGGCGTCGGTCTCGGTGACCGTGCACGCCGCCCCGGCCGGCAGGCCGGCGAGGTGCTTCGACTGGCCCGCGGCAAGGGAGAAGCTGCGATCACCCAGCGGCACCACCTCGGTGCCCCGGAAGGTGCAGCTGGCCGTGAACGCGGCCGCGCGGTAGCCGATCGCCGCGCCGGAGGCGTCCTTCGCCCCGCCGGTGGTCACGCTCTTGGCGACCGTGAACCCGGCGTTGCGGAAGGTGTTGGTGACGCCCACCGTGGTCACGTTGCCGGTGGCCGCGTCCAGGGCGATCGTCACCGGGTCGGGCGTGGCCACACTGGTCGCGCCGGCGGTCGCGGTTTCGGTGACCGCACACACCGAGCCGATCGGGATCGGGCCCAGCGCGCTGGAGTCGAGGCTGGTCTGGCCGACTGCCGGGGTCAGGGTCGTCGCCGCGGTGAACACCGTGCCCACCCCGGCCAGCGTGCAGTTCACCGAGAACGAGAACGGCCCGGTGCCCCAGACGACGCCGTCGCCGGTGATGTCCTTGTGCACCACGAGCGTGCCGGCGGTGAAGTTGTTCGTCAGCACGAGCGTCTGTTGGGTGGCCGCGACGGTCACCGCACCGCTCACGCTGACTGCCGGCTGCGGCTGGCCGGTGACGACGGACGTCCCCTCGGTCACCGTGCAGAGCGCACCCCGGGGCAGGTTGGCCCAGCTCGCGGTGCCGGCGCCGGTGATCGTCTTCGTGGCGTCGCTGATCGTCAACTGCTCGGCGGTGCCGTCGCCGTCGAAGTCCTTCGTGCAGGAGAGCGTGACCGGGAAGGTGCCGCTCGCCCACGGCTGCTTCGACGTGCCCGCACCGTTGGCCTGCAGCACCTTGGTGACCCTGACGGTGCCGACATCGAAGGTGTTGGTCACGGTCACCTGCTGGTTCGCGGCGGTGATCGTCGGGGTCTGGTTCGCGTAGGTCGTGCTGTTGGCGCCACCGGCCTGGGGCTCGCTGACCGTGCACCGCGCGCCGGCGGGCAGGTTCCGCACCGGCCAGGTCTCGCCCTTGCGCAGCGTCCGGGACGCGTCGTAGACGGTCAGGGCCGCCGTGCCCGCGTCCGCGTCGTGGTCGAGCGTGCAGACCAGCCCGACGGTGAACGACCCGCCGCCCCACAGTGCGGCGCCGTCGCCCGCGACGGCCTTGGTGATGTCCAGTCCGCCGGTCGCGTAGCGGTTGGTGAACGCGACGGTCGCCGCCGTCTCGTCACCGGTCGGCACGCTGAAGGTGACCGCCTTCGCGCCGCTGGCGAACGTCGTCTCGCCGCTCGTCGCGGCCACGGACGTGTCGACCGCACCCCTGGTGTCGGTCTCGGTCACCGTGCAGGACGCGCCGGACGGCAGCTGTCGGAACTGCTTGCTGCCGCCGCCGGTCAGGGTGAAGGTCCGGTCGGCCGGAGCGGTGAGTACCTCGGTGCCGTTGAACAGGCAGGACGCCGTGAAGCCGTAGCTGCCGCCGTAGCTGATCGGTGCGCCGGAGGCGTCCACGGCACCGCCGTTGAGGACGGTCTTGGTGACCGTGAACCCGCCGTAGCGGAACTCGTTGGCGAAGGTGGCCACCTGGTTGCTGCCGGCCGCGATCGGGTCGAGCACGACGCTCCTCGTCGCCGGGGTGACGCTGGTCGCGCCCCCGGTGCCCGCCTCGGTGACCGTGCAGACCGCGCCCTGCGGGATGCCGGTGACCACCGTCGACAGCATGGCCTCGGCACCGGTGCGCTTCAGCGTGTTGCCGGTGCTGGTGAAGACGTTGCCGGTCGAGCCGGCCAGCGTGCAGGCCACGTCGAAGCTGAACGTGCCGGACGCGTACGCTGCCGCGGCCTCGCCGGCGAGCTGCTTGACGATCTGCACCCCGCCGTTGGCGAAATTGTTGGTCACGGTCTGGGCGGCCGTGCCGGTGCCGACCGACACGGTCGTGGGACTCACCGCGACGGTCGACGGGATCGGCTGCTCCGGGGTGTCCGCGGGGTACGCGATGGCGTCCTCGGTGGCCCAGCAGGTGGCGCCGGTGGGCAGCCCCGTCCAGGTGTACGAGGCCGCGCCGGTGAACACCTGGGTGGCGGCCGGGACCGTCAGGGTCTCGGCGGCGCCGTTGACCGTCCGCGTGCAGTGCAGCGTGATCGTGTAGCTGCCCCGGTTCCACGGGTCCTTCGTCGTGGCCTGCCCGTTGACCCGCAGGGCCTTGGTGACGGCCACCGAGCCGGTGGTGAAGGTGTTCGTGACCGTGGTGGTGACGACCGTGCCGTTCCCGATGGTCATCGTCTGGCCCGTGTAGGCGGTGCTGTTGGCGCCGCCGTTCGCGGTGGCCGCCTCCGTGGTCTTGCAGCTGGCCCCGGTCGGCAGCATGGTGATCTCGGGGATCGTGAGGGCGCCCCGGGCGACCGTGAAGTCCTTGCTGTAGACCGTGCCGGCGATGAAGCCGGCCGCCGTGCACTCCACGTGCAGGGTGAACGGCGCCGTCGCCCAGGTCGGCGAGGCCGGGCTCAGCTTTTTGACCAGCTGCAGCCTGCCCACGCCGTAGGTGTTGGTGAACGCGGCGGTCGTGGCGGTGGCGTCGCCCGCGGCGAGGCTGAACGAGGTCGTCGACGTGGTCGTGGGGTCGCCGGTCACACCGGCCCGGGTGAGCCGCACGGTCGTGCTGGTCGCGCCGGCCCTGCCGGTCTCGGTGACCGTGCAGGTGGCGCCGGTGGGCAGGTGGTCGTAGGCCTTGCTCGGCCACGTGCCGTCGCCCTGCCTGGCGAGGGTGAAGGTGTCGCTCTTCGTCCACGTGGTGCCGCCCAGCGTGCAGGAGACCGTGAAGGTGAACGTCGGCGTGTACACGAGCAGGGTGCCGTTGGCGTCGGTGGCCCCACTGGTGACCACGTCCTTGGTGACCGTGAAGCCCGCGTAGGTGTAGGAGTTGGTCGCGCTGATCGTCAGCGCCTGGACGGAGCCGGGCGCGGCCGCAACGACGACCGCCTCCTCGAAGCTGTCCTGGTCGACGGACGGGGTGACCGCACCGCCGGTCGCGGTCTCGGTCGCCCAGCAGTGCGTGCCGACCGGGAACAGCCGCGGGCTGCCGCCGGCGTCCTTCAGCTGGACGCTCTGACCGCCCTTGAGGGTCACGTCGCCGGCGTAGCTGTACGGGCCGGACGCGGCCAGGCCGCACTTCACCGCGAAGGTGAAGGACGCAGCGGTGGCCCAGGCTGCGTCCTTCGCCTCACCGGCGAGCGTCTTGGTGATGGTCACCGTGCCGGCGGAGAACGCGTTGCTGAACTCGACCGTGGTGAGGTCGGACGTCGCCGCGTTCCGCTCGATCGTCACCGTCCGGGCCGGTGGGGTGGCGTCCGCGCCGCCGGTGGCGGTCTCGGTGACCGTGCAGCTCGCACCGAACGGGATCGGGCCCAGCGCGGCGGTGGTGAGCGCCGCGGCGGTGACCTGCACGCCGCTGCGGGCGAACACCGGATCGTCGTACCCGTCGAGGGTGCAGGACACGTCGAACGCGGCGGCGGTGAAGAACCCCGTGCCGACGCCGGTGAGCTGCTTGCGGACGGCCAGCGTGCCGGCCGGGTAGTCGTTGGTGACGGTGATCGCCGCGGTCGTGGCATCCCCGACGACCACCGGGGCGGAGACCGTGACCTCCGGCTCCGGCTGGGCGGGCGTGAGCGCGGTCGCGCCCTCGGTGGCCGAGCAGGTGGCGCCGGTCGGCAGGCCGGAGTAGGTGGCGGTCCAGTGGTTCGCCGCGGTCAGGGTGCGGGTGGCGTCACCGGGAATGGCGATCGCCTGCGGAACCCCGTCCACCGGGCGCGTGCAGGCCAGGGTGACCGGGAACTCCCCGTCCGCCCACGGCCCGGCGGTGGTCGGCTGCCCGTTCGCGAGCACGCGCTTGGTCACCTGCACCGAACCCTCGGCGAACCGGTTGGTGAGGGTCACGGACGCCGGCTTCGCCGGGTCGTCGCCCACCGTGAACGTACCGCCGCTGACCGTGCTGGCGTTCGCGCCGCCGGTCCTGGTCTCGGTGACCGTGCAGGTCGCGCCGGTCGGCAGGCCGGTCACGTCCCAGGTCGGCTCCGTCCGGGTGAGCGGGTGGGTCGCCGAGTAGACGGTGGCCGGATCGGCGTCCGCGGACGTGCAGACCAGCTGGGCCTCGAACGTCCCGTCCGCCCAGGCCGCCGCACCGGCGCCGGTGAGCTCCTTGGTGATCTGCACGGCGCCGACGGTGTAGGTGTTCACCACGTCCACCCCGGTGGCCGGGCTCTCCCCGGCGAGCAGGGTGACGTCCACCGACGTCGTCCCTGCGGCGACCTCTTCCCCCGCCTGGGTGGCCTTGATCGTCGTGCCGGCGGCCCCGGCGGCGTAGGTCTCCGTGACCGTGCACTCCGCACCGGCCGGCAGCCCGTCGAACCGGGTCTCGTCACCCTCGCGCAGGCTGAAGGTCCGCTCGGCCTCCGGCACCACCTCGCTGCCCGCGAAGGTGCAGCTGGCGGTGAAGGTGAAGTCCTTGAACCGCACGTCGGTGCCGTCGGCGTAAGTCGCCCGGGGACCGGCGACGGTCTTCATCACCGTGAAGCCGGCGTTGCGGTAGGTGTTGGTGACGTCGAGCCTGCCCACTGTGCCGGCGGTGTAGCCGTGGGCGACGTTCGCGACGTCGGCGTAGCTGCGGCCGGCAATGGCGCTGGCGGGCGCGTAGGTGGTCTCGGCGCCCTGCACGGACTTCTCCGTGACCGAGCACTCGGCACCCAGGGGCAGGTTCACCCCGTCGGTGCCGTTGTAGTGCAGGACGGTGCCGTCGGCGGCGAGGCTGAACCCGCTCGCGTCCACCGCGCTGCTGCTGCCGCGCAGCGGCACGGACTCGCCGAGCGAGGTGCAGGCCAGCGTCACGTCGTAGGAGTCGGGCAGCAGGTGGCGCCAGGTCGCGCCCTCCGGTGCGACGACGAGCTTGGCGAGGTCGAGCCGACCGCCGGCGATGGCCACGCCGACCTTCCGCGGCTCGGTGACCAGCGACGCGCGGGCGGCGAAGCTCTCGGACTCGCTGGTCCGCGAACCGACGGCGGCGGAGTTCCAGGCGACCGGGTCGCCGGTGGTGGAGTCGGCCAGGTCGGCGTAGGCGGGGGTGCGGGTGTCGAACCGGACGGTCAGCTTCTCGCCGGGGGCGAGGCCGTCCGCGGGGTCGTCGAACCTGACCAGGAACTTGACCGCCTTCGCGCCAGCGAGGGCGGCCGGGTCGGTGCCGGCGTCGAACTCGTGCCAGTCGATGTCGCAGTCGTCCTGCGGGGCCGGCCGGGTGTCGTTGAGGATGTCCGCCTTGTTGCAGCTCGCCCCCAGCACGGCCGTGGTGTAGAAGGCCTGCAGCGAGTGCGCGGCGGCGCCGTCGGGCAGGGACAGCCGAACGTTGCCGAGCAGGGTCGGGCTGAACCGGGACTTCCGCGCGGTGCCGACGGTGACGCCGGTGTCTCCGGGTGCGGGCAGCACGTCGATCGCACTGATCACGTTGGCGCCGATGTTGCCGTTGTTGGCGACGCTGAGCTGCCAGGTCTCCCGGCCGCCCGGACGGGTGATCGGCGTGCAGGGATAGCTGTAGAAGCCGTCCGCGCCGGCGCTGACGCAGTCGGAGGCGTCGGCGCTGCCGACCGCCGCCACGCCCAGGTCGTCGTCGTGGGGATCACCGGCCGTCGCGCCGGGCACGCCCGCACCGTCCCCCTTCACCGAGGTGGTGACGGTCATCGGCGTGGACGCGGCGGTCACCACCGTGGTGCCGGCCACGCAGTCGGCGACGTCGACGGTGGTCGGCTGGAGCCTGGCCTGGTCGGTGTACTGGCACTTCTCGAACGGACGGTCGGAGCCCACCGTGAGCGTGTTGGTGACGACCGTGCCGCGCTCGAGGCGGTCCCGGAAGCGCAGGTTGGCGGTGATCAGCAGCACCGACGCCGGCTTGAGCACGAAGCCGGACGGGACCCCGATCGCCAGGTCGCCGGTGGCCTCGTCGAGGGCGAAGGCGAACCGCGCGTCCGTGACGCCGTCCACCTTCGCGGAGAACGGCGTGGCCACGCTCGCCGGGACCAGCGGGGAGGAGTCGCCGACGAGGTCGATGTGGTCGGCCAGCCGTAGCCCGGTCATCGACCAGCTGCCGGTGTTCGTCACCCGCAGCTGGTACGGGATCGTCGCGTCGAGGTCGTACCGCGGCGGCAGCGAGCCGGTGCCCATGCCGGGCAGCTTCTCCACCTTCACCTGGTTGGGCCGGTGCTGCAGCACGGTCGTCGCCGACGCGGTCGCGCTGGCCGTGTAGGGCGCGGCGTTCTGCATCCAGCCGGCGACCCCGGCGACAGTCGCCGCGTCGGTCGTCGTGCCGGCCGCGGTCTCGCCGGGCGCGACGGGCTGGTCCTTGCGGGTGGTCGGCACCGGGGTGTCGGTGGCGCCGGCCACGCCGAGGACGAGGGTCTGGCGGCGGGTGACGTTCAGTCGCACCACCAGCAGCGGGTTGGCCGGACGCTCCCACTGGAGCACCTGGCCACCCTCCGTCCGCTGCGCCTCGATCCGGACGCCGCGCACGTCGCCCGCGGACACGCCGCCGGGCAGGCTGAGCGTGACCCGCCCGTCGCCGTCCGGGGTGGCCCAGTCGGCGGGGCGCCAGCAGTCCGACAGGTCCGCGTCGCCGTCGCAGCGGGCGACGAGCGTGCCGTCGACCAGGCTGTATTCGACGCCGGTGAGCACACTGAGCCGCAGCTCGGTGATCGGCTTCGGCACGGTGATCGACTGCACCGAGGCCAGCGAGAAGGCGTTCCAGAAGGTCGGTTCGGCATCGGTGAGGCTGAGCTGCCTGGTGCGCGCGGTGCCGTCCGGCTGGGCGGTGAGCGTGACCACGTAGCCGGTTGCCGACTGGTCCTCGTAGCGGGTGGGCCAGTTGACCGACTTCGTGGCCGAGACCGAGTAGGTCGGCTGCACGATCGACAGGCTGGCGTCGTCGTCCGCGGTCGGCTGGTCGCAGTCGGAGCTGCCCGCGCACGCGATGCCGCCGGGGCTGCGCACCTCCGCGCGGGCGGTGTTCGTGACGGTGTCCCCGTCCGTCACCGGGGTGGCGGGGTCGCTGCGCAGCGTGGAGCGCAGCTGGTAGGTCAGCTGTGCGGTCGCGGTCTCCCCACTGGCGACCAGCGGCGCATCCGGGTCGGCGAGGTTGGCCTGCGCACCGAAGTGCACGGTGACGCCGACCACGTCGGCGAGCTGGGCCGGCGTGAGCGCGAGCGCCTCGTCCGCGGAGTAGGTGCGGGTGGGTCCGTCCGCCGTCCTGAGGTCGACGGTGACGTCGGCGACGGTCAGGTCGGCGGGGAGCTCCGGCAGCTGGATCTGGTACAGGTTCAGCCGGTCGTAGGCGCCGAGGCCCGTCTGGGCGGGGGACGGGTCCGAGATGGCCAGCTCGGGCACGTGGCTCGCGGTGTTGTTGATCGCGACCAGCGTCGAGCGCACCAGCGGGTAGTCCTCCGCCGCGGTGGTGTCCGCCTGGGGCAGGCCGAGCTGGACCTGGTCGAGCGTCTTGGCCAGCGACACGTTCAGCGGCTGGTCGAGGATCGTCAGGTCGGCGGTGTCCTCGGACCGGACGGCGGTGTTCTCGTGCTCGTCGGGCTCGGTCAGCGTGCCGGTGGCCTGCACGTGGTTGACGACCGTGCCCGCCTTCGGTGAGTTGTAGGTGTGGGCATGGCTGTCGCCGAGGACGTAGCGGGCCGGGTCGCTGCGCAATGTCCGCCGCAGCTGGTAGTCCAGCCGCACCTGCCGGTCGGCACCGGAGCTGAGCGCGATCGCGCCGGTGTCGCTCGCGCTGCCCGGGGCGAAGGTGATCCGGACGGCGAGGGTGCTCGCCCGCTCGGCGTCGGTGAGGGTGTAGCCGGGGAAGCCGCCGTCGCACGCGGACGCCGTCGGGCACGCCTTCGAGGTGATGTCGACCCAGTCATCGGCGGACGAGGAGTACAGCGCGACCCCGCTGACCCGGTCCTGGCCGATCTCCGGATCGATCGCGCGGGTGATCGGCCGGATCCGGACCAGGTCGAACGCGTCGTGGAACGAACTGGCCGGGCTGGCGTACGCCGGATCGTCGACGATCTCCAGCTGGCTCAGGCTCAGTCCGTCCGTGCCCCAGGCGAGGACGGCCGTCCGCGTGCTGTCGCTGAGCGCGGAGACGTTCGCCGCGCCGACCGGGTCGCCGCCGACGGGGTCCAGCCACCGCTTGGTGACCATCCACAGCGAGCCGCCGCCGGCACCGCCCGTCCCGGTCGGCTTGAGGGTGGTGGTCGCCGTCGACGAGGCGGTGACGACCTGCTGGATGGCCACCGGGTTCGCGACCTCGGTGGTGGCGGTGTCGCTGACCGCGACCTCGCTGGCGCTGCCGGTGGTCGCCACGCCGGGTTCGCTGCGCAGCGCGCGGCGGAGCGTGACGTCGAAGCGGGGCGCGACGTTGAAGCCGGGTGGCAGCAGGTCGCCGGAGGTCTTGGGGGTGTAGGTGAACCGCAGGCCGGCGATCGCGGCGCGCTGGACGTCCGTCGGCGTGAACGACCAGTCGGACACCGGGCCGGCCACGGGGCCGGCGAGGGGCTGCCAGTCGGTACCGTCCCAGTAGGTCACGGTGAGGTCGGTGTTGGCGGGGATGTCGGTGTACTGGACGCGGCGCAGGTCGAAGTAGTCCCAGAAGGCGGCGTCACTGTCCTCGACCTGCAGGTACCCGGAGCCGACCGTGGAGCCCTGGGTGAGCCGCGAGGTGATGCTGACCGTGTTGGTGGTGCCCGGGGTGGCCCAGGTGCTGCTCCGGCTGAACACCTTGCTGGTCGAGGCGCGGACGCGCTGGGGCAGCAGCGCGAGGTCGGCGGTCGCCGTGTCGGTGGCGGAGTCGGGGGTGCTGCTGGTGACCGTGGCGGTGACGGCGTTGGTCACGCCGACGCCGGCCTCCTGGTCGACCTGGCCGGCCCGGACCCGGAACGGCAGGACGGCCCTGGCGCGGGAGTCGATGGCGTCGTCGGCGCCGGTGAAGACGACCGCGAAGCCGGTGACGACGCGGTCGGCGTCGGGGTCGGGCAGCGTGTCGACGTCCGTGGTGTCGAGGGTCTGCGGATCGCCCTCGGTGTACCGGTAGGTGACCTCGGCGCGGGTGGCGCCGGACGGCCAGGCGACCGTCCGCTCGGCCGCGGGGTCGGTGACGAAGCCGACGAAGGTGAGTCCCTGCGCGGCGAGGTCGGGGTGGCCGGCGGCCGGCTCGGTGAGTTCGAGGCGGGACACCGGCATGATGCCGGTCGTCGCCGTGACGGTCGCCGTCGTGGTGCTGCCGGAGACCAGCGAGTCGGTGGTGAAGGTCTTGGTGACCGCGACCTGCACGGGCTTCTTCTGGAAGGTCACGCTCGCCGAGGCCTGGTCGGCGGCGGTGTCCGCGCCGCGGGCGACGACCACCTGCAGGGGGTTGGTGACCTGCAGGGTCTCCTCGGCGGCGAGGTCGCCGAAGGCGTCCCGGCTGACGGTCTTCACGGTGAGCCCGCCGCTCGCGCCGGGCGGGATGACGCCGCCGGCCGTCCCGCTGAAGGTGATCCGCAGGCCCCTGATCTGGTCCGGGTCCGCGGGCAGCAGGTCGTCCGGGTCTTCGGGCAGCGCGACGGCGGTGCCGTTGTGCCAGTCGTGGCCGTCGTACCAGTCGAGCCGGACCCTCGTCGCGCCCCTGGGTGCGTCGAGGCCGGCGAGTCCGGTGACGGCGAGGTAGTCGAAGGTGGACGCGCCGGCGCCGGCCGGGTCGGTGAGCTGGAGGCTGTCGACGCTGACGTTGGAGGCGTTGCCGCCCTTGAGGGTGAAGGTGGCGGCCCGTCCGGGGAGTGCCGGCAGCGTCTGGTCGGGGGTCGCCGACGTGGTGGCCCTGGCGGCGAGCGTGGTGGGGATGGCGAGCTTGACGGCGGTGGCGTCGGTGACGGCGTCGGCGTTGGCCGCGTTGGCGGTGACCTGGTTGCGGACGGTCTTCGCGTCGAAGTCGCCGGACGCGGTGGTGGGCAGCACGACCTTGATGGTGAGCGTGGCCAGGATGCCGGCCTCGAAGCCGGTGCCGTTGAACCGGGTGGTGAGGGTGCGGCCACTGACCGAGGCGCTGGCGATGTTGGGGGTGATCGACATCGGATCGCTGTCGAACTCAAGCGGCTCGGGGAGTTCGTCGACGATGGTGGCGCCGACGCAGGCGCCGGTGTCGGGGCTGCTGCACTGCACATTGACGGTGAAGCTGAACCGGTCGCCCGGCTTGATCGTGGGGACCTCGTCCTGGTGGTCGGTGACGTACTGCTCGATGGTGAGCTCGGCGTCGTGCTCGGCGGCGACGGCGGTGGTCAGCGGGGTGCCGAGGACGATCAGCAGGAAGCTGCACAGGAGGCTGAGCAGGTTTCCGAGCACGCGTCGAGGACGCGATGGCGTAGCGGACAAGGTGGCGGCCTTTGTTGCGAGGGGACTTGCGCACGTGGGGGAACGTGTCCGGGCCTGAATATACCTCGGCAAACGGGGCGCACATGCCATTTTCGGGAAAATGGTTGACTGGTTCCGGGAAGGGGTTGCCGTTGTCCCCCAAGCGGGTGACCCCTAGTCAGGTGACAGTCGACGGCCGTCCACCAGGTGTGGCCGCCGGCATTAGCGAGGCCCCCAAGGCATTTTCCCAATACACCGTTAATTGGTGAAATGCCCGCAAAGCGTGTGGCCATTGCCCCGTGGGAGCTTCGGTATGAATTCCGTCCACGACAGCCGGCGGGTGAACGCACCAGGCAGGGACACGGCCGGAGCGGAAGAGAGCGACGGCGAGCAGCACGCCGGCGACGAATGGCGCCCACCACCGCACCGGTAGACCTTACGTATCACCTGTACAGTCTGTACACTTCTAGGCAGGAGGACACGGACACAATGACCCACTTTGCGACCCTGAGCGATGCGCGCTCCCACATGTCCGACCTGACGGACGCCGCCATGTCCGGGCGCCCCGTCAGCTACACCCGGGACGGCCGGCTGGTTGCGGCGGTCGATGCCGACCGGCTCCGTGACGCACTCACCAAGCTGCACCCGGCGCGGGCGGAGGTGTTCCAGGAGGACGGCGCGGTCGGCATCGTCGTTTCCGAACTCGCCCTGGCCGTCGAAGGCGCCACCTTCGACGACGCCGTCGCCGAAATGGTGATCGCTCTGCGGGAGTACGCAGCCGACTGGGACGACCACCTGCTGAATGCACCGAACCACGCCGGCAACTGGGGCCTCGTCCAGATCATCACCTTGTCCACCGACGACCAGCTGGCCGGCTGGGTCCGCGGCGCCTGACCCAGTGCCCAGCTATCCCGCCCCCAGGCGCAAGGACCATCTTCAGTTCTGCACCACCGAAGGATGGACGGAGATCCGCAACGCAACCGGCGGCACCGTTCGGCACCACCAGACGTTCGAGTTGGCCCTGCCCGACGGCAGCATCCTGCGGACCCACATCTCCCGACCACCCGACTCCAAGGAAACCTACGGCCGCCAGCTGTGGTCCCGCATTCTCCGCGAGCAACTCCAGGTGACCCCGGCCGAGTTCTGGGCCTGCGTCAGAGACAAGGTCACGCCCAGCCGTGGCACCCAGGCACTGCCTCAGGACACGCTCCCGGCCGACGTCCTCACCATCCTCATCAACCGGGGTGTGGCCGAGGAGGTGGCACTGAGGATGAGCCGGGACGAGGCAATCGCGCTCATGTACGAACTGCTGTCGGAGCCGCCCCACTGAAGGCGGCCGGAGCGTACCGGTCCGGCAGGGACGGCCAGCGCCGAGACGCCCACTGCGACCAGGACACGAAGCCCGACGGAACGGGAGGGATCTCGTCGCCTCGCAGTTCGTCCTCATCCGGCACCTGGAACTGGGACCGCCACCGCGCGAGTTCACCCTTGCTGATGGGGAAGGTCTCGGCGGGCGTCACCGCGAACCGGGTCCTGATCCGCTCGTACTGCTCTTCATGGTCGATCGGCAGGTAGACGACCTGGCTGCGCGCGCCGACGGAGTGGGCGATCCAGCGCAACGCCGACCGTTCGTCCCGTCCCCAGAACCCGAAGTCGAGGACGACGTTGGTGCCCAGCTCGGCGGCCCGCATGCCCAGCTGGACCAGCTTGCCTTCGACAAGGTCCCGCTTGTCCGGCGGGTTCTGGCCGTCGAACAGCGCGATCTGCCACTCGTCAGGCGTCAGCCGCAGCGCCGACGCGCTGACCTCCAGCTCCTTCGCGCACGTGGTCTTTCCTGCGCCGGGAAGGCCGACGATCAGGTGGACGATGGCTCGGCCGACGCGCGGATCAGCCGAATCGGAACGCCCGGATGTGTACATGGGTGTGGCTCCTGAGGATTGGCAGGGGCCAGGCAACTCACAGTGGCCGCCCGGCGGGGAACGCCGGCGACGCGCACCGGGGACCGACCTACGGACGTCCGGGCGTCGTCAGCGAGAAGGGCAGGAGCGAGTCACGGAGATGCCACACATGCGCCCACTGTAGGCGATGAACGACACGGGCGATGAACGGGCACCTCTCCCGCTGATCTTGGGGCCATCAGGTCGAGATACCCCCGATAGTTTCTGAAGATTCGTCACATGGTCGGCTATAGTTTCTGCAGATACGTCCCGAAGCGGACGAGTTTCTGCAGGAACGGAACAACACGTGGCGATCTTCACCAGCCAGGACCTCAGTCGCAGCGAGCTTCAGCGTCGCACGACCGCCGGACGGCTGCAGCGCATCGCGACCGGGATCTACAGCGACGACACCACACGTACTCCGGAACAGGTCGTCCAGCGCGAGTGGCGGGCCATTCTCGCCAGCGTCCTCCCCGGGGCAGTGATCAGCTATGCCAACGCATTCACCGGGTTGCCGGCGGATGGCGAACTCAACGTCAGCCACCCCCGGCGCAACCCGCTCCGCCTGCCCGGCCTCACCATTCGCCCGGACATGGCCGGCCGCCGTGACGACGATGACATCCCGCTCGGCAACGGCATCTTCATGGCCTCCCCCGCACGCGCCCTGATCGACAACTCGGAGGACCACCCGGGCCGGCCGAACCGGCGCGTCGCCAAGCTCACCCGAGAACAGCTCCACGACCGGATCGTGGAGATCAGCAACACGACCCGGCCCGATCGGGTCGACGAGCTCGTCCGGCAAGTCACCGCCCGAGCGCCGCGCGCTGTCGGCTCCGGCATCGAAGCGTTCTTCCGGGCGGCCCGCGCCGAGACCGACACCGTCGACACACCGTCCCGTGCGCTGCGGGCCGCCCAGCGCGGCGAAGGGTACGACCGGAACCGGGTCGCGCTGCTCAGGTCATTCGCTGCCCAACTCGCCGCCAAGGCCCCCGTGCAGCGACCGGACACACTGGCGCGCTATACAGCGACGGTTCCGTTCTTCGAGGCGTACTTCTCAAACTTCATCGAAGGTACGGAGTTCACAATCGAGGAGGCCGAAGCGATCGTGTTCGGCCACGTCGACCTCGGCCGCCCCGAGGACGCCCACGATGTGACCGGCACCTACCAGATCACCTCGTCTGACGACATGCGCGTCCTGCCGCGGGACGCCGACGACTTCCTGGACGCCCTCCGGGCGCGCCATGCCGTGATGATGGCGGCCCACTCATCCAGGCTGCCCGGACAGTGGAAGGATCGCGGCAACCGTGCCGGCGCCACTGAGTTCGTCGCTCCGGAACTGGTGCCCGGCACCCTGCGGGCCGGTTGGGAGGAGGGTGCCGACCTCGACGACCCCTTCCGCCGAGCCACCTATCTGATGTTCCTGATCAGTGAGGTCCACCCGTTCGTGGACGGCAACGGACGGTCGGCGCGGATCGCGATGAACAACGCGCTGGTCGCGGCCGGCCACCATCGCATCATCATCCCGACCATCCTGCGGCTCGACTACCTGTCGGCACTCACCCGTGCCACCAATGGCGGCGGGCCTGACGCACTCCATCGGATCCTCGACCATGCTCAGCACTGGGTGTCACAGGGCGACTGGTCGACACTGCACACCGGGCTGACGTACACGCAGGACACCAACGCGCTGGTTGACGCTCGCACCGCGGGAGAACAGCGACTGCACCTGGAGGTGCCGGTGCCAACCGCTGTCGGGCGACCCGCGACGAGAGGGCGGTGAGTTCGCACCCGCACCGGACGTAGCCTTGGGTATGCGTTACCGCTCCAGGTCCGTCCGCGGAATCCGGGCGCACGCCGTATGCGGGATCAACACCGCATCGTTCGCCCTCACCGCCACTCCCACTGCCCGCCGCGGGCTGCTCGGCTTCAGTGTCGAGCGCGCCGTCGGCGACGGGCCGTTCCGCTGGGTCAACGGGTTCAAGGTCTTCCGCTCGCTCGAGCCGAACCCGACGCCCAACACGTCCGTGTCGACCCACGTCCACCCCATCCAGGCGCTGGTCTGGGACGACTTCACGCTGCAGTCCGGCTCGACCTACACCTACCGCTTCCACCCGATGCGGGGCACCCCCGCCGCACCCCGCTGGGGCCGTCCGACCACGGTGACCATCCAGACCGAACCGCTGCGCGGCGACGTCCACGACGTGGTGTTCAACCGGGGCGTCGCCTCCAGCCAGGCCTACCAGCGCACCTTCCACAACCTGCCGCCGGACGAACAGCCGACGCCGGAGCTACGGGACAAGGCGCTCGCCTGGCTCAGCCGCGACCTGGACGACGTGCTGCTCGGCCTGATCCGCTCGACGGCTGCGGGGGACGCGCTCCGCGGCGCCTTCTACGAGTTCAGCTACCAGCCCGTCCTCGCCGAGCTGGCCGCAGCCGTCGGACGTGGCGTGGACGTGCGCCTCGTGGTCGACCTCAAGGCGGACGAGGACGGTCCCCGCAAGGCCAACCTGGCGGCGATCGCCGCGGCCGGGCTGCCGCCGGACGCGGTGGTGCCGCGGGAGGCGCGCGTGTCCGCGATCGCGCACAACAAGTTCCTGGTCGTGCTGCGCGGCGGCGTCCCGGAATCGGTCTGGACGGGGTCGACCAACCTCACCACCAGCGGCATCCACGGACAGTCGAACGTCGGACACCTCGTCCGCGACCGCCGCACGGCGGCGCAGTACCTCGCCTACTGGGACCTGCTGGCCACCGACCCCGGCGGCCGGAGGACCGACGGCGCCACCGAGAAGCGGCAACGGAACGCCGCCTACCGCGCGGCCGTCGCCGGTCTGTCGCCCGCACCGCTCGACCGGGCCTCGATCCCGAAGGGGATCACCCCGGTGTTCAGCCCGCGGACGGACCTGGCCACGCTGAACCTCTACGCGCGGCTGGTCGCGGCGGACGCCCGATCGCTGGCCTGCGCGACCTTCGCGTTCGGCATCGCGGCCGAGATCGCCGAGGCGGCCGCCACCGGGACGCCGGACGGTCCGCTGCGGTTCTTCCTCCTGGAGAAGCGGAGTTCGGGCACGCCCACCGTCCGGCTGGACGCCAGCCGCAACGTGTACGAGGCCTGGGGCTCCGAGCTGGACACCCCGCTCGGCCAGTGGGTCGTGGAGACCAACTCGCGCGTCCTCGGGTTGAGCCACCACGTCGCGTTCATCCACGACAAGTTCCTGCTCTGCGATCCGCTGGGCGCCGACCCGGTGGTGGTCACCGGCTCGGCCAACTTCTCCCGGGCGTCCACCACCGAGAACGACGAGAACATGGTGATCGTGCGCGGCGATCGCCGGGTGGCCGACATCTACTTCACCGAGTTCAACCGGCTGTTCTTCCACTACTACTTCCGCTCGGTGGTCGAGCGGTTGCGGTCCCGCCCGGCCGCGGCGGAGGAGTCGCATTCGGTCGACCTCGTCGAGGACGACTCCTGGCTGGTCAAGTACGAGCCGGGGACGCTGCGCGCCAAGCGGGTCGCCGTGGTGGCCGGGATGGCCCGGGCACAACCCGGCTGACCCGGCTCAGTGACGACGCTTCGGCACCGGCTGGTTCGCCAGCTGCCGGGCGACGTGGCTGCGCGCGTGCGCGACGGCCTCGTCCAGGTCGTCGAACTGGTGCTCGCGGGTGCGGAGGGCCTCCAGGACGCCGGCGCGCGCGGCCATCCGCTCGTGTCGCGCCCGGAGCCCCTTGATCAGCACGGTCACCCCGCGCGCCTCCAGCAGCTGGACGATCTCGGCCAGCCGGTGCGCGCCGGTCGGGTCCAGCAGTTCCACCTTGGACAGGCGCAGCACCACCACCCACGCATCGCTGTCACCGATGTCGTCCATCACCCGGTCGGCGGCGCCGAAGAACAGGGAGCCCTCCAGCCGCAGCAGGGCGATGTGCTCGTCCCCGGCGGCCGCCGGCCCGGGCAGCTCCTGCCTGGCCACGTGGGTGGTGTCGGCCAGCGCCCGCAACGCGAAGAACGCCGCCAGCACCACGCCCACCTCGACCGCGGTGAGCAGGTCCAGCAGCACCGTGCAGGCGATGGTCACCGCGAACGTCGCCGCGGTGCTGCGACCGACCTTCAGCAGCCCGCGGACCTCCCCCACGTCCACCATTCGCAGGGTGGTCGCGATCAGGACGCCGGCCAGCGCGGACAACGGGATCCTCGATGCGAGCCCCGCGCCGACGGCCACCACCCCGGCCAGCAGCACGGCGTGGGTCACCGCGGCCAGCCGCGACCGCGCCCCGGCCCGCACGTTCACGGCCGTGCGCGCGATCGCCCCGGTCGCCGGCATGCCGCCGAACAGTCCGGACGCGATCGACGCCAGGCCCTGGCCGAACACCTCGCGGTCGGGCAGCACCCGTCCGGTCGGTGCCATCCCGGCCGCGACCCGCGCCGACAGCAGGGACTCGATGGCGGCCAGCGCGGCCACCGCCAGGGCAGGGCCCGTCAGCTCGTGCAGGATGCCGGGGTCGATGGCCGGGATGCTCGGCAGCGGCAGGTGCGAGGGCAGCGCGCCGATGCGCGCCACGTCCAGGTGGCCGACCTCGGCGACCGCGGTCGCGAGCACCACCGCGATCAGCGCCCCGGGCAGCGAACCCGGCAGCCGGCGCAGCAGCTCCACCACCAGCACCACGCCCAGGGTGATCGCCAGCGGCAGCCACGCCTGGCTCCAGTCGGCGGTCCGGATCGCGTCGAACGCCGCCGGCAGGGTGCGCTCGCCGGTCTGGACGGGCGCGTCCAGCGCGAGCGGCACCTGCTGGAGGGCGATCACCACCGCGATCCCGGCGGTGAACCCCTCGATCACCGGCCACGGGATGTAGACCACCACCCGGCCCAGCCGCAGGGCACCGGCGGCGACCAGGATCACCCCGGCGATCACCGACACCGCGACGACCGCCTGGGTGCCGTGCGCGGCGACGATCGGCGCCAGCACCACGGCCATCGCCCCGGTCGGTCCGGACACCTGCACATGCGACCCGCCGAACACCGCCGCCACGACGCCGGCGACGATCGCGGTGACCAGGCCGGCGGCGGCACCGAGTCCCGAGCTCACCCCGAAGGCGAGCGCCAGCGGCAGGGCGACGACACCGACGGTGACGCCGGCGACGAGGTCGCGGCGCCAGCTCGTCCGTAGTGGGGCCAGGTCCTCGGGCCTGGGCAGCAGGCCGGACAGGTGGCGGCCGATGTGCGCGGGCACGAAGGCGCCGCGGGACGTGGTGGTGGTCATGGGGCCGTTCGGGTCGGGAGGGACGGGCGGTTCAACGGGACGGGGCGACGAGCGGCGGCAGGGCTGCGGCCGCCTCGAGCTGGCCGCCGGTCGCGGCCAGGGTGTCGAGCAGGAACCGGCGCGCGCTGTTGAGCAGGTCGACCACGGCCGGGTGCGCGGTGCGGTAGAGGACGCGCGAGCCGACCCGGCGCGAGGTCACCACGCCGTACTGCCGCAGCACGCCGAGATGCCCGGACAGGTGGGACGGCGAGCCGCCGATGTCGGCGAGGAGTTCGGCGACGTTCACCTCGCCGGGGGTCTCGGGATCGGTCCCCCCGGCCACCAGCAGCTCCAGCACCCTGATCCGGACGGGATGGGCCAGCGCACGGAACAGGTTGGCCTTGATCTCGTAGAGGGGTGCCTCACTCGGTTTCACGACTTCAGAATACCCTGAAATCATGAATCGCTCGAACGACCGTTCGCCCGGCGGGAGCCGGGCTAGCCATGATCACGGCATGCTGTCGCCATGGAGAACGGTCACGGACGGGACGGCACAACTGCCTCGGAGCTCACGGTTGCCGAGTTGCGGGCCGCGATCGGCCAGCTGCTGGACGCGGTCGACGCGCAACTCGGGCCCGTCCTGCGGCTTCGGGGCGACCACTACTGGAACGTGCCTTTCGGCGATGCGACCAACCTGGACGACGAACCCGTCCTCGACCTCGGCTCGGTGGCCGACGACGCCGTCTCGGTGCGCGAGTTCCTCTCCCGTGGAGATTCCGGGTTCGTGAGCATCTGGCACGAGTCCGACCACATCGCCGGCGTCCTCCGGGCGATCGCCCGGCTCGACCAGGAGCAGTAGGGTCGGCCGGGGCATCGGTGCGATACTCCGTCTGTGTTCAGGCTGGCGGTCGCCCTGGCGGCGACCACACTGCTGACCGGCTGCGGCGCTGTGACTTTGCCGCCCGGCGGTCCGGCCCCCACGTCCGGGCACGTCTCGCTCAACGACCTGCCCGTCCCGGCCAATGTGTGCACCGCGGTCGATGACACCTCGACGGTCGCCACGTTCCGCTCGTCCCTCATCGACTACGTCGAGTGCGCCCGGCAGTCGTGGACCCCCGCACTGGAGGCCATCGGACGACAGGCGCCCGACCCCGCGGTCTTCGTGGAAACCACCGACGCCCCGAGCGCGTGCACCGGCGAGCTCACCGACGACGAGGCCGGCATGTACTGCAGGCTGGACGGCAGCCTCATCTTCTCCGACGACCTGCGGTGGATGGCCGACGACTGGGACCTGACCGCCGCCCGCGTCGTGTTCCACGAGTACGCCCACGCCGTCCAGCACGAGCTCGGCATGGTGCTCGACACGTCGCCCGGGACCTCGACCCGCCGCATCGAACTGCAGGCGACCTGCTGGTCGGCGATGCTCCTGCGCACCCTCGAAGGCCTCCAGGTCACCGACGAGGTCCGTCAGGATCTCGCCGACGACGTCGGCTCGGTCGGCGACGCCGATCACGGCACGTCGGAGTCGCGTCGCCGGTGGACCCTGATCGGGTTCGACGCCACCAGCATGGCCGCCTGCGACACCTCGAAGGCACCGGACGACCACGTCGCCTAGGAGCGTGGAGGCCCAGCACGGCACAGGCGCCCCCCGATCTGGCGCGCCGACGGCCCGTGCTACGCGAGCGTCGTTTTCGCGACAGTGGAGGACACCCGACTCGGTCGGTGCTACGCCAGCGTCGTTATGAGGCAGCCATGCCGCTTCACAACGACAATGGCGTAGCACGGAGTGGCGGCAGGACTGATTGCGCGCCGGATAACCACTCTGCCGTAGCACGGAATCGCCCGACCGGCATGCGCGTCGAGTGGGTCGTCACGCGTCGATGATCTGGCCGTTGGCGGGCAGGCCGTCCGGGAAGGAGATCGGCAGCCCGACCGCATGGGTGACGTCGATCCGGTCGAAGGCCTGCAGGTGGACATGCGGCTCGGTGCTGTTGCCGGAGTTGCCGCACTCGGCCAGGAGGTCGCCGGCGGCCACGGACTGGCCCACCGCCACATCGAGAGTGCCCTGGCGGAGGTGGCAGAGGGCGACCAGTCGTCCGGGTGCTGCCTCGATCACGACGTGGTTGCCGGCAAGGCTCGTCCATCCTTCCGCGAGGCGGCGTCGCTGGGTGAGTGCGTAGGACACCGAGGCGAGCCCGCGGTGGGCGGCATGGTCCGGTTCGTGATCGACGGCAGCGACCACGGTGCCGGCAACGGGCGCCAGCACGGGGCGGCCGAATCCGACGAACAGCCGGGGCGGCTCCGGATGCAGCAGTGAGCCGACGCGGAACCCGCCTGAACGGCCGGCCTCGTCGACTGCGACGAAGTCGATCGCGTAGGTGGTCGCGAACAGGTGCGTGCCGTGGCTGGGCACCCGGTCGGCCGGACTCATCTCGACCCGCCACCGGCCGCGGAACGGGTACTCGAGCGGGACGGCACTCTCCATCGTGGGCACCTCCGGAGTGTCCTCCGGGTGCGGGGCGCGACGCTAGCGCCAGGCCGGCAGCTGCTGCAGCGCCCAGCCGTTCCCGTCCGGATCCTTGAAGAAGACGAACCGCCCCCACGGCTGGTCGTCGATCTCGCTGGCCTCGACGCCGTTCGCGACCAGCGTGGCACGGGCCGCCTCGGCGTCGGCGACGACGACCTGGATGCCCTGCTGCGAACCGGGCGGCATCTCGGTGATCCCCTCGCCGATCACGATGGAGCAGGCCGAGCCGGGCGGGGTCAGCTGGACGAACCGCAGGTTCTCGTTCACCCGGTGGTCGTGGTCGGCGTTGAACCCGACCTGGTCCACGTAGAACGCCTTGGCCCTGTCGACGTCGGTCACCGGCACCGCCAGCAGTTCGATCTTCCAGTCCATGATGTTCCTTCCGTCGATCGCGTCAGTTGCGGCGCTGGGTGATGCGGATGTCGAGCGGCTCCGGGGTGCGCGTCATTGGCCGATGGTCCGTCGGGAGCGGCCGATCCGCAAGCCGGATCCGTCCCGGTGTCGAGAAGTACTGAGACCGTCCGACGCAGCGCGCGCAGGCCACGCCCTGCGCACCACTGCGTGGCGCCACTGCCTCTGCTCATACGATGAGGGCGCCGTGAGGAGGACGTCTGGATGCTGAGCGCGTGGAGCGACCGCTGGAGACAGGCCGCCCTGATCTTCGAACCGGGGGTCAGGATCCGGCTGCTGGTCGTCACCGGCGTGGCCTTCCTGCTGGCTCTCGCCGAGGTGGCGGCGACCCTGCTGGTGCCGCTCCTGGTGGCCTCGATCATCGGGGGTACGGCGAGCATGCCCCGGCTCGGGCCCCTCGCCCAGCTCCTCGCCGAGCCCGGACCGGCGCTCGTCGCCCGGCTCACGTGGCTGATCGTCGGGGTGTTCCTGGTCAAGGACGTCGTCACCGCCGGCTTCCGGTTCTGGCTGCACGGCTTCGTCCAGAACAACCAGGCCTCGGTCTCCACCGCGATCCTCGCCCGCTACCTCCACGCCAGCCACCAGCAGCACATCGAGCGCAGCCTCCCGGTGGTGCTGCGGCGCCTGGAGTCCGCGGTCCAGCAGGTGTACTCCGGGGTCGTCGTGAACACGGTGACACTGGTCTCGGAGATGCTCACCGCCCTGGCGATGCTGGTGGCGCTCGCGGTCACGGTCCCCGCGGCGTTCCTGATCGTCGCCGCCGGAGTGGTGGTGCTCTCCGGTCTCGCCCTGGCGACCCTCGGACGGGCGTCCAGGGCCGCGGGCCGGGCGAGCCTGCAGGCCACCCAGGACACCTACCGGATCGTGATCCGGGGCTTGGGCAGCCTGAAGGAGGTGCGGCTGCGAGGGGTCGAGTGGCGCGTTCTCGCCGACTACCGCGAGGCGGCGGGCCGCAGCGCGCGCGCCGCTCAGCTGGCAGCCTTCCTCCAGGAACTCCCTCGCTACCTGCTGGAGGTGCTGTTCCTGCTCGCCATCGGCCTCGGAGTGCTGGTCGCCTCTGCGGACGGAGGTGCCAGCGCCGCCGTCCTCGGGGTGGTCGTCGTCGTCGCGTTCCGCCTTCTGCCCAGCATCACCAGGGCCATCGGGGCGTACACCGCGATCCGGATCGGCCTGCCCGCGGTGGCAGAGGTCGCGCAGGAACTCGCCGAACCCGCGCCCGCGCCGCCGGCGCCGTCGAACGCCCCACCCAGCGAGCCGATGGCCTTCACCACGGCGATCACCCTCAACGCCGTCAGCTACCGCTACGAACCCGAGTCGCCGTGGGTGCTCCGCGACGTCTCCTGTGTGCTGCCCCGGGGGGCGCGGATCGCCCTGGTCGGCGCCAGCGGGGTCGGCAAGACCACGCTGGGCGAGATCCTCACCGGACTGCTCGGCGACTACGAGGGCGACGTGCTGATCGACGGCGTGCCGTTGCGGGGACGCGAAGCGGGCTGGCGCTCCCAGGTCGCCCTCGTCCCCCAGGACCCCTACATCACCGAGGGGTCGATCCGGGACAACATCACCTTCGATCCCTGGCACCCCGCGGACGAGAAGCGCCTCCACGAAGCCATCGATCGGGCCCAGATCCGCCACATCATCGAGGAGCTTCCGCTCGGGCTGGACACCGTGCTGCCCGAGCGCGGAGCCGGCCTGTCCGGGGGCCAGCGGCAGCGGCTGGCGCTGGCCCGGGCGCTGTACCGCAGAGCCAGCCTGCTGGTCCTGGACGAGGCGACGTCGGCCGTCGACAGCGAGACCGAGTTCAGGATCGGCGAGGCGATCAGCGCGATCCCCGAGGACCTCACGGTGATCACGATCGCCCACCGGCTGACGACGGTGCGCAGCATGAACACCGTCCTGGTGCTCGACGACGGCCGGATCGCTGCCTCCGGCAGCTTCGGGGAGGTCAGCCGGACGTCGGCGATCTTCGCCAGATGGGTCGAACTCAACCAGCTGGACCCGACGAGGTGAGCAGCGGCCCCTCATCGAGAGGACCGGCCGCCAGCACCTCCCGGACGGGAGCCTGAGGCTGCCTGCGCGGCGGGTCCACGAAGACCTGGGTCAGTCCGGCGACCCGGGGTGAGACGCCGCTGAGGCGTTCCAGGGCGTGCGCGACGGTCCCGTCGAGCAGACCGAGGCCGTGGGGGAACACGTCCGGTGGGACGGCCAGCTCCCGCAGCGGTGCGAGCGCCTCGCTGCGCGCCCAG
Organism: Propionicimonas sp.; assembly: GCA_036735445.1. Taxonomy (GTDB): domain Bacteria; phylum Actinomycetota; class Actinomycetes; order Propionibacteriales; family Propionibacteriaceae; genus Propionicimonas. The sequence goes on from DAINOM010000010.1 coordinate 35,705, forward strand.
AACATGCTGCCGGCAGGGAAGCTCAGCTGCCGGGAGTCCGGCAGGGGCTGCCACTCCGTCCCCCACGTCAGGATGTCGGCGATCGGCCGGTTGGCGCCCCAGCCGTAGGACGCCATGATCGGGCCGAACGGGGCGGGGGCCACCATGCCGAGGCGGGGGTCGTCGAGGAACAGCCCGAGGATGCCGTCCACCCCGTCGGGGGGAAGCAGCCGGTCGAGGTTGTGCTCGAGCCAGCCGGCCAGCCGCGGCGACTGGGGGGACCGCTTGGTGTGCAGGTGCAGGACGAGATCGTGGTCGGCGTGGGCGTCGGCGAACCCGAAGAGACGGGGGAACACGTCCCGGCCACGGTTGGGAAAGACCCTGACCACGGCCCGTGGCAGCCGGTCACGCAACCAGGCGGCCTTCGCCTCGGTATCGGTCGAGACGTAGAGCTGGCACGCCTGGCCGATGACGTCGAGGCGGGCAGCGATACCGTCGACGAGGTCGAGGTGGTAGGCGTGCAGGAACACCCCGAGCGGTCGGCCCACCGCGACCGGCCCCCGGGCTGCGGGGACGATGATCGGCGGAAGTGCGGCCAATCCCTCGGGCCGTCCCTGGACCGGGGGTGGTGGCCCGCCTTGCGCCACCCAGTCGGGGACCTGGTGGACGTCGTACTGCTCCACCGCGATCACCGCGCCCGGCGAATCGGCCAGAGCGCGCAGCAGCGACCAGGGCGGCACCTGGGGGTCCCGCACCAGGTGGAGTGCGGCGGGGCGGGCGAGCTGGGCGAGCAACGAGGGCCGGGCGAGCCATGCGCTCTCGCCGGGACGCAGCGCGGCCACGTCGGAGGGACTCCGCAGCGCCCCTGGCGGTGGCGGGACCCCGATCCCCACGGCGAGGCTCACCGGGCTGGCCGTGGCACGGCCGAGAGCCGTCGCGAGGCGTGCGGCCCGCCACAGCAGTGGCGCAGGCACGAACCTGAACCACCTGACCGCTGACCTGAACCTGCGGAGGATCCGGCGCACCGAAGCGGCCGACTGCCGGATCCGTACTCGCGGCGCGAGGCGCTGCGGGCGATCGGCCGGGGGCTCGTCGAGCGCCCCGTCACCGCGGAGAGTGTCCAGCAGCGCGTCGGTGTAGTGGCCGAAGCTGGTCAGCTCTGCGATGTGGCCGGCCCGGCGCCGCCGTGCCTCGGCGGTGTCGCCGTGGGCCAGCCGGAGCGCCTCGGCCACGAAGCCGGACTGGTCGGCGGCGAAGCTCCCGACCCCCTCCAGCAGGTCACCGAACGCGCGCAGGCCGATGTCGGAGGCGAAGCCGACGAACGGCGTACCCAGTCGCGCGGCGTCCATCACGGTCGTCGGTCCCGGATCCTGTCGTGAGGTGAGCAGGTACACGCGTGCGGCGCGGTACCAGGCCGCCGCGTCGGTCCGGAAGCCCGGCAGGACCAGCGGCAGACCCTGCTGGATCGCCTCGTCCGCGCGCGTTCTCGCCCACGCTCCCAGCTCGCCCAGCCAGACGAACCGCGCCCGCGGCTCCGCCGCGGCGATCTCGTGGGCGGCGGCCAGGAAGCGGTCGAAGCCCTTGCGCCGATCCGCGTAGCCGGCCCCGAGGAAGACGATGGCATCGGGTCCCCATGCCGCCTCCAGGCGTCTGCGGACCGCGCGCCGTTGGTGGGAGGTGGCAACCAGCGGACGCAGGCCCGGCGTGATCATCTCGACCGTGCCGGTTCCGGGCAGCCGGTCCGCGAGCTCGTCGCGGACGCCCGGCATCGGCGCAACCACCGTCCGGCACGCGGCCACCGCCTGCAGCAGCGAGTGCTCGGCGAGGTAGTCGACCATCTCGTAGACCAGCAGTGCCTGCGGGCCCCGGTGGCTGAGGCCGGCGAGCACGGGGGCGCTCCACCCGGTGCTGCCGAACACCCCGACGGTGGGCCGCAGGGCGGCGCCGAAGCCGCCGACGTCCCAGCCCTCGTCGAGGATGAACGTCGGACCGATCGCGCGGTAGTCCTCCAGGAGCGGTCCGCCCCTGTGCAGCAGGAACACCGGGGAGAAGCCACGCCGGACCAGGTCGGTGGCGATCTCCAGCACCAGGATCGGGGCCCCGGCCCGCTGGGCGTCGTTGCCCACCAGGACGATCGGATACGGCAGCGGGGTGATCGCCGCCCGCATCGCGGCAGCACTCACGTCCGCGTCGAGCGCTGCCGGCCGGCCCCGGTAGCCGAGCCCGCGCCCGGTTGCGATGTAGTGGTGGGCCGGCTTGGTGGCCTCCGGGGTGAGGTAGGTCCTGCGGTAGAAGCCGGGGTCGAAGTCGGGTCCCGGGGACCGTCCTTCGGCGTCACCGAAGGTGACGAAGTGTTCCCAGGCCGGGACTCCGGCCCTCGCGACGTCGGGGTAGGCGTGGAGGTACCAGGGCTCGTCGAGGATGACATCCGGTCGAAGCGGGTTCAGCCGGACGTCACCGAAGGGCTCCCCCCAACTCCTCAGCACCCGCTCACCGTAGCGGCCGAGGGCAAGGCGCCCCATATCCTGTGCCCCATGCCAGCGATCCCGGGGTCCGATACCACCGACTGGTTGTGCTACGGCTCCAGCGGAACCTGCGTGCAGGTGGCGCGCGATGTCATGTTCCGGGCGGCGGGTCGCGCCCGGCTGGTCGCGTTCGTGGACGACCTGGACAACGGCCACCTCCACCCCCACGAGGGTCTCCCCGTGATCGGCTTCGAGGAGCTCGCGAGTTCGTACCGGGGAGCATCGGTGTTCGTCGCAGTGCAGTCGCCCGCGGGAAGGGAGGCGGTGTTCGGGAGGCTCGCAGCGGCCGGCATCCCGATCGTCGGCGCCCGGCCACCGGAGCACCTGGCCCATCCCACGGCTGACTTCGGGGAGGGCGCCATTGCCATCTGCACCGCCCGGATCGGCCCGGGAAGCTCGCTCGGGCGGGGCGTCCTCGCACTCGGCGATCTGGTCGCGCACGACGTCGAGGTGGGCGAGTTCACGACGTGTGCTCCGGGCAGCAACATCGCTGGTCACGTCCGGATCGGCAGGAGGGTGTGGGTCGGGATGGGGGCCGTGGTGTCGAACGGCACGAGTCGCCGTCCGATCGTGATCGGCGACGACGCCGTGATCGGCGCCGGAGCGGTCGTCGACCGCGACGTGGCTCCCGGGGAGGTCGTGGTGGGGAACCGCGCGATGACGCTGAGGGAATGGCTGCGGTTGCGTCGGTTCGCCCGAAGGGAGAGTCGGTGACGGTCACGCTCGGCCAGCCGCTGTCGCCCGATCCCGAGCTGTTCGAGGAACTCCGCCGGGGGATCTGGGAGTCGGCGCGGTGGACGAACTCGGGGCCGCTGGTCGATCGCCTGGAGGCCGAGCTGGGTGCCTTGCTGGGCTGGGAGCAGGTCTGTGCCGCCAGTTCCGGCACCTCGGCGCTCACCCTCGCGCTACTCGCCCTCAACCTGCGTCCGGGTGGCGAGGTCGTCACGACGCCGCTCACCTTTGCGGCGACGGCTCTCGCCATCGAGGCAGCCGGGCTCGTCCCCCGGTTCGCCGCCGTGCACCCGGCGACCCTGACCCTCGACCCTGGTGCCGCTGCCGAGGCCGTCGGCCCACACACGGTCGCGATCCTCGGGGTGCACCTGTTCGGGGTCGCTGTCGACCCCACCCTCGACGAGCTCGGTGCCCGGCTCGGCCTTCCCGTGGTGTACGACGCAGCCCACGGCTTCGGGTTCGCGCCGCTGGCCGGACGGGGCGCGGCGACCGCCTACTCGCTGCACGCCACCAAGCTCCTGCACACCGGAGAGGGCGGTGCCGTCGCCACCTCTGACCCCGGGCTCGCCGCCCGGGTGGGCAGGCTGCGCAACTTCGGGCTGGAGGGCTCGGCGGTCGCAGCTCGGGGGATGAACGCGAAGCTTCCCGAGCTGAGCGCGGCCGTCGGGCTGGCGATGCTGGGCAGGCTGGACGGCGAGATCGCCGCGCGGGAGTCATTGCGGGCCGAGTACCGGCGGATCGTCGCCGCCTCGGGACGGGTCGACCACCACGCCGGTGACGTCGCGCGCGCCCTGGTGATGGAGGTGGTGCGCTGCGAAGCCGGTGACGCCGAGCCGCTCAGCGCGGAGCTTGCCGCCACGGGGATGATCGCGCGGTCCTTCCCCGCCCTCACCGGACGGGGAATGCGTTGGTGCGGTGCCGACGTGGCCGGCGCCAGCCCTGAGGAGGCGGACGGGTGGGCGCGGCGCGTGCTCGCGCTGCCCTTCCACGGCCGGGTCGGACGTCGCCACCTGGATGCCTTCGCCGCCGTCGTCGGGGCGTGACCCGGCTTCCCGAGCCCTTGTGCCCAGCGACCAGAATGGAGGCGCACGAGCTGGCACCATCCTGGGGAGTGAGATGACCGCGAAAGGCAACACCGAGGAGTTCGAGGTCACGATCAACAACGTGATCGGCAAGGTCGTGGAACTGGTGCGCGAGGGCAACGTCCGCCGGATCACGCTGAAGCGTGAGGGCAAGACCCTTGTCGAGATCCCGCTCAACGCCGGCCTCACCGTCGGTGCGATCACCGCGCTGGTCGCTCCCCTGCTCCTGGGCGTGGGCGCTCTCGCCGCAGTGATCACCAAGGTGACCATCGTCGTCGAGCGACCGCCCGACCCCGCCTGAGCGTTGGCATCGCCCGGTACGGCGCTTAGGCTCCCGGAATGACGACCGAGCCGACGACCACCCACCCGGACATCAAGCCCCGCTCGCGCGACGTCACGGACGGGCTCGAGAGGGCGGCCGCCAGGGGCATGCTCCGCGCCGTCGGCCTCGGGGACGAGGACTTCGCCAAGCCGCAGATCGGGATCGCGTCCTCGTGG
>DAINOM010000011.1:0-38757 GCA_036735445.1 Propionicimonas sp.
CGTTGTCCTTCGTCAGCTCGTCCTGGCCGGAGCGCAGCGCGTGCAGGATGCCGTTGAGGTGGTCCTGGGAGCTCTGGTACTTGCGGAAGTAGTCGGTGACCTGCTTGCCGAAGCCCAGCTTCTGGAAGAAGCCCTTGCTGCCCTTCGCCTGGGCCGGATCGAGGTCCTCGACGGTGCGGCGCAGTTCGAGCAGCGTCTTGCCCACCTTGGAGGTCTCGGCGAGCCCGCCGGACTCGATCGCGCGGACCGGCGTCTGCAGCAGTCGGTTGGAGGTCTCGGCCGCCTTGCGGATGTCGGCGTCGCCCATGCTGCGCACCGCGTCCGCCTGGGCGGAGAAGGTGGGGGAGTTCGCCTCGGACGAGTTCAGCGCGCTGAGGAAGTCGTTCACCTTCGCGTCCAGCACCGGGACCTGGGTGGCCTCGACCTGGGGGGCCATCGCCGGCGCCTGGGTCTCGGTGACCACCGCGGGCGGTGCGGGCGGGGTGAGGTTCAGCATGTCGGGCGATGCCAGCTGGACGGCCTGGCCCTGGCTGGACGGCTGCGCGGGTGTGGTCATTCCACAGACCTCTCGACTCGTGGGCGTTGGTCCCCAATCTAGCGGCCCGGACCCACGGTGGAACCGCTCAGGGGACGCGTGCCTGCCCCAGGTTCGGGGGGCGGCCGGGGGCAACCCTGAGCGGGCCTCCCGCCGAGGGCCGGTGGCCGTCACCTTGCCGCTTGAGCAGCCTCCGCGCGGTCCACCTGCACGAGGGCTGGACGCACCGGAGCGTCCGGCTCCCGCAAGGTGGGCCCAGACCGTCGTTGTCGACGGTCTCGGTCCACCTTGACGCCCGCAAGCCGGGTGCGGTTGCCGGCCCGGATAGGCCGGTGTCGGTGGCAGGTGGTTGCATGGTCGCCGTGAGCAGTTCGAACCAGTCCGGACGGGTGTTGCCCGGGCCCGACCAGCAGCAGGTGGCGGTCCTGGCGCGCTGGGCGGGGCCGCTGCTGGTGCTCGGCGGTCCAGGATCGGGCAAGACGACGCTGCTCGCCCACGCCATGGTGCAACGGTCGCGCCGGGCCGGTCCTGCGCCGCTGCTGCTGGCCGGCAGCCGGACGGCCGCGAGTTCGCTGCGCAATGTGGTCGCGGCCGAGCTGGGTGACGGGTCCTGGCAGCCGGCGGTGACCACTGTCCACGCGCTGTGCCGCACGCTGTGGCAGCGGTTCGCCGGCAGTGCGGACCTGAGGCTGCTCGCCGCTCCCGAGCAGGAGTTCCGGGTGCGCGAACTGCTGGCCGGCGCGGGGCCGGGCCTCTGGCCCGATGCGCTCCGGCACGCCCTCGGCACCCGGGGGTTCGCGGCCCAGGTGCGCGCCGCGCTGGCGCGCACCCGCCAGCTCGGCCTGGAGCCGGACGACCTGGTCGCCTTCGGGGAGCAGGCCGGACGGCCGGAGTGGTCGGCGCTGGGCAACTTCTTCGCCGAGTACCTCGACGTGCTCGACGCCGAAGGCGTGCTCGACTACGCCGAACTCGTCCACCGGGTGCGGCTGCTGCTCACCGATCCGGAGATCCTGGCGACCGTGACCGGTGAGATCGGTGCGGTGCTCGTGGACGACTACGCCGATCTCGACCCCGCCCAGATCGGCCTGGTGGCCACGCTGGCGGGCGCGGGTCCGGTGCTGGCGGCCGCCGACCCCGACAGCGTGGTGTCGACCTTCCGGGGCGCGCACCCGAGGGCCGTGGCCGACTTCGAGCGGGTCTTCGCCCGGCCCGACGGCTCCGCCCGGCGGGTCGAGCTCAGCGGAAGTCACCGGCTCGGCGAGGGCATCGCCGCGGCGGTGGCCGGGGTGCGGGCGCGGCTGCCGCGCCCGGCCGGCAGCACCCCGATCGCGCCGACAGGGGCGAGCGGGCGCGAGGCCGGCACCGTCCGGGTGCTCACCTGTGCCGGTGAGGCCGACCAGGCTGCGGCGATCGCCGCGGAACTACGGCGGGCGCGGGTGGTGGACGGCATCCGCTATGGCGACATGGCGGTGCTGGTGCGGTCGGGGCGGCGGCAGTTGGGTCCGATCGTGCGCTCGCTGACTGCCGCCGGGGTGCCGGTGGAGGTCGCCGGCGACGAGATCCCGCTCGCACAGGCGCCGTCCGTCCGTCCGCTGCTGCTGGCGCTGTCGATCACCGCCGCCGACCGGGTGGCGCCCGACGAGGCGGTTCGGCTGCTCACCTCGCCGCTCGGCGGTTTCGACGCGCTCGCCCTGCGACGGCTGGCCCGGCAGTGGCGGCAGGGCCGCAGCGGGGCGCTCCCGGTGACCCTGGCCGAACAGGCGGCCGCCGCGGTCAACGAGCCCGCCTGGCTGGAGACGGCGCCGCCGACGCCCGACACGCGGCGGCTCCAGGCCCTGCTCACGGTGCTGGCCGACGCCAGGGCACGGGTGGGTGCCGGCGACCCGGTCGACATCGTCGCCTGGACCCTCTGGCAGGGCACGGAGTGGCCCGAGCAGTTGCGCCGCGAGTCGGCCGCCGGGGGCGCGGCCGGCAGCCGGGCGGACGCCGACCTGGACGCCCTGTGCGCCTTCTTCGAGAGTGCCGCGGAGGCCGACCGCAGGGGCGGTAGCGGCGGCGTGCGCGCGTTCCTCGCCGAACTGGCCGCGCAGCAGATCCCGGCCGACCACGAGCGCGAGTCGCGACTGCGGGGTCGTGGCGTGCAGGTGCTCACCGCGCACCGGGCGCGGGGACGGGAGTGGAACCTGGTGGTCGTGGCCGGGGTCCAGGAGGGCATGTGGCCGGTCGGCCGGCGGGTCAGCACCGTGCTGGACGCCGCCGCGCTCACCTCCGAGGGCCTGGTCGGGGCCACCGACCACCGCGACCTGCTCGCCGGGGAACGCCGGCTGTTCCACCTGGCCTGCTCGCGGGCGCGCGAGCGGCTGGTCGTCACCGCGGCGGCCGGCACGGAGGGCGAGGCGGACGCCCCGTCCCGGTTCCTCGCCGAGCTGGGTGTTCCCGCGGAGGCTCCCGATCGCCGCCAGCCCGCGCTCACCATTCCGGGACTGGTCGCCGAGCTGCGCCGCTGGGCGGCCGACCCGGCCGTGCCGGTGGAGTTGCGGGAGGCGGCGTCGGTCGAACTGGCCCGGCTCGCCGACGCGACGGACGACAGCGGCCGTCCGCTCGCCCCTGCGGCCGACCCGGCCACCTGGTGGGGCGTCCGCGAGCTGAGCAGTCGGCCGGAGCCGCTGCCGGCGGGGGTGCCGGTGCGACTGAGCCCCAGTCAGGTGACGAGCGTGCTGACCTGCCCGCGTCGCTACTTCCTCGCCCGCGAGGCCCGCGGCGAGGGCGAGGTCGGCACGGCGGCGACTCTCGGATCGCTGATCCACCTGCTGGTGCAGCGGGCGGTCGACGAGGGGTGGGGCCTGGCCGAACTCCGCGGCGAACTCGACGCCGTGTGGCACCGGCTGCGGTTCGAGGCGGCGTGGCTGTCGGCGACCGAACGGGTGGAGGTCGAGCTGGGCCTGGCCCGGTTCCTCGCCTGGCGGCAGGTGCGGGACGCCGAGCTCATCGGGGTGGAGGTGCCGTTCCACTTGACCGTTCAGGTCGACGGCCTCGACGTCGTCCTCGACGGCAAGGTGGACTGGCTGGAGGCCACGCCGGACGGACTGCGGGTGGTCGACTTCAAGACTTCCCGCACCGCGCCCACCAGGGCCGCGGTCGCCGGCATGGAGCAGCTCGGCGTCTACCAGTTGGCCGTGGCCGGCGGAGGCTTCGACGCCGTGGCGCCGGGGCGCACCACCCCGTCCGGGGCTGCCGCGGTGTACCTGCGGCTGCCGGACCGACCCGAGGACCTGCCCCGGGAGTTCGGCCAGGCCTCGCTCGCCGGCACGCCCTACCTGTACATCGATCCTGAGGAGGAGCAGTACCCCAGCTGGGTGCACCACCGGGTCGCGACGGCGGCACGGGTGGTCGCGGAGGGCGTGTACCCGGCCACCCCGGGCACGCACTGCCGCAGCTGCGCGTTCGCGAACAGTTGCCCGGCGTCCGGACGCGGTGAGCAGGTGCTGCGATGAGGCTCACCGACCCCGGCCAGCTCGGCGCGGCGCTGGGCATCCCGTTCTCCGAGCAGCAGTTGTCGGCGATCACCGCGCCGCTGGAGCCGGCCGTGATCATCGCGGGCGCCGGCTCGGGCAAGACCACGGTGATGGCCGCCCGGGTGGTGTGGCTGGTGGGATCCGGGCAGGTGCGACCCGAGCAGGTGCTGGGGCTGACGTTCACCCGCAAGGCCGCGGGAGAACTGGCGGCGAGGGTGCGTCGCGCCCTGCACCAGGCGGGGGTGCTGGCCGAGGACCACGAAGCGGGGGAGGAGCTCATCCTCACCTACGACGCCTTCGCCGGCCGGCTGGTCAACGAGTACGGCCTGATGCTCGGCATGGAGGGCGACGCCCGGATGATCACCGGCGCGGCCCGCTATCGGCTGGCCGCCCGGGTGGTTGCCGACACGCCCGGTCTCACCCGCCTGTCCCGGCTGCGACCGGCCTCGGTGACCCAGCGGCTGCTCGAGCTGTCGTCCGAACTGCGGTCCCACCTCGTCGACCCGCTCGACCTCGCCGACCACGCCGTCGCCTTCGAGACGGCCCTGCAGCATGCGCCCCGGAACCCGCGCGGGCTGGCGTACGCCGCCGTGCAGACCGCCGAGGCCGCGATGGCGGAGCGCCTCGAACTGGCCGCGCTCGTCGTGCGGTACGAGGAGTTGAAGGCCGAACTGGGCTACGTCGAGTTCGCCGACCAGATGGCGGCGGCTGCGCGGCTGGCGACAGAGGTGGCCGCGGTGCCGCGGGCACTGCGAGACGAGTTCGCGGTCGTGCTGCTGGACGAGTACCAGGACACCTCCGCGGCCCAGGCCACCCTGCTGCGCGGGCTGTTCTCCGGCGCCGATCCGGCATCGGGACGCGGGCATCCGGTGACCGCGGTGGGCGACCCGTGCCAGGCGATCTACGGCTGGCGGGGGGCAGCCGCCAGCAACATCCTCGAGTTCGACCGGCACTTCCCGACTGCCGCGGGGGAGCCGGCCACCAGCTACGCGCTGACCGTGAACCGGCGCAGCGGCCAGTTCGTGCTGGACGCCGCCAACCGGCTCGCGGAGCCGGTCCGGGCGGAGCCGGCCCTCGTCGCGCACGGCCTGGATCTCGACCTGGTCGCGCCACCGGGGACTCCACCCGGCGGGGTGGAGGCGGCGTCGTTCGCGACCTGGCCGGACGAGGTCGCCGCGATCGCCGACCGGATCGCCGCCCTCCACGCGACGGGCGAGGTTCCGGCGTGGTCGAGCATCGCGGTGCTGGCCCGGCGGAACAGCCAAGTGGCCGACGTGTACGCCGAGTTGTCCGCGCGGGACGTCCCCGCGGAGATCGTCGGCCTGGGCGGGCTGCTCGAACTGCCCGCGATCACCGATGTGGTCGCCACGCTCACCCTGCTCGACGACGCGACCGCCAACCCGTCGCTGCTGCGCCTGCTCACCTCGCCCCGGTGGGCGATCGGGATCCCCGACCTCGCCCTGCTCGGCCGACGGGCGAGAGAGCTGTCCTCGGCGAAGCGGGAGCCCTCCGCTCCATCGCTGGTCGAGCCCGTCGAGACCCGCCTCGACGCGGCCCTGGTGGGCACGGACACCGCCGCGGTGCCGAGCCTGCTGGAGGCCCTGGAGGACCCCGGTCCGCTGCCGTACCACGCCGACGCCCGGCGGCGGTTCGCGGAACTCACCGCCGAGCTGGGACTGCTCCGCAGGCACGCGGGGGACGCGGTCACCGAACTCGTCCAGCGGGTGATCGCCGTGCTGGGCCTGGCCGTCGAGCTGGAGGCCGTGGACGCGGGCGGCAGCGCACCGCTGGCTACCTTCGTCCAGGCGGTGGCCGACTACACCGACATCGACGCGGACGCCTCGCTGGCCGGGCTGCTGGCCTACCTGGAGGCCGAGCGGGAGTACGGCACCGGACTGGAGCAGGCGGTGGTGTCCGCCGCGGACTCGGTGAAGATCCTCACCGTCCACAAGGCGAAGGGCCTGGAGTGGGACGTGGTCTTCGTGCCGGGGCTCGCCACCGACGTGTTCCCGACCGACCGCGTCACCGGGAACTGGCTGCGCAGCGCGTCCACGCTGCCGTACCCGCTGCGGGGGGACGCCGATGCGCTGCCGCAGCTGGGCTCCGTCGACCACTCGGCGATGGGCGAGTTCGCGTCCGCGCTCACCGAACAGCAGCGGCGCAGCGAGGACCGGCTCGCCTACGTCGCCGTCACCAGGGCCAGGCAGCTGCTGCTGGCCAGCACCCACACCTGGGGGCCCGGCCTGCAGAAGCCGCGGGCGGCCTCGACGTACTTCACCGTGCTGGCCGAGCATGCCCAGGCCGTGCACCTGGCTGCCGAGGTGCCGGCCGAGAACCCGCTGCTCGGTGCCGACGCGCAGGCGGCGTGGCCGGTGGTCGCCGACACCGAGGCGTGGCTGGTGCGCAGGTCGGCCGCCGACGAGGTGCGCCGGCTGCGCGGGTCGTCCGACGGTCGGGCGTATCCCGCAGTCGACTCGCTCAGCCTCGACCAGGCAGAGCTGGTCGCCGGCTGGCGGACCCGGGTGGACGCGTTGTGCGCGATCGAGCGCGAGGCGGCCAGGGAACGGACGGCGGCGCGGCTGCCCGACTACCTGTCCGTGACGGGACTGGGCCGGCTGGCCCGCGACCCGGGCGGCTACGTGGCCGAGTTGCGCCGGCCGATGCCGCGGCTGGTCAGCGAGGCGCAGCGGTGGGGCATCGGCTTCCACGCCTGGCTGGAACACCGGTTCCGCACACAGTCCCCGCTGCTGGACGGCGAGCCCGACGCCGAACTCGCCGGTGCGGAGTTCGAGAAGCTCCAGGCCGGGTTCGAGGCGGGTCCGTACGGGTCCGCGGTGCCGCTCGCGGTGGAGACGCCGTTCACGCTCGTGCTGGCCGGCCGCCTGGTCCGCGGGCGGATCGACGCGGTGTTCACCGGTCCGGACGGCCGGCCACAGGTGGTGGACTGGAAGACGGGGAACGCGCGCCACTCCGACCCGTTGCAGCTGGCGTGCTACCGGCTGGCGTGGGCCGAGTTGCACGGGCTGGCGGTCAGCGACGTCGACGCGGTGTTCTACGACCTGCACACCGCAGAGGTGGTGCGGCCGTCCGGCCTGCCCGACCGCGCCGGTCTGGAAGCCCTGCTGGCAAGGGCGCCGGGCTCGGTTAGCCTGTCGGAGTGAGTGACTGGCTGTTCGGCAGTGCCCTGGACCGGGTCGAGTTCGCCCGGACCGATCCCGAATGGGTGCGGGCAGCCTGGACCGACGAGGCCGCGCTGCTGCTGCCGGTCGGCGAGGCCGCCGTCGCGGCGGCGGCCGACGGCTCGCTGGCCCCCGTGGCCACGAGCGGTGACTACGACGCGGAGCGGCACTACCTGCTCGGCCTCGTCGACGGCACGCCCTGGTTCGCCACCTGGGCGGAGGCGGACGGGCTCACCCCGTTGCGCTCGATCATGGACGGGCTTCCGGCACCGCACCTGCAGGCGGCCTTCACCGGTGCCGGTCTGGGCACCTGGCACGCCGGGGAGCGCTTCTGTGGGCGCTGCGGCTCGCTGACGCGAGTGGTGGCCGGCGGCCAGTCCCGGCTGTGCACAGGCTGCGGTCGCGAGTCCTACCCGCGGACCGACCCGGCCGTGATCGTCGCGATCCTCGACCCGGACGGCCGGCTGCTGCTGGGCCGGCAGCCCAGTTGGGCTCCCGGCCGGGTGTCGGTCTTCGCCGGCTTCGTGGAGATGGGGGAGTCGCTCGAACAGGCCGTGCACCGCGAGATGGCCGAAGAGGTCGGCCTCGACCTCGCCGGCATCACCTACCTCGGCTCGCAGCCATGGCCGTTCCCGCGCTCGCTGATGGTCGGCTTCCTGGCGCACGCGTCGCGGACGGACGTCACGGCGGCCGAGGGCGAGATCGAACTCGCCCGCTGGTTCACCGTCCCCGGGCTGCGGGAGGCCATGGCGTCCGGCGAGGTGACCCTGCCCCCGCACACCTCGATCGCCCGGAGGATGATCGAGAGCTGGCTGGCCGGGGAGCTCACCTCACGTTCGGCCCAGTCGGAACGGTCGCCCCGAGCCTGAGGTTTCCCGAGGAGGTGCGCCCCACCCGCTCCCTGTCACCCCGGGCTTGCTCCGGGATCTCTGGCGGTCGATTTGTCGGGTTGGTGCGGGGATCCCGGCGTGCGCCGGGATGACGGTTCTGGGGAGGGGTGTGATGGGGTCTTGGCCGGCGTTTGTGGGTCTCCTGTCATCCCGGGCTTGCTCCGGGATCTCCGGCGGTCGACTTGTCGGGTTGGTGCGGGGATCCCGGCGTTCGCCGGGATGACGGTTTCCGCAGACAGGGGCTGTGGCGGGTCTCGCCGGGACGACGGACGGGTCCGGGACTCTCGGCCTCAGAGGCGGTGTCGCAGGCCGGAGGCTCGGCGGGCCTGCTGGCGGACGGCGAGCGCGAGCGACTCGGGCGAGCCGATCAGCGTGACCTCGGTCTTCGCCCGGGTGATCGCCGTGTACAGCAGTTCCTGGGTGAGCAGCGGCGAGTCCGGCGTGGGGAGCACCACCGTGACGCGGTCGAACTGGCTGCCCTGCGCCTTGTGCACGGTCATGGCGTGGATCGTCTGCACGCTCTCCAGCAGGTACGGCGACACCCGGTGCACCCGGCTCCCGCGCGCGAAGCACGCCTGCAGCTGGCCGCCACCCACGTCCACGACCACGCCGGTGTCGCCGTTGTACACGCCGAGGTCGGGTGCGTTCTGCGTGACCAGGACGGGCCGGCCCGCGTACCAGGCCGGCACCGGGTCGAAGTCGTCCAGCGCAGCCACCAGCCACTCCTCGACCTGCCTGGACCAGAAGCTCACCCCGTACGGCCCCCGGCGGTGCGCGCACAGCAGCCGGTGTTCGTCCAGCGCGGCCAGGGCGTCCTCGACCCGGCCCTGCCTGGCCGCCCGGACCAGCGCGGCGCCGGTACGACCGACCCGCTCGCGGAGGTCGGTCTGGGCCGGGGTCGCGGCGAACCGGACGCCCGGGTCGCCCGCCGTCGCCAGCTGCAGTACCGAGTCCTCATCGCTGGCGAGCACCGCCGCGGCCAGTCCCGCGATCGAGGACACCGACCGGTAGTTGTGCCGCAGCCGCACCACCGGTCCGGACGGGGGCAGCGCGAGCCCGGCCAACGCCCCGGCGAGGGTGGCCGAGGCCGGCGCCGGCGCGGCCACGATGTCCGCCAGGACCGCCCCGGCTTCCACCGGCGCCAGCTGGTCCGGGTCGCCCACCAGCACCAGACGGGCCTGGGGGCGCAACGCCTCCAGCAGCCGCGCCATCAGCGTGACGTTCACCATCGACGCCTCGTCCACCACCACCACGTCGTGCGGCAGCGGGTTGGCCGCGTCGTGGGCGAACCGGCTGCGGGACTCCGGCAGCCAGCCCAGCAGCCGATGGATGGTGCTCGCCTGCAGCGAGCCGAGCGCCGTGGCAAGGTCGTCGGGCAGGTCGACAAGGGCGTCCGACAAGGCCTCCTGCATGCGGACGGCGGCCTTGCCGGTGGGTGCGGCCAGCGCGACGAGGGGCGGCTCGGGCAGGGTGCGCCACAGCACCCCGAGCAGCCGGGCCAGCGTGTGCGTCTTGCCGGTGCCCGGTCCGCCGGCGACCACCGTCACCGCCGCCAGCGCCGGCACGACGGCCGCCACCGCCTGGTCGGTGTCGGCGGCGGCGAGCAGCTCGTCCCTGGCCGCCGCGAGCGACGGCAGCGTGACACCGTCCGGCTGCCGGCCCCGCCGCGACGTCAGCTGGGACGCGACGATGCTCTCCTGGAGCCAGTACCGCTCCAGGTAGAGCAGGTCGCCGACCAGCCGCAGCGGACGATCCCCGCCGCCGTCCGGACCGACCGTGACCAGCGGGCTCACCCCGATCGCGGTCCGCCAGTCGGCCGGCTCCGGCCACAGCTCCGCCGGCACGCCGATCGCCTCCTCGTCGGCCTCGATCCGGTCGTGGCCGATCTCCGAGAGCTCCAGGCAGGTCGACCCGGCCCGCAGCGCGCGCACGGCGAGGGCGAGCGCGAGCTGCACGCGCTGGTTGGGCTCGCCGTAGAGGAACGCCACCTTCTGCGCGACGTGCACGTCGGCCCACGACAGCGCCCCGGTGGCGTGCACGTCGCGGAGCAGCCCGGGCTGCAGGCTCATGGCGAGGTCGGTCATCGGCGCCCCCGATCGGCGAGCAGGTCGGACAGCTCCGCGACCAGGCCGGCGGGTGGGAACCAGTCGAAAACCCCGGTGATGGTGCCGTCCGCGCCGGGCTGCGCGTCCCGTCCACCCATGCCCCGGACGAACAGGTAGCCGGCCCCGCCGAGGTGCCGCTCGGGCTCGTAGCCGGCGAGCCGCGCCCGCAGGAACCGGTGCAGCGCCACGCAGTACAGGATCGCCTGCAGCGGATAGTGGGTGCGGACCATCTCCTCGACCATCGCCGGGCGGGTGTAGTGCTCGAGCACCAGGTCGCCCATGCCCAGGCGGTTGGTCTTGTAGTCGACGACCACGAACCGTGGCCCGTCGGGGCCGGCCACCCGCAGCACCGAGTCGATGCTGCCGGTCAGGAACCCGCGCAGCACCTGCTCGCCGAGCAGGGGATGGGCGAGTTCTTCGGGATAGCCCGCCAGCGGGTCGTCGGCGGGCAACCAGCGACCCAGCAGGGACGCCACGTCGCCGAGCGTGGTCCGGGACGCGGCCGTGCCGAGCGCGAACTCGAAGGTCAGCTCGCTGAGCCGGTCAGCGGTCGGGATGCCCGCCAACGGCAACCCACCGGACAGCGATCCGAGCGGAGTGACCAGGCTCGGCAGCATGGCGGTGGCCAGGGCGTCCGCGCCGACACCGGCCACCGGGAACCGGGCGGACGCCGCGGCGGTGGCCTCCCGGAGGCGAGCGGCGAGGCCGGGCTCGTCCGCGGCAGCCGGGGCGTACCAGTCGAGGTTCTCCAGCACGTGGTGGACGAGACTGCCGAACGCCGTGCCGCCGGGCAGCTCGGCCATCGGTGACGGGGTGCCCCCGGCCGGGCCTGCCACCAGCACGTCGGCGTCTGCCTCCGGCTCGTCGGCGAGGGTCGCGGCCTCGGGCGCCTCCTCCGGTGCGGCGGCGAGGGGAGCGCGGGCATGGACGGCCTCGGTCAGTCCGGAGTAGGACGTGCGCCGCCAGAGCGAGTCGACCTCCCGGTCGAACCCGGCCAGGGCCAGCACGGGGACGGTTCCGGCGGGCCGGGCGAGCCGGACCGCGGACCGCGGCACGCACTCCTCGACCCGGCAGCCGGCGGCGGCGAGCCAGGGCAGGTCGCGCGGGTGCCCGTCGCCCGGCGGGGTGTCGAGCGGGTAGGCCGGCTCCGGCGCGCCGGGACGGTCGGTGCGCCGGAACAGCAGTCGGTGCAGCGGCGAGGCGGCCGTGGTCGCCATGGTGCGAGCCCACCACAGCGTGACCTGCGACTGCGCGCGGGTGACGGCGACGTAGAGGCTGCGCAGCCGGTCCTCGGCCTGCTCCTCCGCGTAGCGGGCGTGCCGTTCCTCCCGTCCGGGAGCCGTGCTGCCGCCCAGGTCGAGCACCCGTCGGCCGTCGCTGTGGAAGGCGAGCGCCTGGTCCTCGGTGTCGTCGGGCACCCACAGGTCGGCGGCCTCCGGCAGCAGGACGACCGGGAACTGCAGGCCCTTGGCCTTGTGCACGGTCATGATCTGGACGGCGAACCGGTCGGTCTCCAGCCGCCGCACCCGGTCGGACGTGCTGGCCGCACGCCGCACCTCCTCCGCGAGCCAGGCCACCAGCGCCTGGCCGCGGACACCGGCCGTGTGCTGGGAGTGCAGGATCTCCGCGAGATGCCGGTAGTCGGTCAGGTCGCGCTCGCCGCGGGGACGGCGCAGCAGCCGCTCGGCCAGGCCGCGTTCGCCGCTGCGCCCGTCCGCCTGGACGGCGGCGAACAACGCGGCGACCCCGTGCCCGGCCAGCACCCGCGACCAGCCCTGCAGCAGGCCGGCCCATGCCGTGAACCGCTGGTCATCGGCGCTCGCGAGCATGGTCAGGTCGGCGCCCACGAAGTCGGTGAGGATGGCTGCCCGGACAGCGGTCCGGCGTGGCTGCTCCAGCGCCCGCAACAGCGTCAGCCAGTCCTCGGCGGCATGGGTGGCGAAGATCGAGTCGGCCCCGGCGAACGCCACCGGAACGCCGGCGCCGGTGAGCGCGTCCGCGACGTGCCGGCCGCGCCGGTTGGTGCTGACCAGGATCGCGATGTCGCTGGCGCGCAGCTCGCGCGGTCCGTCCGTGTCGACCACCTGCGCGCCGGACTCGAGTAGCCCGATCAGTTCTGCGGTGAGGTCGGCGACGATCGTGTCGCGGGCGTCGTCGGCGCGGAGCAATTGCTCGGGGGCGAGACAGCGCAACCGTCCGGGGGCGGCCCAGGGGGAGCCGGGCGGCAGCAGCAGCCGGGACTCGGTGTGGCTGGCGGTCACCGCGGGCACGTCGATGCCCGGGCCGAGGCTGGCGTTGGCGAACAGGGCGTTCACCACGCCGACCACCCCGGCATCCGCGCGATGGTTGCGGGCCAGCGAGTACTTCTCGCCGGCCTCGGCGACGGCGTCGGTGTAGGCGACCACGTCGGCCCCGCGGAACGCGTAGATCGACTGCTTGGGGTCGCCGATCAGGACCAGCGGCACGTGGCCGGAGAAGGTGGCCCGCAGCACCTCCCACTGCACGGGGTCGGTGTCCTGGAACTCGTCGACGAGCACCACCCGGCAGCGGCGCCGCAGCCTCTCGGCGCCCGCCTGCCCGGTGGGACCCCGCAGGGAGTCCCGCAGCCGGGCCAGCTGGTCGTCGAAGGAGTACACGCCGAGCCGCCGCTTCCGCACGGCCAGCTCCTCGCGGACGGCAGCGGCGAACGCGAGCCGTTCTGCCCTCCGTCCGCCCAACCCGGACGGCACCAGCGGCGCGTCCGGCAGTTCGACCGCCTCCCGGGCCAGCTTGCGGGCCACGTCGACGCTGAACGGCGGCTCACCGTCCGTCTGGGCGTAGCGAGCCAGGTAGAGGTCGTCCACCACCTGTTCCAGCAGCAGGGTGAGGTCTTCGACGAGGGTGGCCTGGGGGTCCTGTTCGGCCAGCACCCCCAGTTCCTCCAGCATCGCCTGGCAGAACTGGTGGATGGTCATGATGCTGGCCGCGTCGAGCGCGGACACCGCCCGGTTCAGCCGCCGGATCCGCGCGTGGACCTCGTCGGCAGGGGCGTCGAGCAGCAGCGCGTCCGTCGGATCGGGCGCGTGGTCGAGCGTGCCGGCGAGGGACGCGGTGAGGGTGGCCGCGGAACTGCGCAGCCGCTCCCGCACCCGCGAGCGCAGCTCGGCGGACGCGATCCGGCTGAAGCTGATCACCGCCAAGCGGTCGGCCGCGACCACCCCCTCGGCGAGGTACCTGGTGGCGAGCGCGGCGATCGCGTAGGTCTTGCCGGTGCCGGCACTGGCCTCGAGCACCGCGGTGCCCTGCGGCAGTGGACCGGTCGGGTCGAAGGGGATCATGCCGGCACCTCCGCAGCCATCACCGGAGCCCAGATGCTGCTGGCCAGCGCCCCCACCAGCGTGCGCTCGCCGGGGTCCGCCCCGGGAACCGGCGGGTCGCCGGCGGGCAGGGACAGCACGTCGGGGTAGCGGAAGAACGCGCGCCAGTGGTCGTCGGAGTCGTACTTCCAGCACCGATCGAAGTTCTTGCCGCTGACCAGCCGGTCCCCGGGGTCTCGCTGGCTGACCCGGTACTCCGCCCACGCGAAACCCAGCCGCGGTGAGGCGGGCAGCGGCCGGGACAACCCGAGCGCGTACAGGGCGAGGTAGCGACCCAGCAGGTCCAGCGCTGCCGCCGCGGGGGGCGCCTCGTAGACCACCCGGCGGCCCTTGCCCACGACGCGAGCGCGCCAGGCGCCGGACTCACCCGCGGCGAGGACGAGCAGCCGCAGCCACGCGGACAACCGGTGCCGCGGCTGCAGGCTGGAGAACTCCACCTGCAGGAGCTCGGCGCCGTGCGTCGCGACGCGACCCACCAGCGGCACGTTGCCGTGACCCGGTACCGGCACGCTGAGGGCGAGGTCGTGCAGAACCGGTTCGGGCAGGCTGGGCGCCACCTCGCGCACCGACCGGCGCGCCTCGTCCAGCACGCCGTCCAGGACGGCCTGGCCGAGCGCGAACGGCGGCACCTCGCCACGGAGCCATTCGGCCTTCGCGACGGCGGCGGGGGAGGCGCCGGCGCGCAGCCGCTGCAGCACCCGGTTGCCCACCTGCCAGCGGGCCAGCCCCGGCAGCTCGATCGGAATGGCGTCGCCCGGGTCGGGGGTGTCGGCGAAGCTGACGCCGGTGCGCGCGCGCAGCAGGGCACGGGCCGGGTTGGCGAAGAAGCCGACCAGTTCGTCCAGCCCGACACCCCTGGTCAGGTCGGGTTCGGGCAGCGGCTGAAGCACGTAGCGGCCCCGCGGGACGACCGGTTCGGCCAGCGTGGCACGGGCGGCGTGGAAGGCCAGCGGGTCGGCGCTGCGCAGCGCAGGGCACGCGGGGTCGAAGTACCGGGGGTCGAACGGCTGCAGCGGGTGGTGGACGGTCACCGCCGCGGCCGCCGGACGGCCGTCGGCGGCGACGGCGGTGAGGTCGAGCGCCTCGAGCAGTTCCGCGACCGGCGCGGCCAGCGGAACCTCCTCGTTGGTGGCCTCACTGCGCCCCTGGGCCACCACGACGAGCGTCTCGGTGGCGGCGTGGACGGCGTCGAGCAGCGCCTGCCGGTCGGCCAGCGCCGCGGACGGATCGCCGACCAGCGGCTCCACCCCCAGCAGGTCGTCGCCGTGGCGGCGGGCGGAGCGCGGGTAGCAGGCGGCGTCCCAGCCGAGCAGCACCACCACCCGGTGGGGCACGTGCCGCAGGGACCGCAGCCCGCACACCACCAGCGAGCCGTTGCCGAAGGCGCCGCGGGCCGGCGCCGAGGTGAACTCCTCCTCGATCGCGCGCAACGCGGCGTGCCGGCT
Source organism: Propionicimonas sp. (assembly GCA_036735445.1). Taxonomy (GTDB): domain Bacteria; phylum Actinomycetota; class Actinomycetes; order Propionibacteriales; family Propionibacteriaceae; genus Propionicimonas. The sequence goes on from DAINOM010000011.1 coordinate 15,026, forward strand.
GAGCGGGGTGCCCGCGGCCGCGCCGCGCTCGGCCAGCCGGGCCAACCCCGTCCACACGTCGGCGAGCTGCCACTCCTGCGCCGGCGGCAGGGCGACGAGGTCGGAGAGCGCGGCGCGACAGCGCTGCGTCCATTCGGTGAGGGGTGCGGGGGCGGCGAACTCGGTCAGCAGCCGGGACAGGCGACCGACCAGCTCGGTCAGTCCGCCGATCAGCGACACGTCGGAGGACTCGACGTCGTCCAGCGGCAGCACGGTGCCGGTGGTGACGAGGTCGGTCTCGCCGAGGGCGACGCCGAGCAGCATGCGCTGCAGGCCGGCGAACCAGGTGTTCTGGGGGAACCCGGAGAGCCCGTAGCCCTCCCGTTGTGCTGCCGACAGCCCCCACCGGACCCCCGCCCGCTGGACGAGTTCGACCAGCCGGTCGCGGGCGTCGCCGCCGAGGCCGAAGCGCGCGGCGACGCCGGGCTGGGCACACAGCTCGAGCAGCGCCGACGCCTCGACCCGGGTGTCGGGCAGGCGGAGCAGGTCGAGCAGCAGGGCGGCCGTCGGGTTTACCTGCGCGACCGAGCGGTCGGCGACCAGGACCCGGAACCTCTGCGCGGGGTGGTTGGGGGTGCCGGCGGGGGCGGTGAACGCCGCCGTGAGCAGGGGCGCGAAGGCGTCCACGTCGGGGGTGAGGACGGCGATGTGCCGCGGCTCCAGCGTGGGATCGTCGGCCAGCAGACCGGTGAGCACCTCGCGCAGCACTTCCACCTGCCGGTCGCGGCCGTGGGAGAGGTGCACCTGGAGCGAGCGGTCGTTCTCGTCCAGCTTCCGCAGCGCTGGGCGCTGGAGGTCCGCGCGCAGGTCGGACTGCAGCCGGGCGAGCAGGGTGTGGGGAGCTTTGTGAGAGTCCGGCGCTTGGTGAGGGGCCGGCCCTTCGTGACGCCTCGCTCGTTCCTCCCCTTCGTGACGCTTCGCTCGTTCCTCGCGAAGCTCCTCAGGGAGCGTTTCGGGGGTGTCGCTCCCTGAGGAGCGGCCGAGGAACGAGGGCGCGTCACGAAGGGCGGGCACCAGCAGTGCGGCCTCGTCGGCCACGGCGGCGAGGGCCTCGTTCAGGGGATGCCCGGGCGGCCGGGCGAACTCGGCGCGGCGAAGCGTGGACGATCCGGGGAGGGGCCGGCGCGAGGGCGTGGGGGTGAGCAGCAGCACGTCCAGCTGGTGGTGGCTGCCGAGCGCGTCGAGCACCTCCAGGACGGGCGCGTCGAGCCGGCGCGGAGCCAGCACCGCCACGCGGTGCGGCAGACCGTCCACGGCTGCGTCGCGCAGCCGCTGCACCAGGGCCTCGCGACGGTCGAGCGGACTCTCCCCGAGTTCGGCGACCAGCAGCCGGTACAGGTGCGCCTGCCAGGCGTTCTCACCGAGCGCCGCGCCGTCGGGACCGGTGTCACCCCCAGCCGCCCAGGCCGCCAGCATGGCCGGCCGGTGGCGCGCGTAGCCGGCGAACTGCTGGGCGATCCGGCGGCTCGCGGTGAAGGTCTCCCGCGACGCGGCGAGATGCCGCCGCAGCACTTCCAGCTCGGGCTCGTCCGTCGCCAGCGCCACCTGCTGCACCGACCACGCCAGCCGCTGCGGACGCCACGGGTCGTCCCCGCCGTCCAGCCGCCGCTCCAGCACCTCCAGCGAACAGAACTCGACCCCGGCGCAGACACCGTCGCCCGCCTCGTCGCCGCCGGTGGCGAGCTGTTGGGACAGCCAGCGCTGGAAGCCTGGTCCGGGCACGACCGCGAGGTCGAAGGAGAACGGGTCCTCGCGCGCGTCGGACCACAGCGAGAGCAGGCGCTCGACGAGCCCTGCCGCGGTGCGGGAATGGTGGAACTGCATGGTGGTCTCACCCTAGAGGGGGCCACCGACAACAGGTGTCCGGACCGTTCCGTATGGTGGGTTCCCGTGATCGCACAACCCGCCGAACTGCTCTCCGGCCTCGACCCGGAGCAGCAGCTGGTGGCCACCAGTTTCGGGGCGCCGGTGGTGGTGATCGCCGGTGCGGGCACAGGCAAGACCAGGGCGCTCACGCACCGGATCGCCTACGGCGTCACCACCGGCGCGTACGCGGCGAACGGCGTCCTCGCGGTCACGTTCACCACCCGGGCCGCGGGGGAGCTGCGCTCCCGGCTGCGCGGGCTGGGAGTGCCGTCGGTACAGGCCCGCACGTTCCACTCGGCCGCGCTGCGGCAGGCGCAGTACTTCTGGCCACGCGCGTACGGGACGCAGCTGCCCGCGGTCAGCGACGAGCGGATCGCCATGGTCGCGGACGCGTGCCGGCGGTTGCGGCTGAACCCGGACGCGGCAGCGCTCCGCGACCTGCTCACCGAAGTCTCGTGGGCGAAGGTGACCAACGTCGCACCCGCCGACTATGCCGAACTCGCGCCGGCCGCGGGCCGGGAGGTGGCGAACCTCGACCCCGCCCAGGTGGGCCGGGTCCTCGGCCGCTACGAGCAGGTGAAGGCCGACCGCGGGGTGATCGACTTCGACGACATCCTGCTGTGCGCGGTGGCCCTGCTGGCCGAGCACGCGGACATCGGCGAAGAGGTGCGGGCCACCTACCGGCACCTGGTCGTGGACGAGTACCAGGACGTGAACCCCGTCCAGCAGAACCTCCTCGACCTGTGGTGGGGCGAGGGCCGCGACCACTGCGTGGTGGGCGATCCCGCCCAGACCATCCACTCCTTCGCCGGCGCGACGCCGGCCTACCTGACCAGCTTCTCCGCACGGTTCCCCGACGCGCGGGTGGTGCGGCTGGTGCGCGACTACCGGTCCAGCCCGCAGGTGGTCGACCTCGCCAACCGGGTGGCCCGGAACACCCGGCTGGGCACGGTGGTCCTGGAGTCCCAGTGCGAGCCCGGCCCGCCGCCGCGGGTGCTGCCCTGCGCGTCCGAGTACGACGAGGCGACGGCGGTGACCCGCTGGCTGGTCGAACAGCACGAGGCCGGGGTGCCCTGGCGGGAGCAGGCCGTGCTGTACCGGGTGCACGCGCAGTCGCCGCTGTTCGAGTCCGCGCTCGCGCAGGCCGGGGTGCCGTTCACCGTCCGCGGGGGCGAGGGCTTCTACGACCGGCCGGAGGTGCGCCAGGTGATCGGGACGCTGACCGAGCGGGCCCGGCGCGACCCCGGCGAACCGGCCGTGGACGCGTGCCGCGACGTGCTCGCCAGGATCGGCTGGACGGAGCAGCCGCCGTCCGGCCAGGGCCGGGTACGGGAGCGGTGGGAGTCGCTGGCGGCGGTGCTGGCGCTCGCCGAGGATGTCGCGGCGACCCGGGCGACCGCGGGCGCCGGCACCGCGGACCTGGGCACGTTCGTCGACGAACTGACCGCCCGCGCACAGGCCGAGCACCCGCTCAGCTCGGACGGGGTGACGCTGTCCACGCTGCACGCGGCGAAGGGCCTGGAGTGGACGGCCGTGGCGCTGGTCGGCGTGCAGGAGGGCACCCTGCCACTGTCGCTCGCCGCCGGTCCCGAGCAGGTGGCGGAGGAGGCCCGGCTGTTCTACGTCGGCATCACCAGGGCGAAGCGGCGGCTGCTGATCTGCTGGTCCCGCTCACGCCGCGGTGGCGGGGGCGGCCGGCAGCCGTCCCGGTTCCTGGACGGGCTCACCACGCGGCCGGCGTCCGCGCCGCTGCGCACGGGGCCGCGGCAGAAGCCGACCACTGCGCTCAGCGCCACTTGCCGGGTCTGCGGCGCGGCGCTGCACAGCGGGGCGGAGCGCAAGCTGCGCCGGCACGTGGACTGCCCGCCCGGCTACGACGAGGAGACCTACGCGCGCCTGGTGGCCTGGCGGCTCGACCAGGCCAGGGAACGCTCGGTGCCGGCCTACGTGATCTTCACCGACGCCACGCTGATGACGATCGCCGAGGACCGGCCGACCGACGAAGCCGCGCTGCTCGCCATCCCCGGGGTGGGGAAGGTGAAGTGCGAGCAGTACGCGGAGGCAGTGCTGGCGATCCTGGCCGCCGGGTAGGCCGGGTCAGATACAGAAGGGGTTGCCCTCCGGGTCGGACATCACGATCCAGTCCCCGTTGCTGTCCGAGCGACGCTCGACCAACGCTCCGCCGAGACCGGTGATCAGCTCGACGGCCGCCTCCCGGTCGGGCGTGCCGCAGTCGAGGTGGATCCAACCGGGCCTGGGGTTCTCCTCGTCCGACCGCTGGAACAGCAGCGGCACGCGGCCCTCGCCGGGATCGACCAGCACGAAGTGGTTGCCCGCGTCTCGCGGCGTCCCGCCGATCAGGGCGGCCCAGAAGCCGGCGAGCGCCTCCGGATCGCGGGCGTTGACGGTGACGCAGTGCACGCTGAGCAGGGCCATGCCCGCAGGCTAGCGGGCGCCACCACCACAGCGGCCCCTCGGGGGCGTTTGTCGCAAGACGGACGGGCGTCCCTTCCCGTCGTCCCGGGCTTGCTTCGGATCCCGTGAGTGGAGTCGCCGGGCGGGTGCAGGGATCCCGGCGTTCGCCGGGATGACGGTGATGGGCCCTGCGGTGCGGCGCCGCCTCAGTCGGTGAAGCCCGGCAGCCAGTCGCGGAGCACCTTGGCGAAGTTGGCGTGGACGTCGAGCTGCGACAGCACGGCGATGCCGCCCATCCACACCCGGTAGATCAGGCCGTACTCGGGCGGGATGTTGAGGCTGGTGGCGACACCGGACGAACTCATGTCGCCGTGCACGCGGGCGAACTGGCCGCGCGCCCACTCCCGGTTGAAGGCGAAGTCCTCGACGCTGGCCGGCTCGACGAACGGGGCGAGGTAGTCCAGGAGTGCCTGCCCGTCGATGGAGTCCTCCACGAACCCCTCCTCGGCGAGGCCCGCGACCATCGGTCCGATCTCGCCGTCCACGGCGTGCCGGATCAGTCGGCCCATCGCCATCGGCAGGCCGTCCGGCAGCCGGGAGACCAGGCCGAAGTCGACCACGGCCAGCCGTCCGTCCGGCATCACCAGGTAGTTGCCGGGGTGTGGGTCGCCGTGCAGGACCCCGGCCAGGGACGGACCGGCGAACAGGAAGGTCACGTAGTCGAGGGCGCTGCGGTTGCGCTCCTCGTCCGGCTGTCCGATCAGGCCGGTGAGCTTGAAGCCGTCGACCCAGTCGCTGACCAGCACGCGCCTGGTCGCGAGATGCACCTTCGGCACCAGGAACCGCGGATGTCCCTCCAGCGCGAGCGCCACCTGCTGCTGGGACGCTCCCTCGAGGGTGTAGTCGACCTCCTCGTTGATCCGGGCCGCGAACTCCCTGGTCAGGGCCACCACGTCCAGGCCGCCGGTCAGCGGGGACACCGCCGCGGCCAGCCGCTGGATCTGCCGCAGGTCGCTGGCCAGCGCGGTGTCGGCGCCGGGGTACTGGATCTTGATGGCCACCTCGGTGCCGTCGGCGAGCCGGGCGCGGTGCACCTGCCCGATGGACGCCGCCGCGGCCGGGCGCGGGTCGATCTCGGCGAAGGTGCGCCGCCATTCGGTCCCCAGTTCGGAGCGCAGCACGGCCTGGGCACGGGAGGACGGCATCGGCGGCGCGGCGTCCTGGAGCCGGCGCAGCCGCTCGCGGAACGGGCCGGCGATGTCCTCCGGCAGCATGGCCTCGAACAGGCTCAGCGCCTGGCCGAACTTCATCGCCCCGCCCTTGAGCTCGCCGAGCACCTGGAACAGCTGTTCCGCCGCGGCGTCGCGCAGGGCGGCGTCCACCTCTTCGGCGGGCGCACCCATCAGCTTGCGGCCCATGCCGACACCCGCGCGGGCTGCCGCGCCGAGCGGGAGGCTGAGCAGCCGGGCGCCGCGGCCGAAGGTGGACTCCGGCAGCACGCGCCGATCGTCGGCCGCCTCCGGCTCGGGTCGGGTGGTCACCTGCACAGTCTGCCCGCAGGACTCAACCCGGCGGCAGCACGCAGCCGCAGCCCGGGTGGGCGGGCCAGGCCCGGGTCCGCAACCGGTAGTCGGGCAGGGTCAGTTCGAGGGAGCCGCCGCAGGCCTCCGGTGCGCCGCCAGCCAGCCACGCCTGCACCTGGACGGACGCGGTCGTCGCGGCCCACTCCACGAGCACGGGCGCGGCGTCGACCGGCTCGCGGCACAGCTGGGCGAGCAGGTGCGGCCAGGCGGCGTCGAGGTGGACGCGGGACAGGTCCTGGCAGCGCACGCACGGCGTCCGGCCGGGGTGGACCAGCGGGCCCACCACGGCACGGTCAGGTTCGAGCCGGACCACCAGGTGTGCCCGGCCGCTGCGGAACAGCTCGTCGGTGACGGCACGATCGGGCTCGGCGGCCGGTCCGGCGAGCACCACGAGCTCGGGCTCCTCGTCGGCGGGAGGCAGTGCGGCGAACTCGACCGGGTCGAGCTGGGTGGGGGCGAGGCCGGCCGTCACCAGCGCGGCGGCCACCGATCCGGCGAGGGCGCCGGCGCCGACCACGACCAGCGTCGGCGGCCGCTCCGGACCGGTCGAGGCGATCAGGCCGGCGTCGTCCAGGCGGTCGAGGAGCCAGTCGAGCCAGCGGTGTTCGAGCTGGGGGAGCAGGGCGCCGAGTTCGTCCGTGGTGCACGGATGGGTGAGCAGCGGGACCGCCTCGGCGAGACCGCGGGGCACGCCTTCGAGGACGAGCGCCGGCGAGTCCAGACCGACCTGGAGCACCCCCGGCGACCGCCACAGGGCCAGCGTCGGACGGGTGAGCCGGACGCGCGTGCGGAGCTGCTGTGTCACGTCCAGCAGGCTGCCGGGGAGACCGGAACCACGGCAAGGCGTCCGGACGGATTGACAACACCTCACCCCGGATTGACAACACCTGCGTCCGGAAACGCCGAAGCGCCGACCCCTTGGGCCGGCGCTTCGCAGGTCTTCCCGTTCAGGCCTTCGGCAGGAACCGGGTGAGGTTGGTCCCGCACACGGGGCACTTCGCCTTGGCGATCCGGGTGCCCTTCTCGTTGACCACGACATCGCCGGTCGCGTCCCGGTGATCCTTGCACTTCACGCAGTAGAACGAACCGCTGTAGGTGTCCTTGGCCACGTTTTCCTCCTGTAATTCGGCTTCGCCCCCGGGTGGGGCTGGGCAGCGGGCTGCCGGTCAGTCTATGCCCTGGGACGGCCTTCGCGGCAGTTCCCGGGGCCCGGCGAGCGAGGCCCCCAGGACCGGAGTTCCGCTTGCCTTCCCCTGCGAGCGGACCGGTCACTGGGGGCCCCGCGTCTAGAAAGTAGTGCCCGCTCAGCCCACGGTCAACTGGGACTGTCGGCGGCGTGTCGTAACGTGACCGCCATGGCAACCGAAGAGGTAGAGGTCAGGCGCAGCGCCCGGCGCCGCCGTACGCTCACGGTGTACCGCGATCGGGGACGGCTGGTCGCGCTGGTGCCGGCCAGGATGAGCGCGTCGGAGGAGCAGTCGCTGATCCCGCCGCTGGTGGAGCGGTTCCTGCGGAAGGAGGCGCGGCGCAACCTGCCAGCGGGCGACGACGAGCTCACCGCGCGGGCCCGGCACCTGCACGACACCTACCTCGCCGGACGCGCGCCGTCACCGTTGCCGCCGTTCACGATCCGGTGGGTGGACAACCAGCAGCGGCGGTGGGGCTCCTGCACGGCCGCGGACGGCAGCCTCCGGTTGTCCTCGCGGCTACGGACGATGCCGGCGTGGGTGGCCGACTACGTGATCCTGCACGAGCTGGCCCACCTCTTCGAGCCGAACCACTCCCGGGCGTTCCACGCGCTGCTGGCGGGCTATCCGCACCTCGAGCGTGCGAAGGCCTTCCTGCACGGCTACCAGCACGCCGTCGAGGTCGGTGGCGGCCAGTGGAGCGACGATGCCGACTGAGGCCGGCGCCGGCGTGCGGCTCAGCCGTTGCCCGAGCGGCCCTCCTCGTCCAGGAGCTTCGCCAGTTCGGCGTCCAGGTCGTCGGGTGCGGACGGTTCGTGCCCCGCGGCCGCGAAGCCGAGCGGATCGTCGAGATCGGCGGCCGACGGCAGCAGGTCGGGGTGGTCCCAGGTGTGATCCCGCGCCGCGGAACCGCGGGACGCCCGGGTGGCGGCCCACAGGTTGGCGGCGTCCCGGGTGCGGCGGGGCCGCAGTTCCAGCCCGACCAGCGCCCGCAGCGCCGACTCGGCGGGCCCGCCGGTGGCACGGCGGCGGCGCAGGGTCTCGGTGAGCGCGGGGGCCACCGGCATCCGCGTGCCCGCCACCTGGGCGACCACCTCGTCCACCCAGCCCTCGACGAGCGCGAGCAGCGTCTCCAGGCGCTCCAGGACCTCGCGCTGCTCCGCGGTCACCTGGGGTGCGAAGAGCGACCCGGCGAGGGCTTCGCCGGCCTCCTCGAGCTCGCCCGCGGTCATCGCGGACGTGAGCTGGTCCTCGATCGCCCGGCCGAGGGCGTCGGCGTCGATCTGGATGTCACGGGCGTAGTGCTCCACCAGCGCGAGCAGCTGCGGACCGAGCCAGCCGACAGAACTGAACAGCCGTTGCCGCGCGGCCTCCCGGACGGCGAGGAACAGCAGGATGTCCGCGGCGTCGGCCTCGAGCCCCTCGGAGAACGCGGTGACGTTGGTGGGCAGCACGGCCACCTGCGGCTGCCCGGTCAACGGCAGGCCGATGTCGCCGGCGCTGACGACCGCTTGCGCGAGGCTGGCCAGCGACTGGCCCACCTGCGAGGCGAACATTCCGGACAGCGCCATGCGCAGCATGGGCTCCGCCGCCTTCGCCTCGCCCTCGGTGTCGATCAGCCCGCGCAGTGCCGCTGAGAGCTGGCTGACGACCGGGCGGACCAGTTGCTGCCACGTGCCGAAGGTGCGTTCCACCCACTCCGCCCGGGTCCAGGCCACGGCCGGTGCGCTCAGCCGGGGGAAGGCGATCTCCTCGTCCAGCCAGAGGTCCGCGAGCGCCACCGCGTCGCGGATGCGGGCCTGTTCGGCGGCACTGGGCGCCGGATCGGGTCCGGCCGCAGCGGTGATCCGGCGGACGATGTCCCTGGTGAACCCCCAGTTCATGCCGCTCGCGTCGGACTTGCCGAAGCTCGCCATCTGCGTGGTGAAGGCGCCCATCATGCCCTGCATCCGGCCGAGCATCTGTTCGAGGTCGAGCCGGCCGTCCGGTCCGGGGGTGATGCCGAACTGGGCCAGGAAGCGCAGCAGGGCCTCCTCCTCGCCGTCCGGATCGGGACGGTCGGGACTGGCCGGATCGGTCATCGGAACTCCTCACGTGGCGTGGTCTCCATTGTCCAACACGTGCCAAGCCGCACCGTCCCGCGCACGGTAGGGTCGGGGGTCGTAGCGACGTGGCGTCGCAGCGCGGGGAGGATGCAGCGTGACCAGGCAGACGTGGACGGCAACGGTGTCGGCCGTGCTGTTCGTCGTGCTCGCCGCGGTGATCGCCCTCGTTCCCGTGCCGTACGTGGCCTGGTCGCCGGGCGGCACCCACGATCTGCTGGCCCAGACCGACGACCATCCCGTGATCACGGTCACCGGCGCCCAGACCTTCCCGACCACCGGACGCATGCTGATGACCACCGTCGCGGTCACGGCGCCGGAGAGCAGCCTGAGCCTCCCGGAGGTGCTTTTCTCCTACTGGCTGCCCTCCCGGGAGGTGCTGCCCCGGGCCGCGGTCTACCGCGTGGGCGAGTCGCCGAACGACATCTCCGAGGGGGAGACCCGGCTGATGACCGACTCGCAGTCGGAGGCCGTGGTGGCGGCGCTGCGGGAGTCCGGCATCCAGGTGTTCCCCCGACCGATGGTGCAGTCGGTGACCGGCTCCGGTCCGGCCAACGGGCTGCTCGAACCCGGCGACCTGATCCAGGCGGTGGGCGATGTGACGACCACCTCCGTCCAGGCCGTGGAGGCCGCCATCCTCGGGTTCCATGTGGGCGAGTCGGTGAGGTTCACGGTCGTCCGCAACGGGCAGGAGGTGCAGCCGGTCGTCACCACCCGGGCGACCGCCGCCGACCCTGACCGGCCGATCGTCGGCATCACGCTCACCACCGGCTACACCTACAAGCCGTCGGTCACCTTCGCCCTCGACCCGTCCGTGGGCGGCTCCAGCGCCGGGCTGATGTTCGGCCTCGCGCTCACCGACATGCTCACCGACTCCGACCTGACCGCAGGGCGGTCGATCGCCGGCACCGGCACCCTCGCCGCGGACGGCCAGGTCGGCCGGATCGGCGGCGTCCAGGAGAAGATCGCGGGTGCGTCCCGGGACGGGGCGACGGTGTTCCTGCTGCCCAAGTCGAACTGTGCCGACGTGGGCGCCACGCCGCCCGCGATTCGGTTGATCGCCGTGGAGACCCTCAGTGAGGCGGTCGACGCCCTGGCCGCCCTGGACGACCCCCAGTCCAGCACCTCGATCGCGGGGTGCGGGTGAGCGACGACGCCCTGGTCGCAGCCCTGGTCGAGGTCGAGCGGCACGTGGGCCGGCTCGGCTGGGACCAGCCCGCCCGGCTGTTCGCCCTGGTGCCGACCGCCGAACTGCTGCAGGCGGAGCCGTCGCTGGCCGAGCACATCTCCGGCGGCGCCCCGGACGGCTTCACCTCGATCGAGCAGGAGGAGTTCCGCCCGGGGACGGATCTCGCCGACGCCCTCGGCCGGATCACCTGGCCCCCGGCCGTCGACGGCTGCGTCCTCGCGATCGAGCGCTCGTTCCTGCCCGCCGATGCGGAGGCCGACCTGCCGGACGACCCGGACGCCGCCGCCCTCGCGGTCGCGGCGCACCCGCGGCGGCTGGACCTGCGGGTCGTCGTCGGCGTCACCAGGGACGGTCGCAGCCACGGCGTGGCCCGGGTCCAGGGCGACGACGGCGAGTTGCTCGCGGGCGCGCAGCTCGTCCCTGCCCTGGCTGCTGCGCTCGCGCATACATTGGAGTGAGTCCTGCGGCCGCACCCGGCCCGTGGCCCGATGAGGAGTTGGACGTGAACGTGACATCCCGGATGGTCCGGCGCGGACCCCTGGTCCCGACCATCCTGCTGCTCGCCGCCGCAGTCACCGCTTTCGTGATCTTCGCGGAGCTGTGGACCACGAAGCTGTGGTTCGACTCGGTGACGTTCCCGCAGGTGTTCAGCACCCAGCTGCTGGCCCAGGTGCTGCTGTTCCTCGCCTTCTTCCTGGCGATGGCGCTGGTGGTCGGCGCGAACATGGCGATCGCCTACCGGCTGCGCCCCGCCGCGCGCCGCACCGGCCAGAGCGCGATCCTCGACCGGTACCGCGACCTGTTGGAGGCCAACATCCGGCTGGCCATCATCGTGCCGGCGGCCTTCCTCGGCCTGGTCGCCGGGGCGTCCGCGGTCGGCCAGTCGCTGGAGTACCTCGCCTGGTGGAACCGGGCGCCGTTCGGGACCGTGGACGGCTACTTCGGGCTCGACGTCGGCTTCTACGTGTTCGAACTCCCGATCTGGCAGGACCTGCTCTCGTTCGCCATGGGTGCGGTCTTCTTCGGGCTGGTGGCCGCCGCGGCCGTCCATTTCGCGGTGGGCGGCATCGCTCCCGGGCGCGGCCGGTCGACCAGCAAGGGCGCCCGGGTCCACCTGTCGATCCTCGCCGGCCTGCTCCTGGTCGGCTACGGCCTGCAGAACCTGCTCGACCGGTACAGCTTCCTGCTGCAGCAGGGCACGCTGTTCACCGGCCTGCAGTACACCGACGACCACGCGCGGCTCACCGCGAAGCTGGTGATGGCGGTGATCTCGTTCGTGTGCGCCGGGGTCTTCTTCGCGTCCGGCTTCCTGAAGCGCTGGACGCTGCCGCTGACCTCCCTGGTGCTGATGCTGGTCTCGGGACTGATCCTCGGCCTGATCTACCCGCTGGTGGTGCAGAGCTTCCAGGTGAAGCCGAACGAGCCCGTGCTGGAGAGCCCCTACATCGCCAGGCACATCGAGGCCACGCGCGCGGCGTTCGGCATCGCGCAGACCAAGATCGAGCCGTACACGGCCAAGACCCAGGTCAGTTCCGGGCAGCTGAAGGAGGACGCCGAGACCTTGCCCGGCATCCGGCTGATCGACCCGGCCGTCGTCGCGCCCACCTTCGAGAACCAGCAGCAGTTGCGGGGCTGGTACTCCTTCCAGCGCACGCTGGACGTGGACCGCTACGTGATCGACGGCACCGAGACCGACGCGGTGGTCGCGGCGCGGGAGATCAACTACGCGAACCTCCCCGACCAGGCGTGGAACAACCTGCACACCGTGTACACCCACGGGTACGGCCTGGTCGCGGCCTACGGCAACCAGCGCAGTTCCTCCGGCGATCCGGTGTGGATCGAGAAGAACCTGCCGCCGGAGGGCGTCCTGCCCGACTACGAGGGACGGATCTACTTCGGCGAGAACACCTCGACCTTCGCCATCGTCGGACGGGAGGAGGGCGAGACCCCGATCGAGTTCGACACCCCCGAGGGCGCGTCCAACACCTACGCCGGCACCGGCGGCGTGCCGATGGGCGACTGGTTCAACCGGGTGCTCTACGCCACCCACTTCATGGACCTGAACATCCTGCTGTCCGACCGGGTGAACTCGCAGTCGCGGATCCTCTACGACCGCACGCCGAAGGAGCGGGTGGCGCAGGTCGCGCCGTGGCTGACGCTCGACTCGAACATCTACCCGGCGGTGGTCGACGGCCGGCTGGTCTGGATCGTCGACGGCTACACCACGACGAGCAACTACCCGAACAGCCAGCTGGTGCCGCTGCGTTCGGCGATCACCGACGCGCAGAACACGCCCGGCCTGACCGCCGACACCGACGTGAACTACATCCGGAACTCGGTGAAAGCCGTCGTGGACGCCACCAACGGCACCGTCGACCTGTACGCCTGGGAGGCCGACGACCCGATCCTGCAGGCCTATGCGAAGGCGTTCCCCGGCGTGCTGAAGGCGAAGGACCAGATCAGCCCCGACCTGATGGCGCACCTGCGCTACCCGGAGGACCTGTTCAAGGTGCAGCGGCAGGTCCTGAGCCGCTACCACGTCACCGATCCGGGGGTCTGGTACGCGCAGTCGGACCTGTGGCAGGTGCCGACCGACCCGGTGGCGACCATGCCGGGGCAGAGCGAGGCCGCCAAGGGCCTCGCCGAGCCGCCGTACTACTTGTCGATCCGGTGGCCGGGCGACAAGGCGCCGGTGTTCAGCCAGACCGCGGTGTTCGTGCCCTACGGCCGGCAGAACCTCGCGTCCTACCTCTCGGTGGTGGCCGAGGCGACCAGTCCGGACTACGGCAAGCTGCGGGTGCTGCGGATGTCGGACACCCAGCAGATCGCCGGTCCCAGCCAGACCGCGAACGCCATGACGACCGACCCGCAGTTCGCCACCCTGATGAGGTCGTACCTGAACCAGGGCTCGGCCACGGCGAAGTACGGCAACCTGCTCACCCTCCCGGTGGGCGGCGGCCTGCTGTACGTGATGCCGATCTACACGATGCGGGAGGCCGGCAGCGGCTCGTACCCCGCCCTGGCGTACGTGGCGGTCCGGTTCGGCGACCATGTCGGGATCGCCACCACCCTGCAGGAGGCGCTCGACCAGGTCTTCGAGGGCAGCGCGGGTGCGAGCACGGGGGAGGAGCCGGACACCTCCGGCCCGCAGCCGAACGAGCCGACCACGCCGGGCGGCACCACCACGCCGGACGAGAAGGCGGCCGTCGCAGCCCTGCAGCGGGCCCAGTCGGCCTTCACCGCCGCGGACGCGGCCCTGCGCCAGGGCAACCTCGCCGAGTACCAGAAGCAGGTGGACGCCGCCAAGGCCGCCCTCGCCGAGGCCCTCGGCAAGATGGGCGTCAAGTAGGGCGACCGCCTCAACGTTCCCTCAAGTAGGGCTGCCGCCTCAACCGTTCCCGCGGTAGGGCTGCCGCCTCAACCGGTCCCTGAGGAGCGAGCGCCAGCGAGCGTCACGAAGGGCTGTCGTGTTGCGCAGCCCTTCGTGACGGCTCGTTCGTTCCTCACGAGCCTCCTCAGGGAGCGGTTGGCGGGTTGTGCGGACAGCGCTTCAGTCGTGCAGCTCCACGGCCCAGCCGTCGGCGACGAGGGGGTCGTGCAGGGCTGCGGCGTCCCCGACGACGACGAGGGTCAGGCCGTCGGGCTGGAGCAGCTCGACCAGGGCCTGGGTCGCGGACTCCGGGGTGACGAGGGTGAGCGCCTGGAAGTTCGCGTTGACGAACTCGACGTTCACCCCGTCCCTGACCAGGGCGGCGATCCGGTCGGTGATCCCGTGGGCCGTCGAGTACCGCAACGGCGCGCTGCCGATGGTGTACGTGACCGCGTCGGTGACCTCGGCGGGGGTGATCGGTTCGCCGGTGAGATCGAGCAGGCGGCGGGCGAGCCGGAGGGCGTCCGGCACGACATCGGTGCGGAAGGAGCCCTGCATGCCGATCAGGCCGCCGTCGCGCATCGGCGAGTTCACCAGGTGCACGCCGTAGGAGTAGCCCTTCTCCTCGCGCAGCACCCGGTTCAGCCGGCTGAGGAAGGCGCCGCCGAGCGCGTGGGTCGCGACCTGCAGGTCGGCCCATCGGGGGTCGCCCCGGTCGATGCCGAACGCGCCGAGCCGCACGTCCGCCTGTACGGCGCCCGGGCGGTCGATCAGCCAGCAGCGCGGTGTCCTCGGCTCCGGCACCTGGTGGCTGACGTAGCCCTGGAGGGGGTTCGTCCAGTCCCCGAACGCCTCGGCGGCCTGGGCGAACTCCCGTCCGGACAGATCGCCGGAGATGATCAGTGTCGCCCCGTCCGGGCGGTAGTGGCGGGCGTGGTAGGCGACGACGTCCTCGGGCGTCACCGCGGCGACGGTCGCCGCGTCGCCCCCGACCATCCGGGACGCGCGATACCGCCCGCCGATGCAGGCGGCCCGGAACCCGAACGCCGCGCGCTGGGCGGAGTTGGCGAGGGTGTGCTCGATCTCGGCGAGGCGGAGCGCACGGTGGCGGGTGACCTCGTCCGGCCGCAACTCGGGCTCGCGGACGACCTCCGCCAGCAACGGCAGCGCGTCGCCCAGCCGGTCGGTCGGCACTTCGAGGAAGAGTTCGCTGCCCGAGTAGCCGGCCCCGCCGCCGAGCACGGCCCCGATGTCCTCCAGCCGCTCGGCGAATGCCAGGCCGGGGTGGGTGCCGGTGCCCTCGTCGAGGCAGCGCTGGGTGATCGTCGCGACGCCTTCGATGTCGACCGGTTCCGCGTTCAGCGGCGCGTCGAACACGAGGGCGACGGCGGCGACGTGCTGGCCCTCGCGGTGGCAGGCCATCAGCTGCATGCCGTTGTCCAGCCAGAGCCGGGTGGGGTCGGGGAACCGCCAGCGCTGGGGCGGCTTCACGTCCGGGCGGTGGTCACTGTGCCGCATCGCCGCCCTCCTGCCGGTAGTCGAGTTGTGCCCGCTGGTCGGGCCGCAGGAACGCGCTGCAGGCGTCCGCGGCCTGGTCGAGCGTGAGGTCCTCCACCTCGGTGAGGCGCCGGTTCACCCGCTCGGGATCGCCGTGCAGGGTGGCGTAGGCGCCGATCAGGTCCGCGCGGGAGTCGAACCGCGCCAGTTCGGCCAGCCACTCGCGCGCCCACTGGGCCTTGGCCCGGGCGAATTCCTCGGCCGTGGGGCCCTCGTCCGCGAGCCGCGCGATCTCGACGAGGGCCGCTTCCGTGGCCTCCGTCCCGTCCGCGCCGGGCAGGGCGCGCACGTGGGCGGCGCCGAACGAGGTGCCCCCGATCAGCGGTGTCGCGGACGCGCCCACGTCGGTCGCCACCTGCCGGTTGCGGACGAGTTCGGCGTGGAGCCGGGACGTCTGGCCGCCGCCCAGCACGGAGAGGGCGAGCTCGCAGGCGTCGAACGCCCAGGTGTCCCGGGACGGCAGCCGCCAGGCGAACCAGGTCGCGGCGGCCGGCACCGTCCCCGTCACCCGGCGCCGGGCGACCTCGGTCAGCGGGGCGAGCGGCGCCGCGGGTGGCCGGCGCCGCCCGGACGACACCGGCAGATGCCCGAAGGCCCGCTCCGCGCGCTTGAACCCCTCCTTGGGGCTGATGTCGCCGACGAGGGTGAGCACGGCGTTGTCCGGCCGGTAGTGGGCGCGGAAGAAGGCGGCCGCCCGCCGGCTGCTGGCGGCGTCGATGTCGGCCATCGAGCCGATCGTCGGGTGGCCGTAGGGATGGTCGGCGCCGAACACGAGCTCCACGAGGTTGGTCATCGCGTCCCCGTAGGGCACGTTGTCGTAGCGCTGGCGCTTCTCCTCCTTGACGACCTCGCGCTGGGTGGCGACACTCGCCTCGTCGAGGTGCGCGGGCAGGGTGGCCAGCCGGTCGGCCTCCATCCACAGCGCCAGCTCCAGCGCCCCCACCGGCACCGCCTCGAAGTAGTTCGTCCGGTCGAACCAGGTCGTGGCGTTCACCGCCCCGCCGAGGGCCTGCAGGGTGTTCAGGTGCTCGCCGCTGGCCACGTGCTCGGAGCCGGAGAACATCAGGTGCTCGAACAGGTGCGCCCAGCCGTGCTCACCGGGCTGCTCGTCCCGGGAACCCACGTCGTACCACAGGTTCACCGCTGCGACCGGGACGCTGTGGTCGGGGCTCACCACCACCCGCAGCCCGTTGCCGAGAGTCCTGGTGTGGATCGGATAGGTCAGTGGTCCGGGCACGGGACCATCTCACCACATCGGCGGTAGTCCGCCGCAGAATGGGCAGCCCGGCGGGCGGTCGCCGCACCTCCCGCCGGGCTGGCTTGTGGGACGCCGGTCAGTGGCGCCAGCCCTTTCCCGTGTCGATCCGGACGACGGAGCTCGGGCCGGTCACGCCGGTGCCGGCGTAGAGCGTGCCGCGCTTGCCGGCCTCGATCGACAGGGCGCCGGGCAGGTCGAGCCATGCGCTGACCTTCTTGTGCTTGATCAGCGACACCCGGCCGGCGAACAGCTCGGTCACGTAGATCTTGCCGTCGGAGATCGCCAGGTTGGTCGCGCCGAGCAGGCCGGACGCGATCTCCTTCGCCTTCCCGGTGAACGGGTTGACCCGGAACACCTTGCCGCGGGCGCCGAGGCTCGCGTCCTCCGGTCCTCCGGGCAGCGTGGTGACGTAGAGGAAGCCGTCGTGACCCACCTCGACGTCCGTCGGCACGGACTCGAAGTTGTAGGTGACGCCGACCACGCAGTCGTCCAGTCCGAAGGCCGCGGCGGCCTCGGCGGTGATCTTCGCCGGGTGCGGCGGCAGCACGGCCAGGGTCGAGACCTTCCCCGTCCGGCTGATCCGGAGCAGGGCGTTCGCGCCGGCGTCGGCGAGCACGAAGCCCTTGCCGTAGGCGGTCAGCGAGTAGGCGTGGGAGTCGATCGCGCCGGTGTAGCTCACCGGGATCCCCACCCCTTCGAGGGCCTTCGCGACGCACTCGGACGGGTTCTTCACGCCGTAGTGGAGCCGTCCGTCCGGGTTCTTCGCCGTCTCGAAGGCGAGGGTGTCCGCGGCCGCGGTGTAGCCCTTGGGTCCGGTGATGGTCACCCCGCTCGCCGTGATGCCCTCCTGGCCACCGACGGTCGTCGTGTAGGCGAAGTACCGGCCGTCCCGCGAGGTGGCGAGGCCCGCCGCGCCCGGGACGCCGTCGATCAGGGTCTTGACGGTGCCGTCGGCCTTGACCTTGCCGATCAGCTCCGCGCCGCCATCCGCGACCAGAACGTTGCCGTTCCGCACTTCGAGGTTGAAGGGGACGCCGACCGCCGTGGTCAGCACGGTGGGGGACGGCGCCGGCGCCGGACCCTTGCCCGAACCGTGGGCGCCGGCAGGAGCCACGGCGAAGAGACTCGCCGCCGTGACGATCGCCGCGATCGCAATGGTGATGCGCACTGCCCGCATGTGGTGCCTCCTGGAAAGTGGCGTTGCAGGGCAGGGGCGGCGATCCCTGCCCTGTCATCCTCTGCTGGCCGCGGGCACGGTCGGTATGGGCAAACTTGCGCCACAGCCGGCGCACAGCGTCCCCCTACCGCCCTCCTCCTCACCGACTTGTCAGAGTCTCAGCCCGCTATGGCCGGGCGAGACTCTGACAACTCGGCGATGGGGTCACGGCCGGGTGAGCTGGTGGGTGCGCTCGTAGGCGGCGAGCAGGTCGATCCGGCGGACGTGGCGCGGATCGCCGGAGAACGAGGTGGCAAGGAACGCCTCGACGAACCGCACCGCTTCCTCCGTCGAGTGCTGGCGGGCGCCGATCGCCACCACGTTGGCGTCGTTGTGCTCGCGGGCGAGCCGGGCGGTGTCCTCCGACCAGGCCAGGGCCGCGCGGACACCCGGGACCTTGTTCGCGGCGATCTGTTCGCCGTTGCCCGAGCCGCCGATCACCACGCCCAGCGCCGCGGCGCCGGCGGCCTGGTCCGCGACCACCGCGGCCGCCGCCGGCAGGCAGTAGACCGGGTAGTCGTCCTCGGCGTCGTAGGCCGCGGGGCCGTGGTCGACGGGTTCATGGCCGTGTTCGCGCAGCCACTGGACGAGGTGGTCCTTCAGCTCGAACCCCGCATGGTCACTGCCCACGTGCACGCGCATGCCGCCAGTCTGCCACCGCCGGACGGGGTACGACCCGCGCCGTCGGCCGATCCCTGCGGGGTGGGGGAGGGAGCGGCTACCGTCGTGTCGTGAGCACGCCGGGAGGAGCGGAATGAGCGAGTTGGCGGAGCAGCTGCAGGCGGAGGAGGCCGAACTGAGGTTCGCCGACTTCACCCTCGACGACGCGTGGCGGTTGGGTGTGCGGATGCGGGACGACGCGGCGGCCGCCGGCCTGCCGATCGTGATCGGCATCCTGCTGGGCCGGCAGCGGGCGTTCCACGCGGCCCTGCCGGGGTCGAGCGAGGACAACGACGAGTGGCTGGCCCGCAAGACCCGTGTGGCGCTGCGCTACGGACAGGCATCGCTCGCCGTGGGGGAGAGCTTCCGGGCCCGCGGCAAGGACTTCGACACCGACGCCCGGCTCGACCCGGGTGCGTTCGCCGCGCACGGCGGCGTGGTGCCCATCCGACTGAAGGGCGGGACGGTGATCGGCGCGGTCGGCGTGTCCGGCCTGCCGCAGCGGGACGACCACGCCTTCGTGGCCAGGCACCTGCGGGAGTTCCTGGCCGGTCAGGACTGAGCGGGCTTCGGCGGCAGCGTCCGGACGTGGGCGAGGCCGCGGTCGAGCCAGGCCCGCAGGCCGGACTCGTCCTCGATCGACTCCGCCTCCAGGTAGAGCCACCCGGCGAGGTCGCGGCCGTTCATCCGGACGAGTCGGACCCGGTCGCCGTCCAGCAGCCGGGCCGATCCGGCGGGATCGACCCGCAGCATCATCCCGCCGTTGCCGCTCGCCGCGGCCACCATGTGCCCGCCGGCGAGGAAGGCGAGGCCGCCGAACATCCGCTTCTCGGTGATGTCCGGGTGAAAGGACAGCGCAGCCCGGATCCGTCCGGCGAGTTCCTCGTCAAAGGCCATGCGGTCAGTATCCCGGCCGTGTCGAGCCCGCGGCGCCGGCCGTCCGCCTTGGTCGTGCTGCCTACGCTGGCCGTGCCGCACCCACGCCGAAGGGACGCCCCATGGTCGACGACGACCCCACCCCTGCCGATCGCCCGCCCGCAACCGGATTCGGCCACGCCGCCGCCTGGACCACGTTGGGCACGGTCGTCCCCGGCGTCGGCCTCTGGCGCGCCGGCCGGCGGATCCCCGGGAGCATCGCGCTCGCGGTCTTCGCGCTGCTGGTGGCCGGCGGCGTGACCCTGGCCACGTTCGGACGACACCTGCTGATCGGCGCGGCCACCGACCCGTCGGTGCTGACCGCTGCGGCGATCGGGTTGGTGGTGCTGGCGCTGCTGTGGGCCGCGGTGGTCGCCGCCACCTACCTCGCGCTGCGGCCGCGTCCGTCCAGCGTGGTGCAGCGGGTCGCCGGTGCCGCGCTGGTCGGCGTCCTGTCGTTCGCCGTGGCCGCACCGCTCGCGGTTGGGGCAGGGATGGCGTGGAGCACGGCGGAGTTCGTCCGGACGGTGTTCACCGAGGAGGAACCCGACCCCGCTGCGCCGACCGTCGACGCCGCCAACCCCTGGGCGGGCCGCGACCGGCTCAACCTGCTGGTGATCGGCGGCGACTACGACTCGTCACGGGACGCCCGGCTGTCCATCCGCGCGGACTCGACCATCGTCGCGTCCATCGACACCCGGACCGGCGTGACCACGCTGATCTCGCTGCCCCGCAACACCATGCGGATGCCGTTCCCGAAGGCCTCGCCGCTGCACCGCTACTACCCGCACGGGTTCGGGCCCGACACGGTGGTCGACGACCATGAGTTCTACCTGGACGCGATGTACCGGAACGTGCCGGCGACCGTCCCGGCGAAAGTGTTCGCGGGAGTGAAGAACCCCGGCGCGGAGGCGATGAAGGCATCGGTCGGCGAGGCGCTGGGCCTGCCGATCGACTACTACGTGCAGATCGACATGAACGGGTTCAAGCAGTTCGTCAACGCCATCGGCGGCCTCACGGTCAACATCAACTACCCGGTGCCGGTGGGCGGCGACACCGACCGGAAGATCCCGCCGAAGCGGTACCTCCCGGTGGGGGCGGACCAGCACCTCGGCGGCGGGGACGCGCTGTGGTACGCCCGCGGCCGGTACGGACTGAAGGACTACGACCGGATGGCCCGGCAGCGCTGCGTGATCCACGCGGTTGCGCAGCAGGCCACGCCGGCGAACCTCGTGCTGAACTTCCAGCAGGTGCTCGCCTCCGGCAAGGACTCGATCCGCACCGACGTCCCCCGGACGCTGATCGCGCCGATGGCCGAGCTGGCCGGACGGATCCAGGGCACCAAGCTGCGGTCGCTGGCCTTCGAGCACGGCGTGGACGGCTGGTCGTTCCTGAACCCCGACTTCGCGAAGGCGCGCAAGCGCGTCCAGCAGACGCTGCGGGCGGCGGGCAAGGCCAACGACGGCGGCGCCACCGCATCGGCAGCGCCCATCCGCGCGGGCTCCGAAGCCGCGGCGCGGGAGCTCGGCAAGAACCCTGACCTCGACGTCGCCTGCGCCTACCACCCCGCCAAGTGAGTGCCCGGCGTCCCGGTCCGCCGTCCTCCCGGCCTGCCGTCCTCCCGGCCTACTGTCATCCCGGGCTCGACCCGGGATCCCTGTAGCCACAGTGCGAGGTCAGTGCGAGGATCCCCGGCGTTCGCCGGGATGGCGTGTGGCGAGCCGGCTCAGAAGCGGGCCTGCGACCACACGGTGCCGGACGGTGCGACGAGTTCGACGCCCACGGGGGGCTCGTCGCCCAGCGGCACCAGCCACGACCCGGAGGCGGTCCCGGTACCGTACTCGTCGCTGAGGGTCCAGGAGCCGCCACTGGTCCGGCTGCCGTCGCGGGCGACGAGCAGGCAGTCGTAGCGCATGCCGGGCTTGCCGGCGGTGACGTTGAGCAGCAGGTAGCTGCGTCCGCGGAAGGTGGTGAGCCCGACCGAGCCGACGGCGTCCCCGCTGCTGGTGAGGAGCTGGGTGGCGACGGGGGCGTGGCTCGCCGTTGCGGTGGGGCGGTTCAGCAGGGTGGTGGCCGCCAGCGTGCCGCCCACGCCCGCGAACAGGCCGAGCAGGACGGCGGCCGCCACCAGCAGGCGCGTCCGCGCGGGCCGACGGACAGGAGTGGTGTCCGTGGCCGTCATCGCCGCGACCACCCGTCCGGAGAAGCCGGCCGGCGGTGCGACCGCCGGGGTGGCAGTGAGGGCCTGCTGCAGGCCGTCGGAGAGTTCCGCGTAGTCGTCGCGGCAGGCGGGGCAGCCGGCGAGGTGCGCGACGAGGCGCTCCTGCTCCGCCGGTGCCAGCTCCGCCAGGGCGAGCGAGACCAGCTGGTCGGGTTCGGGATGCTGGTCAGTCACGCTCCGCCTCCAGGGCCAGCCGCATGCGGAGCAGTCCGCTGCGGATCCTCGTCTTCGCCGTGCCGAGTGGGATCCCCTCGTACTCGGCCACTTCTGCTGCCGTCCGGCCGCCGATCACGGCCAGCACCACCGCCCGGGCCTGGTCGGCCGGCAAGCGGGAGAGCCGCTCGGCCGCGGCCAGGGACTCGACCCGGCCGCCCGTCCCGTCCGGTGGGCTGGCGGAGAGCGTCGCGGCGAGCAGCAGTTCGAGTTCGCTCGACTCCACCGGCGCCGCCCGGCGGGCGCGGACGGCGTCGATCGCGACGTTGCGGGTGATCGTCAGCAGCCAGGTCAGCACCGAGCCGCGGCGGGAGTCGTAGCTGGCCGCGGCGCGCCAGGCGCGCAGGAAGGCCTCCTGGGCGACGTCCTCGGCGAGCGTCCGGTCTCGGGTGATCGAGACGGCGAGGCCGAAGACCGGTCCCTGGAACCGGCGGACGAACGCGACCGCCGCGGATTCGTCGTTCACCGCGAGCGCGCTGACGAGGGCGGCATCCGGAGCCCGGTCGGCCAGCGAGAAGACGGTCACATCGGGGGATACGGACGAGCGGCCCGAACGGATTGCGCCACCGCGCAATCCGAACCGCGATCTGGGCCGTATCACCTGCAGGACCACCAAGAATGAGGAGGACTCCATGTTCGCACGATCGCTCGCCCTGGCCGCCGGCCCCGCCCTGTGTGTCGTCCTGCTCAGCGCCTGTACGGGAACCACGCCGGCCGCCCCGGCGGCGTCCTCGTCGGCGTCTGCTCCGGCACCGACCGACACCGCCTACGCGCCGTCGTCCAGTGCCCCGGCCGGCGCGGACGCGGCCACACTCGCGCTGAAGATGGCCGACACGTCGCTCGGTTCGATCGTGGTGGACGGCAAGGGCATGACGCTCTACATGTTCGCCAAGGACACCGCCAACACCAGCAACTGCGAGGGCCAGTGCCTGGTCGCATGGCCGCCGCTGGTCGGCAAGCCGACCATGGGTGCCGGCGTGGACGACTCGAAGCTCGGCTCGATCACCCGCGCGGACGGCAGCACGCAGGCCACCTACAACGGCTGGCCGCTGTACTACTGGAAGGACGACACCAAGCCCGGTGACGTGCTGGGGCAGAACGTGAACAACGTCTGGTTCGTGCTGGACCGCGACGGCGACCCGGTGAAGAAGTAGCCATGGACTTCTTCGGACTGCCGGTGCACCCGCTGGTGGTGCACGCGGCCGTGGTGCTGGTGCCGCTGGCCTCGCTGGGGGCGCTGGCGGTGGTGGTGTCGGCCCGGGCGCGCGACCGCTACGGCTGGCTGGTGGTGGCGTTCGCCGTCGCCGCAGCCGGTTCGGCGGTCGTCGCCCGGCTGTCCGGCGAGGCGCTGGCCCAGAGCCTGGGAGTGGGGCGCCTGGTCGCCACCCACCAGATGTGGGGACAGCTCGTGCCGTTCCCCGCGGTGGCCCTCGCCCTGGTGCTGCCGGCCGGCCTGCTGATCCGCACCCGTGCCGCCTGGGCGTGGTGGACGGCGGCCGCCCTGACCGTCGTGGCCGCCGTTGCCGGTCTGGTCCTGGTCGTGCTCACCGGTCACAGCGGCGCCACCGCCGTCTGGGGCAGCTGAGCCCTCGTCACCGCTCGTCGATCTGTCGAGACGACTCCCGCGGGGTCCGTGCTACGTCAGTTTCGTTTTTGACCGGGCGGGGAAGTCTCGCCGTGACTCCGTGCTACGCCAGCGTCGTTTTCGGACAGCCAGGTGTCCGCATAGCGACGCTGCCGTAGCACCGACTTCGAGACGAGGTCAGGACCGCCGCCATAACGACACTCCGGTAGCACGATCCTCCGGAGCCCCTGCGACGATGTCCACGAGACGCAGAGAACCCGCTTCCGACCTGGCCGGTAGGCCGAGTCAGAAGCGGGTTCCTCTTCGTAGCGGGGATAGGATTTGAACCTATGACCTCTGGGTTATGAGCCCAGCGA
>DAINOM010000012.1:0-38085 GCA_036735445.1 Propionicimonas sp.
AGGCCGTCATCGCGGACAAGCCGGAGAAGGCCCCGGCCATGCCCGCCGGCGACGGTGGCATGGGCGGCATGGACTTCTGAGTCTGATCCACGCCAACAGCGAGGGCGGTCCCGCAAGGGGCCGCCCTCGCTGCGCGTCCGCCGTCCCCTTCATCGAGCGCCACCGTTCCGGGAATAGCTGCGGGCGTGCGGTGACTTGAACGGGGAGTGAGTAGCGACAGGGGAACGACGGTTGGCTTCCGGTCCGAGCGGGGCGCGGTGCTGCTGGCGCTCATGCTCACCACCGGGCTGATCGCGATCGACGCGACGATCCTGGCCACGGCCGTCCCGTCCGTCGTGAAGGACCTCGGCGAGTTCGACCAGTTCCCGTGGCTGTTCTCCGTCTACCTGCTGGCGCAGGCGGTGTCCGTCCCGCTCTACTCCAAGCTCGCCGACACGATCGGACGCAAGCCCGTCATCCTCGCCGGCGTGGCGCTGTTCCTGCTCGGCTCGATCCTCGCCGGCTCCGCCTGGAGCATGACGTCCCTGATCGTCTTCCGGGTCGTCCAGGGGCTGGGCGCCGGCGCGGCGGCCCCGATGGCGATGACCATCGTCGGCGACCTGTACAGCGTCGAGGAGCGTGCCCTCGTCCAGGGCTACATCGCCAGCGTGTGGGCGATCGCATCCGTCGTCGGGCCGGCGCTGGGCGGCGTGTTCTCCCAGTTCGCGTCCTGGCGGTGGATCTTCCTGGTGAACATCCCGCTGTGCCTGGTCGCCGGCTGGGCGCTCGTCCGCTCCTACCACGAGAACGTCGAACGCCGGCGGCACCGGATCGACGTCGCCGGCGCCGCACTGCTGACGGTCGGCCTCACCGCGGTCATCCTCGCCCTGCTGGAAGGCGGCAACGCCTGGGCATGGACGTCTTGGCAGAGCCTGCTGAGCTTCGCCGTCGGCGCCGCCTGCCTCGGCGTCTTCCCGCTCGTGGAGCGGCGGGCCGCGGAGCCCGTCCTCGACCTGTCGATCCTGGGCCGGCCGCTGATCCTCACCACCACGCTCGTCTCGCTCGGCGTGGGTGGGCTGCTGATCGGGATCACCAGCTTCGTCCCGACCTACCTCGAGAACGCGCTGCACGTGGCGCCCCTGGTCTCCGGCGCCGCCGTGGCCGCGCTGACCCTCGGCTGGCCGCTCGCCGCCGCCCAGGCCGGACGGATGTACCTGCGCTACGGCTACCGCACCACCGTCCTGATCGGCAGCGGCATCGCGCTCGCCGGGACGGTCGCGCTGGCCGCGTCCGGTCCCTGGCCCAACCCGTGGACGGTCGGCGCGGTGTCCTTCGTGACCGGCTTCGGACTCGGCTGGACGGCCGCGCCCTCGCTGATCGCCGCCCAGGCGTCCGTGGACTGGAACGAGCGCGGGGTGATCACCGGCGTGAACGTGTTCGCGAGGTCAGCGGGCAGCGCCGTCGGCGTGGCGATCTTCGGGGCGATCGCCAACAACATCATCGCCGCCGGGCGCGGGGAGCACGACTACGCCACCATCGTCGCCGCCTCCACCTGGGTTTTCGTGGCCGTCGCGATCACCGCGGCCCTGATGCTGCTCGCCGGCCTCGGCCTGCCGCGCGGCGCGGTGGACGCCCCGGCGTACTCGGCACCGTCCGCCGTGCCGGTGGCCGACTGAGCAACCGCCTCCACGCAACAAGGTGGACCGAAACCGTCGATGACGGCGGTTTCGGTCCACCTTGCGGGGCCGGGGGCGGGCGCGTGATCAGGGACGGCCGGAGCCCAGCGTGTCTGCCGGGTTCGGGACGCGCGGCGGCCCATCATTGATGACATGAGCGGCCTGCTCGAGGTGATCGCCCTGCACCCCGCCGATGCCGAGCGCGCGGAGGCCGGCGGTGCCGACCGGGTCGAGGTGTGCGGCACGCTGGACGAAGGCGGCATGTCGCCCACGCCCCAGCTGGTGGCGCAGGTACGTCGCGCGACCAGCATCCAGGTGCGCGCGATGGTCCGGCTGCGGGCCGGGTTCGGCACGGACGGCGGCGAGGCCGTCCGGCTGCGCGGGCTGATGGCCAGCTACGCGGACGCGGGCGCGGACGGCATGGTGCTCGGCTTCCTGAACGGACTCGGCGAGGTCGACGCCCACGTGGTCACCGAACTCGTCGGCGACGAGGCCTGGCCCTGGACGTTCCACCGGGCCGTGGACGCCTGCCTCGACCAGGACAAGGCCTGGGCCGTCCTGCCGGAACTGCCGCGACTCGACCAGGTGCTCACCGCCGGCTCGGCCCGCGATGTCGAGCACGGCCTCGCCGACCTGTTGGCGAGGGCCAAGGCCGACCCGTGGGCCGCGTCCGTGATCATGGCCGGCGGTGGCCTGCACCCCGACCACGTGCCCTGGCTCGCACGCGCCGGTGTCCGGGCGTTCCACATCGGCAAGCCCGCCCGTCCCGGCGGCTCGTACAAGGCCTACGTCGACGAGGGGCTGGTGCGTTCCTGGCGCACGCTGATCGACGACGAGGTGCGCCACCGTCCCGCGGTCTCCGCCTGACCCCCTGCTTCCCTTTCCCCCGAGTTGTCAGAGTCTCAGCCGGCCATGGCCGGCTGAGACTCTGACAACTCGGCGGTGGGGTGGCGGTGCGCGGTGCGGGGGCTATTCGGCTGCGGGCTCGATGTGCACGAAGGTCGTGGTGCCCGGCAGGGCGGCCTCTACCGCTTCCTCGACGGCGTCGGCCACGTCGTGGCTGCGCTTCACCGTCCAGCCACCGGGGACGGAGAGGGTCGCGTAGACGAACCGCTGCCGGCCCGACTCCCTGGTCCGCAGCTGGGTGAGCGCGACGCCCGGGTCGTCGCACACCCGCGCCAGCGCGGCGGAGACGGTCGCCACGTCCTCGGGCGGCAGGGCCGCGTCGAGCAGGCCGACCACCGAGCGGCGCACCAGCATCGCGCCGGTGAGCAGGATGTTCAGTCCGACCACGAGGGCGATCAGCGGATCGAGGATCTGCCAGCCGGTGAGCGCCACCAGCCCGATCGCGACCAGCACGCCCACCGAGGTCCACACGTCGGTGAGCAGGTGCTTGCCGTCCGCCTCCAGGGTGATCGAGCGGTGCGCACGCCCGGCCCGGACGAGCACGAGTCCGGTGCCGAGGTTCAGCAGCGTCGCCAGCAGCGACAGGGCGAGACCGAGGCCCAGCTGTTCGAGCGGGGCAGGCGTGATGATCCGCAGGACCGCGCCGTAGATGATCACCGCGGCCGCGACGAAGATCAGCGATCCCTCGATCGCCGCCGACATGTACTCGGCCTTGCCGTGGCCGAAATCGTGGTTGTGGTCGGCGGGCTTGGCGGCAAGCCGCAGCGCCCAGAGCGCGACCAGTGCGGCGACCAGGTTGACGGTGGACTCGGCGGCGTCCGACCACAGGCCGACCGAGTTGGTCAGCCAGGCGGCGACACCCTTGATGGCCACGGTGGCGATGGCTGTGGCGATCGACAGCCAGATGAAGCGTTCCAGGAGCCGCTGGTTCGACGCCGTCGCCGTGGGGGTGTCGGGGCTGGTCGGGGACGCTTCCTGCACTTGATTCATTCTACGGGGAGCGTGGACTCCTCGACGACGCCGAGATCGACCGGCCACACCTCGGGACGGGTGGCGAGCGCGGCGATCTCGGCCAGGTTCGCCGGCCACACCGGGTGGGGCAGCCGGTCGATCCCGGCAAGGGGCAGCCATTCCCAGCCGTCCAGGGTGATCTGCTCGTCCGGGGTGAGCCCGCCCGGGACCACGTCGAACGGGTTGTCGACGACGAGGACGAAGAACGCCTCCACCTGGCTGAGCACCTGGTCGGAGTACCCGTGAACGACCGTCCGGACGGCCACCGGGCCGAGCAGCTGCTCCGGTTCGGCGAGCAGCCCGGTCTCCTCGGCCACCTCGCGGACGGCGGCCGCCAGCGGGGTCTCACCCGGGTCGATCCCGCCGCCGGGCGTCACCCACCACCGGGTGCCGGGCAGCCCGGGATCGGTGTCGGCGAGCATCAGGGCGACGCGGCGATCGGTCACCACCACCCGGGCGGCCTCCCGGTGCCGCCGCGGACGCAGTTCCGGGGCCACTGGTTCGAACCGCCGGGTGCGGAAGGGCTCGCTCATGTCACGCCGCTCACGGTGCCGGCACCTCCACGCCGGCCAGCCGGCGCAGTTCCTCGTCCAGCAGGTGGAGTTGGACGGAGCCTGCCGGGACCACATAGCCGAGCTGCCCTTCGGCGTGTCCTCCCTTGGCGAGCTCACGCCCGGCCAAGGGGCGTTCCAGTGCGGGCCCGAAGCCGGGGAACTCGGCCGCGTCCCCGGCGGTCACCAGGAGCAGGACTGGGCTGACCGGCACCGTGCCCGCGGTGCAGTCGATCCGGATGTCGAGGACCAGGTACCGGTGTCCCTCGGGCGGCGGCGCATCGCCGGCGTCCGTCCAGGTGGCACTGGTGACGGTGAGGGTGCCGGCACCCGTCGCGCTCCGGAAAGCGACCGGCGTGCCGAGTCCGCCACCGCTGGTCAGGGTGCGGGTCGCCGCAGACGCCGGCGCCGGGTTGACCGTGACCACCGTCGGCGAGGGCGTCGCGACCGGGCCCGGCGAGGGGAGCGCCGCCGGCACGAGCGGCAGGGCGCTCAGGATCCCGATCAGCAGCAGCCCGCCGGCGAGGACGAGCGCGACCACGGCTCGTCGGCCGCGGCGGGGCTCGGCGTGCCGGCGGCCGACCGGCGGCACCGGACGCGTGGCAGCGGGGGCGCCCGACTCCACCGACGGCGTGCCCGACGGCGCGACGAACTCCGGCTGGCCGGCCCCGGGCGTGCCGAGGCCCGACGGGGGAGCGGGGTCCGGCGACATCAACCGGTCCGGTCGGGACGCTCGCCGGCACGCAACGCCGCACCGACGACCAGGCCCAGCACGAAGGGCAGGACGATGCAGGCCAGCTGCGCCCCCTGCGACAGCGCGTCGAACAGCGCGCTGGAGGAGTAGACGTTGCCGAGCATCGCGCCCAGGCCGTTCAGGCCGATCAGGCCCAGCGCGATGTAGTAGGAGCGGCGCACCGCCGCCCGGCGGTACGGGATGCGCGCCGATAGGGCGAACGAGATCGCCAGCATCAGGATCGACAGATAGCTGAACACCATGCCGATCAGCAGCGGGATGATCACGCCCGGGGTGGTCGCGTGCCAGATCTGGGTGATCGTCACCAACGGCGGCGGTGCCGGCACCCGGCTCTCCGGCGGTGGCGCGAACCACTGCGGGGTGTTCGGCGCCGGGAACGGTGCCGGGTTCACCTGGGCGTTCGGCTGGATCGCGGGCTGCACCGGCAGGTAGCCGGTGAGCGGTGGCCCGGGTGCCGTGAACGGCTCGGTGGGCGGACGGACGGCGTCGCCGGACGTGGTGGACCAGCCGCCGGCCGTGACCGCCGCCACGGACACCTCGAACGGCACGTTGGGGTTGCGTCCGGGAGCGCCGGTGGGGACGAGCGCGGCCAGGTCGGGCTGGGAGTCGGAGGGCGCGGTGAACCCCGGCTCTCCGGCTGCCGGCGCGTCCGCGATCACCGCGACCGCTGCGGACGGGGGCACCTCCAGCGGCGGGACCGGCGGGATCACGAACGCTGCCGGCCGCTCGGTCGGCGCGTACTCGGGTCCGTCCCGCCACGTGGCCATGCGCCCATCGTAACCGTGCCCTCCGACATCCCCACGGGGCGGGACGGGTGCGGGGATGCCCCGGGTGGATCGACCGGATAGGCTGGTCGGGCCGGTCGAGCGAGCAGGCCGGAGACCACCAGGAGTTGAGGGAATCATGCCGGTTGGCAAGGTGCGCTACTACGACGCCGAGAAGGGCTTCGGCTTCCTGTCCAAGGATGAGGGCGGGGAGGATGTCTACGTGCGCGCTGCCGCGCTGCCGGCGGGCGTGACCAGCCTCAAGCGCGGACAGAAGGTCGAGTTCGGCGTCGTGGACGGGAAGAAGGGCGAGCAGGCCCTCTCCGTCCGGCTGATCGACCCGCCACCGTCGCTGTCGAAGGCCTCCCGCAAGTCGGCTGAGCAGATGGCGGTCATCGTCGAGGACCTGATCAAGATGCTGGACGGCGTGGGCAACGGCTACCGCCGCGGCCGCCATCCGGAGCCGAAGCTGGCGGCCAAGACCGCCGCCGTGCTGCGCGCCGTCGCCGACGAACTGGAGCTCTGAGCGTGCCGGCAACTCTTGAGGTCGACCAGGCCTGCGCCGACGCCGTCGAGCTGGCCAGGGCCGCGGCCGTGCGCCGCGCCGGGGTGATCGAGGTCGGCGAGTACCGCGGCGTGGTCCCGGAGGACGTCCGGGTGGCCACCCACCTGTTCGACTGCGCGCATCCCGGCTACCCGGGTTGGCAGTGGTCGGTGACCGTGGCCAGGGCGTCCCGGGCCCGCGTGGTGACCGTCTCCGAGGTGACGCTGGTCCCCGGCGAGGGCGCCCTGCTGGCCCCGGCCTGGGTGCCGTGGTCGGAACGGATCGGCCCGAAGGACATCACCCCGGGCGTGCTCGCCCCCGCGTCCCCCGACGACTACCGGCTCGAGCCCGGCTACACCGGTGGCGAGGCCGCCGTGGACGAGGACCCGGCCGAGGCGAGCCAGGTCCGGGCCGTGGTCGCCGAGCTGGGCCTGGGCAAGGAGCGTGTGCTCTCGATCGAGGGCAGGGACGCCGCGACCGAGCGCTGGCTGGGCTCGCCCGGCGGACCCGACAACCAGATGACCCAGCAGGCGCCCGCGCTGTGCGACACCTGCGGGTTCTTCGTCCCGCTGCGGGGCACGCTCGGCCGGGTCTTCGGGGTCTGTGCCAACGAGCTGTCGCCGAGCGACGGGTCGGTCGTGAGCCTCGACCACGGCTGCGGTGGCCACTCCGACGTGGTCGCACCGAGCAAGGGCGTCGACCTGTCCGCGCCGGTCTGGGACACGATCAGCGTCGAAGAGGGCCTCTTCGACTGATATCTGGCCTGATTCACGGTCATCCGGGCCCAGCGCCCGTCGTCGCCCGGGCGCAGCGTCACCGTCATTCCGGGCCCAGCGTCACCGTCATCCCGGGCTTGACCCGGGATCTCGTTCCTCGCGTTGCTACGTCGGTGCGGGGATCCCGGCGTTCGCCGGGATGACGAGGGCGGGGCGGGACGACGAGGGTGGGGCGGGCGCTCCGGTTGTGGTGTGGGAAGTGCTCAGGGCTTGGTCGCTCGGTCCTCGGCGGGCGCGGCTGCGCGCCGAGGAGTGGTGTCCGGTCCGTAGGGAAGGCCATCCGACTCCTCGTCCACCCGTCCCGACCGACGTCGGCGGACCTTCCGGAACAGCCCCCAGGCGAGGCCGAGCAGGCCGAGCACCGCACCGGTGACGGCCACCCCCAGGTACCAGCCCTTGCCCGTCGCGGTGAGCTGGGCGAGGTTGAGCCAGCAGACCACGGCGCCCACGGCGAACCCCACCGTCCCCGCCGTGACGACGGCGACGCCGTCGGGGTCCAGCGCCCTCACCGGCGCCTGCACCATAAGGGGCCGGTGGTGGTTGTTCTGGCTCACGGACACAACGATAGGCCCCGCGTCCGCAGCCCTACCATTCCGCCATGGCGAACCCCGGAACGACAACGGCAAATCCTGCCCCGAAGACCAACAAGACCCTGGACGGATGGTTCGAGCTCACCAAGCGTGGCTCGACACTCGGACGCGAGGTCCGCGGTGGCCTCGTGACCTTCTTCACGATGGCCTACATCATCGTGCTCAACCCGCTGATCATCGGCACGGCCCCGGACAGGGACGGCAACCTGATCACGGGCGTGGCCATCGCGACCGCCACTGAAGCCGAGAAGGGCGCGTCGATCGCCGCGGTGGCCGTGGCGACAGCGCTGATCGCCGGCCTGATGACCATCCTGATGGGCGTCTACGGCCGGTTCCCGATCGCGCTGGCCACCGGCCTCGGCCTGAACGCCGTCGTGGCCTACACGATCGCCCCGCAGGTGACCTGGCCGCAGGCCATGGGCCTCGTGGTCTGGGAAGGCGTGTTGATCACGATCCTGGTGCTCACCGGCTTCCGCAAGGCGATCTTCAACGCCGTGCCGCGGGCGTTGCGGTCCGCCATCTCGGTCGGTATCGGCCTGTTCATCGCGTTCATCGGCCTGGTGGACGCCGGCGTGGTCCGCACCGGGAACCCGATCGTGCAGCTCGGCATCTACGGTTCGCTCAAGGGTTGGCCGATCGCGGTCTTCGTGATCGTGCTGCTGGTGCTCATCGCCCTGTTCGTGCGGAAGATCAAGGGCGCGATCCTGATCGCGATCCTCTCCGGCACCGTGCTGGCCGTCATCATCGAGTCGGCGCTCACCCTCGGCGGCAAGACCGACGACAACCCCGTCGGCTGGATGCTGAACGTCCCCTCGCTCGACGAGTTCCACCTGCCCAGCTTCAGCCTGCTCGGACGGGTTGACCTGTTCGGCGCGTTCTCCGCCGGCCCGTCCGTGGTGCTCGGGCTGCTGCTGCTGATCTTCTCGCTGCTGTTGAGCGACTTCTTCGACACCATGGGCACGATCGTTGCCGTCGGCGCCGAGGGCAAGCTGCTCGAGGCGGACGGAAACCCGCCGCACGTCCAGGAGATCCTGCTGGTCGACTCCGTCGCCGCCGTGGCCGGTGGTCTCGGTTCGGTCTCCTCGAACACGTCCTACATCGAGTCGGCCGCCGGTGTCGGCGAGGGTGCCCGGACGGGCATCGCGTCGGTGGTGACCGGCATCGGCTTCCTGCTGGCCATCTTCCTGGCCCCGCTGGTCGACCTGGTGCCGTCGGAGGCCGCGGCCCCGGCCCTGGTCTTCGTTGGCTTCCTGATGATGTCCCAGGTGGTGCACATCGACTGGGAGGATCCGGAGGAGGGCATCCCGGCCTTCTTCACCCTCGCCCTGATGCCGTTCACCTACTCGATCACCGTTGGCATCGGCGCCGGCTTCATCCTGTTCGCCCTGGTGAAGATCCTGCGCGGGAAGGCGAAGGAAGTGCACCCGCTGCTCTACGGCGTGGTGGCGGCCTTCGTCCTGTACTTCGCCCAGGGCATCATCAGCGGCCTGATCAGCTGAGGACCGCCCGTCCGCTCCAGATTGCCGAACGCCGCCGTTCCCGTCATTCGCCCCCGCACAGGTCGTGGGGCTTGACCGGACCGGTGGCGTTCGGCGTCTGGAGGTCGCGCTCGTAGCGCCGCAGGACCGGATGGGGTGCGAACGTCGTCCGGATCCGCTCCTCGGTGGCGTGCCAGCCGCGGGCCGCGTAGAAGCGGACGGCGCGACGGTTCTCCTCGAAGACCCACAGCCAGGCCGTCCGGTGGCCCTGGCCGCGCAGGTGCTCGAGCACCTCGTCGTGGGCGGTGCCGGCGAGACCGCTGCCCCACGTGCGGACGGCGGTGCCGAAGTGCAGGAACTCGTTCGCCCTCGTCGCCGCGAAGCCGGCCAGTTCGCCGTCGAGCATGATCGCGAAGGCGTCGACCGATTCGTCGTCCAGTTCCCGCTCCCAGCGGGCCCGGATCTCGGCGGTGGGGAAGGGGTGCTCGCGCTGCGGGAAGATGTCGCCCAGGCCCGCCACCGCGCCCTCGCGCTGCACCACCAGCAGGGCGTCGAGGTCACCGGGACGGAGCGGTCGCAGCACGGGCATGGTCCGCAAGCCTAGTTCGCCGGCCGTCCGCGCCCGAACAGAAGCTGCCGAAGCGTGCCCGAGCTGCCGAACCTTCGGCAGCCACGGCACTTTTCGGCAGCTTTCGGCTTGTGGCGGGGCCGCCGGCCCTGCCGGCGAGGGCCCGGCCTTGCTGTTGCCGGCGAGCGGGGTTAGCCTGCCCGACGTGACTGCCGGGTCGGCCTCAGGCCGCTGCACAGACGGGTTCCCGGCCCTGCGGTGAGCTTCCGGCGGGCCCGGGGCCCGCCATCCCACGCGCGCTGGAGGACATCGCGTGCGTGGGAGAGGAGGTGAATCATGAACCAGACGCACCAGCGGCCGTCCGCCGATGACTGGCGGACTTTCGTCGCCCGCAGTGGCGACGTCCTGGACGGGGTGGTGAGCGCCGTCGTGCCTTTCGGCACCTTCGTCCGCTTCGAGGAGGGCGTGGACGGGCTGATCCCGACTGTCGAGGCCAGGCGTGAGCTCGGCGTCGGCGACCGGGTCAGCGTCCGAGTGCTGCAGCTCGACGCCGAGAAGCGCAGGGTCAGCCTGCGGGAGGTGTAGCCGCAGCGGTCCCTGGGGAGCGCTCGCGAGGACCAGCAGGTCACGAAGGCGGGTGCGGCGCCCTTCGTGACGCTCGCTGCGCTCGCTCCTCAGGGACCGGTGGGGGTGGCTGGCTCCTCAGGGACCGGTGGGGGCCGTCATTCCTGGTGCAGGGCGGCCACCACGTCGAGGCGGGACGCGGAGCGCGCCGGGCCGAGGGCGGCGAGCACACCGAAGACGATGCCGACGACCACGGTGGCGACCAGGCCCGACCAGGGGAAGGCGTACGGCATCTGCCAGCCCACCGCGCCCATGGCCGCCACCAGCGCATACCCCAGCCACAGGCCGGCGATCGCGCCGAAGGCCGTCCCGATCACGCTCAGCAGCAGCGACTCGGCCATCACCATCCGGCGCACCTGCCGCCTCGTCGCCCCGACCGCCCGCAGCATGCCGATCTCCCGGGTCCGGGCCAGCACGCTGATCGCCAGCGTGTTCACCAGCGCCAGCAGGGACGGCAGCGCGAGCGCGGCCACCAGCACGTCGAAGATCACGATCGTCGAACTGAACGTCTTCATCTGCTCGGCGCGCCAGGTCTCCGACTCGTACAGCCGAAAGGCCGGGTAGTCGGCCACGATCCGGTTCATCCTCGCGGTGGTCGCCGTCTCGTCCGCGCCGGGCGTCCGGTTGGCCATCAGCAGCAGGTCGGCGGTGACGTTGAAGTCGCGCGCCAGGTTGTCCTGGGACGCGTACAGCGTGGACAGCTTCGCGTTCAGGTAGTCGTTGCCCACGCCGGCCAGGTGGTACGTCCGTGGCCCGTTCGGGGTGTCGAGGACGATCGCCTGGCCCACCACGAGATTGTGCTGGGCGGCGTAGATCCCGTTGGCGATCAGCCACCGGCCCGTGCGCAACTGCGCGACGGCGGCGTCCGACGACCCGGCGTTCCAGTCGAACGCGGCCACCTTCAGGTAGTCGTCCGGGTCGATGCCGATCACCTGGACGTCGCCGCCGTCCTGCCGCGCCTGGGCCATCCGCAGGGTCGACACCGCCCCGATGCCCGGGACGGCCCGCACCTCGCCGGCCAGCCGGGGTCCCGCCGCGACGTTGCCCTGGCCGAGCACGATCGACTGCGGGATCAGCAGGTAGTCAGCGCTCAGCGACTTGTCCAGGTAGGCGGTGAAGCCGGCGAAGATGGACGTGACCATGCTGATCACCGCCACGATGGACGCGAGCCCCAGCATCACTGCGGTCACCGTCACCGCGCTGCGACCCGGGTTGCGCTGC
Source organism: Propionicimonas sp. (assembly GCA_036735445.1). GTDB lineage: Bacteria > Actinomycetota > Actinomycetes > Propionibacteriales > Propionibacteriaceae > Propionicimonas. Next base: position 11,443 of record DAINOM010000012.1, read on the forward strand.
AGGTTGCTGCGGGCGATCGCGCCCTCGCGGGAGAACAGCAGTTCCAGCGGGTGGCTCGCCCAGTTCGAGATCGGCGTCACCACCGCCGGTGCGACCAGCGCGATGCCGACGAGGAACACCACCGCCCCCAGGCCCACCAGCGACGCCGAACCGGTGGTCAGGCCGAACAACGAGACCACGATCAGGCCCACGCCGATCCATGCGCGGCGGCCCACCCGCCGGACGTACACCTCGCCGAGCTGCGGCCGCATCGCCTCCATCGGCGTCACCCGGCCGGCGGCCCGGGCAGGCACGATGGCCGCAGCGACCGTCACCCCGATGCCGAGCAGGATCGAGATCACCCAGGTGCCCGGTGTGAACAGCGGCCCGCCGATCGTGAAGTGCATCACCGACTCGAACACCGGCGCGAGGAAGGCGAACAGCCCGGCGGCCATCGCCCAGCCCGCGACGATGCCCAGCGCCGTCCCGATCACGCCCTGGAACAGCGACTCGGCGAGGAAGATCCCGATCACGGTCCGCCGCCGGGTGCCGATCGCGCGCAGCATGCCGATGTCGCGGCGCCGCTCGGCCACAACCGTCCGGAAGCTGTTCAGGATGATGAACCCGGCCGTGGCCAGGGCGAAGATGCCGAAGAGGTTGAAGGCGAAGCCCGACACCTGCAGCGCGGCCAGCAGCGTCGACTCCGTCGACAGCCCGCCCACCTGGTAGTCCGGGCCGAGCGCGGCGGAGACCGCCTTCTCGGTCGCGGTCCGGTCGGCGCCCTGGGCGAACACCGCCTCCACCTGGGTGATCCGGTTACCCAGCCCGAACAGCTGCTGGGCGGCCGGCAGGGTGAGGTAGACCTGCTCCTGGCCGGGCACGGTCGCGGTGCTGAGCAGCCCGATCACCCGGAAGCGGGCGGTGCCACCGGCGGCCGGCAGCACCAACTGGTCACCGAGGCCCAGGCCGAGTTCGGTCGCGAGGTCGGAGTTCATCACCACGGACGCGCTGTCGCCCGGGGCCAGCATCCGGCCGCCCGCGAGCGGGAAGTCGTGGACCCTGCCGGCGGTGGCCACGTCGACCCCGACCACCACGAGCTGGGCGAGCGCATCGGCCGGGGCGTCCGCGCTGCGGGGGAGGGGCGCCGTCCGCTGCACGCCCGGACTGGCCGCGGCCACCTGCGGCACTCGCAGCAGCCGGTCGACCACGTCGGGCTGGAACGGCTGGTTGTAGGCGCTGGTGACGGTGAGGTCGACCTTGCCCGCGGCGGCGAGCAGGTTGTGGCTGAACGCCTCCACCATGGCCGGCAGGATGCCGTTCAGGCCGAACGTGAGCATCACCCCGAAGACGACGGCCAGCGTGGTCAGCAGCGACCGTGCGCCGCGTCCGCGCAGGTAGCGCCAGGCCAGGGTGAGGGTGAGTTTCACAGCAGGCCCGCCCGTTCGAGCGCCAGCCGGGGCGCCTCCCTGGTGCCGTCGAGGAGCAGGTCGTCGACCACCTGGCCGTCGCGCATCAGCACGAGCCGCTGGGCGAAGCTGGCGATCCGCGGGTCATGGGTGACCATCAGCACACTGCGGCCCCATTCGGTGCTGACCTGGCTCAGCAGTTCGCCGATCTCGGTCGCCGACTTCGAGTCCAGGTTGCCGGTGGGCTCGTCGGCCAGCACCAGCGCCGGGTCGGTGGACAGCGCCCGCGCGATCGCCACGCGCTGCTGCTGCCCGCCGGAGAGCTGGTCGGGACGGTTGTGCAGCCGATCGCCCAGCCCGACGCGCTCGAGCCAGGCGGTGGCGCGCTCCTCGGCGTCCTTCGCGCCGTCCAGTCGCAGCGGCAGGGAGGCGTTCTCGACGGCGTTCAGCACCGGGATCAGGTTGAAGAACTGGAACACGAAGCCGATCCTGCGGCGGCGCAGCTCGGTGAGCTGGTCGTCCGGCAGGTCGCCGAGGGTGTGCCCGTCGATCCCGATCGTGCCGGACGTGGGGGTGTCCAGGCCGCCCAGCAGGTTCAGCAGGGTGGACTTGCCGCAGCCGGACGGCCCCATCACCGTGACGAACTGGCCTTCGGGCACCACGAGGTCGACCCCGCCGAGCGCGGTCACCTCGGCGGCGCCGGTGCCGTACACCTTGGTCAGGCCGGACACCTCGACGATCGGGGCGGCGAGCACGGGGCTCTGCGCAGTGGTCATGCCGGGCTCACTTCGTCCGGACGCGCTGGCCGTCGGACAGCGCGGACGCGCCGGTGGTCACCACGCGGTCACCGGCGGACAGCCCGCTGAGCACCTGCGTGGCCGTGTCGGTGGACGCGCCCACGGTCACCGGGCGGGCATGGACGACCTCGTCCGCGCCGAGCACGAACACCGTCCTCGTGTCTCCGGAGGCCAGCACCGCTTCGACCGGGACGACGAGCGCGTCCGGGATCGATTCGACCTCGACGTCCGCTGAGCCGCTCATGCCCTGGAACAGCCGCGACTCCCCGGCCGTGATCGACACCCGCACCGGGAACGTGATCGTGCCGGTGCTGCCGGTGACCGGACTGGCCTGCACCCGGGTGACCGTGCCGGTGAAGCTGTCGCCGAAGGCGTCCAGGGAGACGGTGGCAGCCTGGCCCGCCTCGACCCCGGCGATGTCCGACTCGTTCACCTGCGCCTCGAACTCCATCCGCGTCGGATCGACGACGGTGAGCACGGGGACGCCCGGGGTGAGGCCGGCGCCCTTCTCGACCGTGCCCCTGAACGTCACGGTGCCGGCGAACGGCGCGGTGAGTTCGGCCGCGGCGAGGTGGTCCTCCGCCATGGCGAGGGCCTTGGCGGTCGCGGTGACCGACTGGGCGGCCGCCGTCCGGGCCATCGAGACCCGTCCGGCCGCGGACAGCGTGGCCAGCGACGCCTGCGCGGCCTTCAGCGCGGCGTTGGCGGTCGCCCTGGCCGTCCGCAGGGTGCGGAGCGTGGGCAGCATGTCGTGGCGCTCGGCCGAGGTCGCGGCGTGGTAGTCGGCCCGGTACGCCGCGTAGTTCTTGCTGGCCGTCGACACCTGGGAGCGGGCGGCGGACAGCGCGGCGTTGGCGGCCGAGCGCTGGATCGCGCCGGGCACGCCGTTGGCCACGGCCTCCTGCTGCGCCAGCGCGGCGGAGTGCGTGGCCTTCGCCTGCGCGACGGCCAGCTTGAGCGTTCCCTTCGCCATCACCGCCAGCGTCTGGCCGGCCTTGACGGTCTGGCCGTCGTGGACCTTCACGGACGCGAGCGTGCCGGCGGCCGGCGGGTACACCCCGGCGGAGTGGGCCGCGACCAGCGAGCCGGACGCGCTCACCGTGACACTCAGTGGTGCGGTGGCCGCCTCGGCCACGCCGACGACCGGCCGGTTGTTCACCGCCGACCACGCGTAGCCGCCGCCGAGGGCGAGGACGACCGCCGTGGTGATGCCGGTCGCGATGAGGGTCTTGCGCTTCATGACTGCGTCCTGTCGAGGGAGTGGTAGAGCTGGCGGGTCATCTCGGTGACCTGCGGATCGAGCGGGATGGAGAAGGCGCCGTCCGGGAGGCCAAGGAGTCGTTCGTGCGCCTCGTAGATGGCCGCGGCACCGGAGACCATCACGTCGACGAACCCTTCGACGCCGTCGGCGGCGAGGGCGCGCATCCACAGCTGATCGGCCGCCTCGAACCAGAGCAGCAGGATGAGGTCCGTGGTCGCCTCGGCGCTGGTCACGGACAGCGAGCCGTCGGCCTGGCCGGCCTGGATCGCGGGAAGGAGGACCTCGCGGGCCCGTTCCCGCCAGGCGGCGAACAGCCGGTGCCGCAGGGCGAGGTTGCCGCTGGCGTAGAGGAAGGTGGCGTAGGTGATGTCGGACTGGGCCAGCTTGTAGCCGCCGGCCGCCGCCATCAGGGCGCGGATCCGCTCGGCGCCCGTGCCCGGCGCGTCCGCTGCGGCGGAGAGGTAGTCGAAGAGCGCCTCTCCGAACCGGCTGACCAGCTCCTCCAGCATCGCGTCCTTCGAGGCGAAGTAGTGGTAGAAGGTCCCCTTCGCGACCCCGGCGACCCGGGTCACCTGCTCGACGCTCATCGCTTCGAAGCCGTCGCTCCGGCACAGCTGGAGGGCGATGTCCAGCAGTTCGTCGCGGCGCACGTCCGGGTGCTTGGTGACCCTGGTGCGCGCTCGCACTCCCGTCCCGGCCATCGCGTCCTTCCCGGCCGACCTCTCACTGACCGACCGTCGGTCAGTCTACTCTCCCGTGAGACTGGTGACCGAGCAGGGACGGTTCCTCACTCGGTCCACCTGACTTCGGTTCAGGTCACTCGACTGCGCGGCGGTCGCGGCGTCAGGGCGCCCAGCGACCACTGGACGGCGAGCAGCACGGCCACCCGGAGCTGCTCCACACTGGGCCGGACGAGCGTCGTCGCGGTCGTGATCTGGAAGTAGCCGACCTGCGCACCGTGCTGGGCGACCGGGATGACCGTGTGCCGGTCGATCGGCAGGCCGTCGGTGGTGACGTCGAGCGTGACGCCGCGGCAGCGCACCGACCCGTCCCGGTTGATCACGGCGGCGGCCGAGTCGTGCTCGCCGTACTCGAAGGACACCCGCTCGGCGCCCAGCGTCTTCCGGATGCTCTCCGACACCCGCTCCAGGGCGTCGGGCAGCCGGGCCACCCCCGCGGCGAGGTCCGCGGACTCCAGGACACCGCGGACGAACCCGGCCTGCCGGCTCGCCCGGGCCGCCTGTCGGACTCCCCAGAGCGCGAGCTCGGTCACCGCGGAGCTGATCAGCAACAGCAGGACGGTGAGCTGCAGGTCCTCGGCGTTGTCGATCCGCAGCGAGAGGTAGGGCGCGGTGAGGAAGAAGCTGAATCCCGCCGCGGAGGCGAGGCTGGCCAGCAGCCCGGACGCCCGGTCGCCGGTCGCGGCACAGCCGACCACCACCAGCACGAGGACGAGGGCCGCCGCGCTGTTGGCGAAAACGCCCCTGACCAGGTAGAGGCCGCCGGCGACGGCCAGCGGAGCAAAGACCGCGATCAACCGGAGCCGGCCGCGGTACCGGCGGAACCACTCGATTCCCACAGTTCCAGCGAACCACCGCTGGTGTGCGCCGGCGCTCGGTTCGGCGTCAAGGTTTCGTCAGGATCGGGGCTTGGCCAGTCAACCACCTCCGTTGTGAACCGAACTCGGTACACAACGGGGTCGACTCGGCCGGGTCACAGGCTCAGGCGGTAGCCCAGGCCCGGCTCGTTGATCAGGTGGCGGGGGTGGGCCGGGTCGGTCTCGATCTTGCGGCGGATCTGGTTGGCGAACACCCGAAGGTAGTGGTGCTCGCTGCCGTAGCTCGGTCCCCAGACGGCGCGGAGCAGGGTCTCGTGGGGGACGACCCGTCCGTCGTGCCGCGCGAGCTCGGCGAGCAGCCGCCACTCGGTCGGGGTCAGGTGGACGGGCCGGCCGTCCCGGGTCGCCCGATGGTCGGCGAAGCCGAGCACCAGCCCGCCGGAGGCGAACTCCTCCGGGGCGTCGGCCTCGGTCGGGTTCCGGCGCAGCGCCACGCGCACCCGGGCCATGAGCTCGTCCACGTTGAAGGGCTTGCTGACGTAGTCGTCGGCGCCCTCGTCGAGCGCCTCGACCTTGTCGTCGGCCTGCTGGCGCGCCGACAGCACGATCACCGGGACGGCGGACGACTGGCGGAGCCGGCGCAGCACCTCGACGCCGTCCAGGTCGGGCAGGCCGAGGTCGAGGATCACCAGGTCCGGCTGCTCGGCGAGGAACGCCGCCACGGCCGCGGTGCCGGTGGCCGCGACCGACACCTCGTGTCCGCGGGCGCGGAGGTTCAGGCGCAGGGTGCGCTGCAGGACGGAGTCGTCGTCGACGACCAGGATGCGGCTCATGGTCCGTCCCCGCTCTCCGGCGGACTCGCGCGGCCCGGTTGGGCCGGCAGGGCGACCACGAGGGTCAGGCCGCCGCCGGGTGTCGGCTCCGCGCTGACCCGTCCGCCCATCGCCTCGGTGAGACCCCTGGCCACCGCGAGCCCCAGGCCGAGGCCGCGGCCGTTGTCGCCGGGCGCATCGCCGTGCCGCTGGAAGGGTTCGAAGATGTGTTCCTGCTCCTCCGGCGGCACGCCCACGCCGTTGTCGACGACCCGGATCTCGACCCGGTCGGCCACCCGGCTGGCGTGGACGGTGACCGGGCTCCCCGGCGGCTGGTACCGCACGGCATTCTCCGCGATGTTGCCGAGCACCCGGTCGAGCAGGCCCGCGTCCGCTTGGGCGAGGCGGGCGTCCGGGTCGATCAGCCACCGGGCCCGGGACGGTTCGGGCAGCGCGGCGATGGTCGCCGGGATCACCTCGCCCAGGTCGGTCGGCACGACGTGCGCGACCAGGGCGCCGGCCTGCAGCCGCGACATGTCGAGCAGGTTGCCCACCAGCGCCTCCAGGCGGTCGGCCGACTCCTCGATGGCCGCCTTGAGTTCCTCCTCGTCCTCCGCCGACCAGGTGACCTCGCTCGAGCGCAGGCTGCCGATCGCCGCCTTGATCCCCGCCAGCGGGGTGCGCAGGTCGTGGGAGACCGCCGACAGCAGCGCTGTGCGGGCCTCGTTGTCGCGGGCGAGCCGGGCGGCCGAGCCGGCCGAGCGCTGCAGTTCCTGGCGCTGCAGGATCGCGCCGGCGTGGGTGGCGAAGGCGTCGAACAACCGCCGTTGCCCCGCGGCCAGCCCGGGCGGCTGCAGGACGAGTTCGTGGCTGCCGTCCGCGTCCTCGTGGTCGCCGGTCGCCAGCGGGTCGAAGTCGCCGGCGGACGCGATCACCTCCGCGACGCCGATCGCGGGCCGGTGGACGATGGCCGCCGCCCGCACGCCGAACATGTCCACCGCGCGCGCCAGGAGCAGCGGCAGCTGGTCGGTGGCGCCCAGCAGCGAGTGGGACAGCTCCACCAGCGCGTCCGACTCCCGTTGCGCCGCCCTGGCCTCCTGCGTGCGCCGGGCGTTGAGGTGGACGATCAGGGCGACGATCACGCCGACCAGGACGAACACGATCAGCGCGAGCGTGTTCTCCGGGTCGGCGACGGTGAGCGTGCCCATGGGGTGGACGAAGAACCAGTTCAGCAACAGCGAGGAGACCACCGCGGCCACGACCGCGGGGATCACTCCGCCGATCGCCGCGACCACGACGGTGGCGAGCAGGAAGATCGGGATGTCCAGCGGCAGGTCGGAGGTGAACGGGTCGGCCAGCAGGATCGCGGCCAGCGCCGGTGGCAGGGCGACCGCAGCGGCCAGCCCGCCGAGCACCCGGCGGCGGGGCAGGCCGAGGTGCCGGCGGTGCCCGAACCCCCGGCCCGCCCGTCGGTGGGTGACCACGTGCACGTCGATGTCCCCGGCGTCGGCGATGATCCGCTCCGCCAGGCTGTGGGTGAAGCCGCGCCGCCACGGCGGCAGTCCGGATGCCCCGACCAGGATCTGGGTGGCGTTCACCCCGCGGGCGAACGCCAGCACCGCCTCCGCGGCGTCGTCGCCGGTGACGGTGTGGAACTCCCCGCCCAGCTCGTCGGTGAGCCGGCGGAGCTCGGCGACCTGGCTCAGCGGTGCGGTGGCCAGTCCGTCGGTGCGGGAGACATAGACGGCCAGCATCAGCCCGCCGGCGAGCCGGGAGGCGATCCGGGCGCCCCGCCGCAGCAGGGTCTCGCCGTCCGGTCCGCCGGACAGGGCGACCACCACCCGTTCGCGGGTGGGCCAGCTCTGGGTGATCCCGTGCTCGGCCCGGTAGCCCTCCAGCCCGGCGTCCACCTTGTCGGCCAGCCAGAGCAGTGCCAACTCGCGGAGCGCGGCCAGGTTGCCCACCCGGAAGTAGTTGGCCAGCGCCGCGTCCACCTTCTCCGGACGGTAGACGTTGCCGTGCGCCATCCGGCGGCGCAGCGCCTCCGGCGACATGTCGACCAGGTCGATCTGGTCGGCGGCCCGCACCACCTCGTCCGGCACCGTCTCGCGCTGGACGATGCCGGTGATCGAGGTGACCGCGTCGTTCAGCGACTCCAGGTGCTGGATGTTCACCGTGGAGATCACGTCGATGCCGGCGTCCAGCAGCTCGTGGATGTCCTGCCAGCGCTTCTCGTTGCGCGAGCCGGGGGCGTTGGTGTGGGCGAGCTCGTCGACGAGTGCCACCTTCGGCCGGCGGGCCAGCACGGCGTCCAGGTCGAGTTCCTCCAGCACGGCGCCCTTGTACTCGACCCGTCGGCGGGGGACGCACTCCAGGCCCTCCAGCAGCGCACCGGTGTGGCCGCGGCCGTGGGTCTCGCACAGCCCCACCACCACATCGGTGCCCCGGTCGGCCCTGCGGTGGCCCTCGTCGAGCATGGCGACGGTCTTGCCCACCCCGGGGGCAGCCCCGAGGTAGATCCGCAGTCGACCGCGACCCATGGCTACATTCTCACCGCTGTCGCCGCTCGGACAGCGCAAGGTTGAGCCGGGTGACGTTCACGCCGTCCTGGCCGAGGTAGCCCAGCGGCGCGCGATCGGTGGCCGCGACGATCATCGCCTCGAGTTCGGCGGCCGCGATCCCCCGGGCGGCGGCCACCCGCGGCACCTGCCAGCGCGCGTAGGCGATCGAGATGTGCGGGTCGAGCCCGGACGCCGATGCGCTCAGTGCGTCCTCGGGTGCCGGACCCTCGGCGCCAGGGTTGTCCCGCTCCAGCGCGGCCAGGCGCTCCTGCCGGGCCTGCTGCTGGTCGGCCGAGGCCGGGGACAGGTTCGTCCCGCCGGAGGTCGCCCCGGAGTAGTCGGACGCCGACGGCCGCGGCTGGAACCACTCCGGGCCGGTGAAGGCCTGACCCAGGAGCGCGGACCCGACGACGGTCCCGTCCGCGGTGGTGACCAGCGACCCGTCGGCCTGGGCCGGGAACGCCCGGGCGACGAGGGTGATCGCCGCCGGGTACGCCAGGCCGAGGAGGACGGTCATCACCAGCAGCATCCGGAGGCCGGCAAGGAGTTGGCGGAGCACGGTCATGCGATCACCCCAGTCCCGGAACGAGTGCGACCAGCAGGTCGATCAGCTTGATGCCGACGAACGGCGCGACGATCCCGCCGAGGCCGTAGACGAGCAGGTTGCGGTTCAGCATCGCCGAGGCGCTCATCGGCCGGTACCTCACGCCGCGCAGGGCCAGCGGCACCAGCGCGAGGATCACCAGCGCGTTGAAGATCACCGCGGAGAGCATGGCCGACGCGGGGGAGTGCAGCCGCATCACGTTGAGCGCCTGCAGCCCCGGGTACACCGAGACGAACATGGCCGGGATGATCGCGAAGTACTTGGCGACGTCGTTGGCGATCGAGAACGTGGTCAGGGCCCCGCGGGTGATCAGCAGCTGCTTGCCGATCGCCACGATGTCGATCAGCTTCGTCGGGTCGGAGTCGAGGTCGACCATGTTGCCGGCCTCCTTCGCCGCGGACGTGCCGGTGTTCATCGCCACCCCGACGTCGGCCTGGGCGAGCGCGGGGGCGTCGTTGGTGCCGTCCCCGGTCATCGCCACCAGCCGGCCGCCGGACTGCTCGTCGCGGATCAGGGCCATCTTGTCCTCCGGGGTGGCCTCGGCGAGGAAGTCGTCGACGCCCGCCTCCGCGGCGATCGCCTGCGCGGTGAGCTGGTTGTCGCCGGTGATCATCACCGTCCGGATGCCCATCGCCCGCAGCTGGGCGAACCGCTCGGTCATGCCGGGCTTCACCACGTCCTTCAGCTGGACGACGCCGAGAGTGGCCGGGGTCCCGCCGGGGGCGCGGGCGGCCACGACGAGCGGGGTGGCGCCGAGCGCGGAGATCCGCTCGACGATGGCCTCCAGGCCGGCCGGCCGCCGGCCGCCCTCCGCCGCGACCCAGGCGGCGATGGCCGAGCCGGCGCCCTTGCGCACCTGGGTGCCGTCGGCCAGGTCCATCCCGGACATCCGGGTCTGCGCGGTGAACGGCACCGAGGTGGCGCCGGCACGGATCAGCGCGGCCTCGTCCGGGACGTCCTCGGTGATGCCCTCCGTCGCGGCGAAGTCGAGGATCGAGCGGCCCTCGGGGGTCAGGTCGGCCAGCGACGCGGTGCGGGCGGCGGCGACGAGTTCGGCGCGCGGCACGCCGTCGACCGGGAAGACGTCGGTGGCGCGCCGGTTGCCGTAGGTGATCGTCCCGGTCTTGTCGAGCAGCAGGGTGTTCACGTCCCCGGCGGCCTCCACCGCCCGTCCGGACATGGCCAGGACGTTGTGCTGCACGAGCCGGTCCATGCCGGCGATGCCGATGGCCGACAGCAGCGCCCCGATCGTGGTCGGGATCAGGCAGACCAGCAGGGCCACCAGCACCACGAGCGACAGCCGTCCGCCGGAGTAGATCGCCTGCGGCTGCAGGGCGGACACCGCGAGCAGGAAGATGATCGTCAGGGTGACCAGCAGGATGCTCAGGGCGAGCTCGTTGGGGGTCTTCTGCCGGGCCGCCCCCTCGACCAGGGCGATCATCCGGTCGATGAAGGTCTCGCCCGGCTTCGCCGTGATCTTCACGACGATCCGGTCGCTGAGCACGGTGGTGCCACCGGTGACCGCGCACCGGTCGCCGCCGGCCTCCCGGATCACCGGGGCGGACTCGCCGGTGATCGCGGACTCGTCGACCGTGGCCACGCCCTCGACGATGTCGCCGTCCCCGGGGATGACCTGCCCGGCCTCGACCACGACCCGGTCGCCGACGCGGAGCTCGGTGCCGGCCACCTGCTCCTCACCGCCGCCGGGGGTGAGCCGGCGGGCCATGGTCCGGGTGCGGGTCCGGCGCAGCGTGTCCGCCTGCGCCTTGCCGCGGCCCTCGGCGATGGCCTCGGCGAGGTTGGCGAACAGGATCGTCGCCCACAGCCAGAGGGTGACCGAGACGGCGAACACCGATGGGCTCAGGATCGACAGCATGGTGGTGAGCACCGAACCGACCCAGACCACGAAGATCACCGGGCTGCGCACCACGTGCCGCGGGTCGAGCTTGGCCAGCGCCTGTGGCAGCGACCGCCAGGCGGTGACGGCCAGGGACGGATGGGCCGGACGGGGATGCCTGCTCATGGGAGTGCCTCCGCGATCGCACCGAGGGCCAGGGACGGGAAGTAGGTGAGCCCCGCCATGATCAGGATGATCACCACGAGGAACCCGGCGAAGCCGGGCGTGTGGGTGGGCATGGTGCCGGCCGTCACGGGCCGCCGTCCCTGTTGGGCGACGCTGCCGGCCAGGGCCAGCACCGCCACGATCGGGACGAACCGGCCCAGCAGCATGCAGGTGGCCAGGGCGAGGTTGAGGAACGGCTGGTCCGCGGCGAGTCCGGCGAACGCCGAGCCGTTGTTGTTGGCCGCCGAGGTGAAGGCGTAGAGCATCTCCGAGAGGCCGTGGGGCCCGCCGGTGGACAGCGCGTCCCGGGACGCCGGGACGACCAGGGCGAGGCCGGTGCCGAGCAGCACCAGGCTGGGTGTGACCAGCATGGCCAGCGCCGCCAGCGTGATCTCGCGGCGGCCGATCGACTTGCCCAGCAGTTCCGGCGTCCGGCCGACCATCAGGCCGGCGATGAACACGGTGAGCACCACCATCACCAGCATCGAGTACAGCCCGGTGCCGACCCCGCCGGGGGAGAGCTCGCCCAGCATCATGTTCAGCAGGGCCAGCCCGCCGCCGGCCGGCTGCAGCGACTCGTGCATGGCGTTCACCGCCCCGGTGGACGTGCTGGTGGTCGCCGAGGCGAACACCGCCGACCAGACGGTGCCGAAGCGCTGCTCCTTGCCCTCCAGGCTGCCGCCGGCGGCCTCCACCCAGGTCAGCAGTCCCATCGCACCCAGGCCGAGCACGGCCATCGCGCCGGCGACGGCCCGTCCCTGGCGCCGGTCGCCGACCATCAGGCCGTAGGTGTGGGGCAGCGCCGACGCGATCGCCAGCATCAGCGCGATCTCCAGCAGGTTCGTCCAGCCGGTCGGGTTCTCGAAGGGGTGCGCGGAGTTGGCGTTGAAGAAGCCGCCGCCGTTGGTGCCCAGCTGCTTGATCGCCTCCTGGGAGGCCACTGGTCCGCCCTGCAGCAGCTGCTGCCCGCCGCCGATAGTGGTGATCGTGGCCGGTTCGTTGAGGTTCTGCACGACGCCGCCGATCACCAGCAGGACGGCGGCGACGGCGGCGATCGGCAGCAGGATCCGCAGCGTCGCGCGGGTCAGGTCCACCCAGAAGTTGCCGAGCCGGTCGGCCCGCTCCCGGGCGAACCCGCGGACCACGGCGATCGCGACGGCCAGCCCGACCGCGGCGGAGAGGAAGTTCTGCACGGCGAGACCCGTGGCCTGGACCAGGTAGCCGGCGCCGGCCTCGCCGGCGTAGGACTGCCAGTTCGTGTTGGTGACGAAGGAGACGGCCGTGTTCAGGGCGGTGTCGGGGTTCATCGACCGGCCCAGCGACCAGGGCAGCGACCCCTGGCCCAGGATCAGCAGCCACAACACCGTGATCGAGACGACCGAGAAGGCCAGCACCGATGCCGCGTACACCGGCCATCGCTGCTCGGTGTCGGCATCGACCCCGACGAGCCGGTAGACGGCCCGTTCCACCCGGGTGTGGCGCGGCGAGGTGAACACCCGGTGGATCCAGCTGCCCAGCGGCACGTGGATCGCCACCAGGATCCCGACGAGGGTGAGCACGGAGAGCCAGCCGGCGAGGGTGGCGTCCATCGCTCAGAACCGTTCCGGACGGGCGAGGGCGTAGCCCAGGTACACCAGCAGGGCGAGGCCGATCAGCGCGGCAACGAGGTCTTCGGGCACGCCCCGATCGTCACCCCGGAAGCCGGCCCGCGGAGCGGCCCTGACGGCTTCCTGACCGATCTTGACGAATCCCTGACGGCCACGCGGTCGCCACGCTCCTACGCTCCCGCCATGGCGATACAACGACTGTTGTGGGTCGACCGGGCCACGGGCACGGTGACCCGGCGCGAGGACTCGGAGCTGGCCGGCCTGCGCGCCGACCCGTCCGGCTGGCTGTGGCTGGACATCCCCGAGCCGGACGAGGCGACCGCCGCCCTGCTCGCCGAGGTCTTCGGCGCGCACCCGGCGGCGATCACCGACGTGGTCGAACGCAACCACGTCCCCCGGCTGCACGTGTACGGCCGGACCCTGTTCCTGGTGCTGCACCGGCCCGAAGTGGGGGAGGGCGGCCACGTCCACTACCTCGAACTCGACCAGTTCGTCGGCCCGGACTACCTGATCACCACCCACGGTCCGCGGAACCTGGCGGTGCCGCTGGAACGGCTGCTGCAGGAGACCGACGAACTGGCCGACCGGATGCTGTCGGGACGATTCGTGCCGGCAGACCCGTGGGCGGCCTCGCACCGGATCGTCTCGGCCCTGGCGATCACGCAGGAACGGTTCGTGAACCGGCTGGCCCGCGAGGTCGGCGAACTGGAGAAGCAGGTCATCGCCCACAGTGGGGACTCCGACCCGCAGCACTTCCTGGAGGACCTGTTCCGCACCCGGCACGCGCTGCTGACGGTCCGCACGATGACCACCCAGTCCGCCGAGATCTACGGCCGCGCGATCCGGCTGCTCGGCGAGGACGAGGGCGTCGGCGCCGTGCTGGGCGACAACAAGGACGCCTACGACCGGCTCAGCCGGATCACGTCGAGCCAGCTCGACTTCCTCGGCGGTGTCACGGAGTACTACCGCGCCCGTACCGACACCAAGATGACCATCGCCGCCGAACGGCTCGCGGTGATCGCCGCGATCACACTGCCGGTGACCGCGATCAGCTCGGTGATGGGCATGAACGTGATCGTCAGCGAGTCCACCAACTGGTTCTGGCTGGCCGTCCTCCTGGCCGTGATGCTCGGACTGTCCCTCGTCCTGCTGCGCTGGGCCAAGCGCCAGGGCTGGTGGTGAGGAGGTTCAGGTGCGCAGGATCGCGACCAGGTCGGGGGACGGACGGGAGTGCCGCGCGGCGGCGTCCACCCAGGCGGGGAAGTGGTCGAGCCAGCCGAGCAGCGCGACGGCGGCCTCGCGGTGCTCGGGCTGCAGCCGGGGGACGGCGGGCCGCCAGGCCGCGGCCATCTCCTGCGCGTGGGCCAACGGAGCCCAGCCGGCGGCCAGGCCGGGACAGGGCAGCAGCGCGATGCCGAGGTCGGACTTCAGCAGGCTGCGCAGCCCGTAACGGGCCGGCACCTCCGAACAGGCGAGGTCGAAGTCGAAGTCGTTCAGTTGGGTCTCGGTGACCTCGCGGCCGACCGCACCCCAGGCCAGCACGTCGAGCCAGGCCTCCAGCAGCGTCCAGCAGGCGCCCAGCCGGTGGGGCGCCACGTACCGTCCGGCCAGCAGGGTGTCGACGTCGGAGCCGCTCGGCACGCCCGGCCGGACGACCGGAGCGTCCGGCGGCCGGCGCAGCACCGGCCCGAGTTTGCCCAGCAGTCCCGGGGCGGCCGGAGCCGTCGTGGCGAACCGCTCGGCGGCGAGGCCGCGGAGGGTTCGCGCGGTGTCCTCCGTCGCGCGGAAGATGTCGCGAACCTCGTCGATGGAGATCGCGTAGAGCCGGACCGATCCCATGCCACAAACGCTAGCCGTCCCGGCATAGATTGGGGCCGTGAACCCGCGATCCCGCCGCCTGATCGTGACCGGGGCGCTCGTGCTCCTGCTCATTCTCGTCGCGCTGGGGACCCTGCTCGGGACGGGCGGGTAGAGTCCGCGCCATGATCGTGGCGGTGCGTCGGGCCCTCGCCGGGCTGCTCCTCGGGTTCGTGGTCTCCTTCGGCGTCGCGGGCGTCGCCGCAGCCGCCACCCCGACCGCCAGCCCCACAGCCTCCGCCACCGCCTCGGCCACGTCTTCGGCCAGCCCGACGGCCGGCACCACCGGCACGGACGAAACCCCGGACATCGCCCCCGACAACTCCCGCCAGCTCATCGCCATCGGTGCCGCCGGCGTCGTCGCCCTGCTCACCGCCGCGGTGGTCTTCCTGCGCCGCCGCTGACGGGCACGCCGGCGGGCCGCTCAGGCCAGTTCGTTCAGCTCGATCGACACCTGCCGGAAGACCGCGGGGAACTCCCGCAGCACCCCGGCGTTGGGGTCGCGGACGGCGAACGTGCCCAGCCGCCGCAGGCCCCCGGCCAGCCGCTCCAGTCCGGGGTGGGCCAGCACGGCCTCCACCGCGGCCCGGTCGCCACCGGTGGCGAGGGCCTCCAGCCGGTCCGCCTCGGGCAGCAGGACGGACGCGGCATCCGCGGCGGCGGCGTCGAAGGACCGTCCGGTCTGGTTCGCCCGCCGCCGGGCGTACCGCTGCTGCGACCAGCCGCCGGCCTTCGTCCGTCCCTGCACGTAGTGGCTGCCGTGGCGGCCGGCGAGCATCGTGTCGCCCTCGAACACCCCGACGGCGTGGGCCTGGCGCCGGACGATCAGCACCCCGACCAGCCGCGGCCGGGTGACGGCGGCCACGACGGCCACCAGGGGATCGGCCGCCTCGGGCAGCGGGCCCCAGTCGAGCCGGATCGCGGCCGTCGCGCCGTCCGGCGACCGCAGCACCAGGCGGTCCGGGCCGGGTTCGGCGAGCGGACGGCCGTGCCGCTCCGCGAAGCCCTCCAGCCAGCCGGCGAGGCGTCGCGGGGGCACACTCACGGTTCTCGGCCCCGGCTGCGTCTCCACGGCTATAGTCTGGCAACGACGCGCAAAGGGAGAGCATGAGCGACCTCATCGACACGACCGAGATGTACTTGCGGACCATCTACGAGCTCGGTGAAGAAGGTGTGCCGCCGCTGCGTGCCCGGATCGCCGAGCGGCTCAAGCAGAGCGGTCCGACGGTGTCGCAGACGGTCGCCCGCATGGAGCGGGACGGACTGGTCACCGTCCACCCCGACCGGCACCTGGTGCTGAGCCCCAAGGGCCTCGAGCTGGCCACCCGGGTGATGCGCCGGCACCGGCTCGCCGAGCGGCTGCTCACCGACGTGATCGGGCTCGACTGGCACCTCGTCCACGAGGAGGCCTGCCGCTGGGAGCACGTGATCTCCACCGACGTGGAGCGTCGGCTGGTGGCGATCCTCGACCACCCGGTGAAGTCTCCCTACGGCAACCCGATCCCCGCCCTGGAGGAGCTGGACGTCGAGCCGGCGGCCGAGGGATTCCTGGACGGCACCGAGCTGCTGTCGCTCCGGCTCGCCGACGGCCAGCCGCACGAGGTCGTGGTGCTGCGGATGAGCGAACACCTGCAGAACGACCCCGGCATGCTCGCCCAGATCCAGGCGGCCGGCGCGTTGCCCGGGGTGCCGGTCCGGGCCGCGATGGTCGGGCGCAACCTCCTGCTCGGGGACGGCGACGCGGAGCGGGTCCTGCCCGGCACGACCGCCGAGCACGTGTTCGTCGCGCTCGACTGAGGGAATAGCGGGGGCCCTCGCGGGCGTTGCAGCCCTGTAGCCCCCAACGTCTTCCCGGAGGAACCAGCACATGGCCACCATCGCCCTCACCGAAGCCGACTTCGGTGAGACCATCACCAACAACGGCATCGTCTTCGTCGACTTCTGGGCGGCGTGGTGCGGTCCGTGCCGGATGTTCGGCCCGGTGTTCGAGGCACTCTCCGAGACCCACCCGGACGCGGTGTTCGCGAAGGTCGACACCGACGCCGAGCGCGGCCTCGCCGGCGGGCTGGGCATCTCCTCGATCCCCACGCTGATGGCGTTCCGCGACGGCTACCTCGTCTACCGCGAGGCCGGCGCCCTGAACAAGAACCAGTTCGGCCAGCTGGTCGACCAGGTCAAGGCCCTCGACATGGAGAAGCTCAAGGCCGAGGCCGCGGCTGCGAAGAACAGCTGATCGAAACGGGCGTGTCGTGTCCCCCATTGGGGTGACACGACACGGAAACCCGACCTATACTCGATGCAGGTTCCTGCCCCATCCCCCCGGGCAGGAACCACTTACGTCCCCGGGTTCCGGGGAAGCTCCGTCCTACCGTCCGATGCCGGACGCGATGATGCCCGTGACCACCACGGAGGTGATCGTCACGGTGGAGAAGCCCGCGACCACCATCTTCGGCAGGATCGATCCCTCGATCGCCGCGACCTCCTCCGGGGTCTCTCCGGCGCCCTTGGCGGCCTCCTGCGACAGGATCATCGTCCCGGGGAACCCGTAGAGCGACGTCAGGCCGATCGCGATGGACATCGGCACGCTGTAGCCCAGCAGCTTGCCGACGCCCGCCGAGAACGCCGCGATGCCGATCAGGCCGAAGACGAACACCAGCAGCAGCGGCCACGCCAGCGCCAGCAGGTCGGCCGGACGGAGGGTGGCCAGCGGGCCGAACACCATGATCAGGATGGCCAGCATCATCAGGCCATAGGCGTCGATGCCCGCGAGCGCGGACGGCTTGAGCACCCCGGTCGCCCGCAGGGTGATGCCGAAGATCAGCGCCACCACGAAGGTGTTCAGCACGCCGTTTGTCACGTTGTTGATCCCGATGCTGAGCAGCACGACCACACCGACGGTGAACAGGGTGCCGGGCGTGGTGCGCAGGAAGTCGGGCAGCATGCCCTGCGAGGTCTGCGTCGCCTCCGCCTCGACCGGCGTCTCCAGCCGTCCGGCGCGGTACTCGTCCTTGAGCCGGGCCGCCTCCGAGCGCAGGATGATCGAGGTGAGCGGGAAGCCGATCAGGCCCTGCAGCGCGGCGATCAGCACGGGGAAGGCCGCGACCGTGGTGAGGCCGACGCCGAGCGCGGCCTCCTGCACCATCAGCACCGAGATCGTGCCGCCGCTCAGTGCGCCGATGCCCGCGATCATGAAGTCGCGGCCGGTGGCGACGAGGTCGCCGTAGTCGTTGATCCGCGGCATGCCGGAGCCGAAGAGCAGGGTCGCGACCACCAGCAGGACGCCGATGCCGATCACCGTCGCGATCCCGATCAGGAGCGTCTTCCACTGCTTCTTGAAGTCGTCGAGGCTGATCACCGTGCCGAGGTGGACGATGATGAAGCCCACCACCACGCCGGCCAGGCCCAGCAGCGAGGACGCCGTCAGCAGGTCCGGTGGGAACAGCCCGGTCATGAACCCGATCAGGAAGATGATCGAGGCCACGAACAGGCTCGACAGCAGGGACTTCGTCTGCTTGGCGACCCAGTCGCTGACCGTCCACACCAGCATCACGACCACGAACGCGAGCACCGGATTCATGCTGCTACCCCCCACCTCTCGGCTTGCCTGCGCACCATGATGCCTATTCGACGCCCGGCAGGGGGGCGTCGACATCCGGCTGGGTCCGAATTGGCGCGCCGGGCTGGTCCTTGCCGGGGTGGAACCGGGAGAGCAGCACCACGCCTGACAGGGCCACGGCGGCGAACAGCAGCATCAGTACGGCGGCGCTCGCGGTGATCTTCACGCCCTCGCCGAGGACGGCGATGCCGTAGGCGACACCGGCCACCGGACCGGCGGCGTTCAGCGTGCCGACCACGATCTCGGCCGGTCCGGACGCGTAGCCCTGCTGGATCCACATGCCGGCGAGCACCATGCCGACCAGGATCGAGGCGACGAGGAACCAGAACGTCGGCGAGCCGAGCCACGGCCGGCTGGTCGTGTAGTGGCCGATGGCCTTCACCACGCCGGACTCCGCCCCGTAGATCACCGCCGCGGCCGCCGACCAGGCGAGGCAGCGCCAGCCCAGCGGACCGCGCGCGCCGGCCAGCGCCAGCGCCGCCGCCACCGCGAAGCCGGCCAGCGTGCCCCACACCAGCCACGGGTCGTTCAGCAGCGGGTACGGCGCGGCGTGGCTGATCGCCACCCAGGCGAAGGCGACGGTCCCCGCGACGGTGAGACCGGCTGCGCCCCACATCGCCCGGGTGATCGGACGCCGGTGCACCCGGGCGGCCAGCAGGATCGTCCACGGCACGGCCAGCACACCGAGCGGCTGCACCACCGTGACCGGAGCCAGCAGCAGCGCGGTCATCTGCAGCACGGCGCCGACACCGGTCAGCGCGAGCCCACCCAGCCAGCGGGGGTTGCGGATCACCGCGAGCAGCTGCGTCCCGGACAGCTTCGCGCCGGCCTGCGGGGCCGCGGCGTCCCCGACGGCGAGGTGCTGGACGACCGAGGCGACCGCCAGCGCGACGGACGCGAGCAGCGTCAGCAGGACGGCGAGGGGGATGTTCTGCGTCATGGTGGTACTCAGAACTGCCAGATCAGGGGGACCCAGAGCACCGCGACCACCAGGAACCACAGCAGCAGTGGCAGCCCGAGCTTCCAGTAGTCGGTGAACCGGTAGCTGCCGGGCTCCATCACCATCGTGTTCGCCGCGGTCGCCACCGGGGTGAGGAAGGACGCCGCGCCGGACACGGTCAGGGCCATCATGAACGGCAGCACGGAGGCGTGCAGGTCTGCCGCGAGCACCGTGGCGATCGGCGCCATGATCAGCACCGTCGCCGTGTTGGAGATCAGCTGGCCGAGCACCACGGTCAGGATGCACAGCGCGAGCAGGGCGAGGTACGGGGTGGAGCTGCCGACGACGGTGAGCACACCCCGCGCGATCAGGTCGGCGGTGCCGGTGCTGATGAACGCCGTCGACAGCGGGATCATGCCGCCGACCAGCACCACGGTCGTCCACGAGACCGACCGGTAGGCCTGCGTGGGGGTGAGCACGCCGGTCAGCACGATCGCGGCCGCCGCGAGCACCCCGGCGACGGCCGGCGGCACCAGCCCGGTGGCGAGCAGGATGACCATCGCGGCCAGCACGCCGATCGACCGTTTCGCCCCCGCACCGAGCGGGACGGCGCGGCGCAGGCTGGCCGGGTCGTCCACCACCAGCACCTCCGGCCCGGCGGTGTGCGCCTCGAGGTGTTCCCAGGTGCCGCGCAGCAGCAGCATGTCGCCGGCCTGCAGCTGCACGTCCGGACCGGTGAGGTCCTCCCCGCCGCGCTGCAGGCCGAGCACGACGAGGTCGCCGCTCGGCGTGGTCATGCCGGGGAAGAGGTGGAGGCCGATCAGCTCCGAGCGGGGTGCGACGACCACCTCGGTGATGCCCTTGCGCGTCCCCACGAGTTCGGTGCCCTCGGGCAGCGCGTACTGCTGGCGCAGCACGCGGGCGTGGGCGCTCACGTCCGCGGGCAGGCTGGCCGGCGCCCGGTTCGGCAGCAGCCGGTTGCCGAACAGGGCGATCATGCCGATCGTGCCGATCACGAGCGGCAGGCCGACCAGGCCGAACTCGAAGAAGTTGAACGGACGGGCGCCCGCCTCGGCCGCCGCCTCGCTGACGATGATGTTCACCGGGGTGCCGGTGAGGGCCAGCATCGAGCCGGCGTGCGCGGAGAACGCCAGGGGCATCAGCATCTGGCTGGGAGCGATGCCCACCCGGATCGCGACGACGACCACCACCGGGATGAGCGCGGCGACCGCGCCGTTGACGCTGATCAGCGCGGTGAGCACCGCGACCAGCAGGCAGATCACGACCAGCAGCGGGGTCCGGCGCTTGCCGCCCCTGCTGATCACCTGTTGCCCGGCCCAGGCCGTGACGCCGCTCGCGTCGAGGGCCTCGGAGACGATGAACAGCGCGGCGATGAAGATCACGGTGGGGTCGCCGAAGCCGGCGAGCGACTGGTTCAGGGTGAGGATGCCGGTGGCCCACAGGGCGAGCGCCACACCGAGGGCGACGATGCCCATCGGCACCCGGTTGGACATGAACGCGACGACTGCGAGCACCAGGATGGTCAGGACGATCGCCACAGGATCCACGGCGACACACTAGCCGGGTCGTGCCGTCCGGCGCCGCACCTTGTTCAGCGCCCCGGAGAAGTGGGCTCGCAGGCCTCTTGCGGGGGCGCGAAAGCCAGTAGGGTCACCAGTGTCACCGCCGCGACAAGGAGGCCGTTTCCCCATGACCCGTAGCCCGCACAAGCTGATCCCGGCTGAGTTCAGCCCGGTGCCCTCGCTGGACAACACCTGTGAGGTGGTGGCGGTCCGGGACTTCGCCGCCGATCTCGACGCCGTCGCGCTCCTGGTGGCCGCCGGCACCGACCTGACCGCGGTGGTCGGGCTGGGCACGGACGCCCTGGCCGCAGCCGGTTTCGACGCCGAACCGGGCAGCAGCCTGGTGGTCGCGCAGGACGGGCACCCGCTGGTGTTGGTGGGCATCGGCAAGGCCGACGAGCTGGACGCGGACAAGCTCCGCGACGCCGCAGCCGCCGCCGCCCGGGCGACCGCGAAGAAGGGTGGCCGGATCGGCATCGAGGTGCCGGAGCTGGCGCTGGACGCGCGGACGGTGGGCCAGGTGCTCACCGAGGGCGCCCGGCTGGCCCGCTACCGCTACGCGGTGCTGAAGGCCGAGCCGAAGGAGGTCCCGCTGGCACTGCTGCAGCTGAAGGTGGCCGGCGCGGACGCGGCGGAGCTGACGGCGGGCATCGAGGTGGCCACGGTGACCGTCCGGGCGGCGGCGATCGCCCGCGACCTGGCGAACACCCCGCCGGGGCACCTCACCGCCACCGACCTGGCCGAGGTGGCCGCCGAGCTCGGCGCCGAGTTCGGCTTCGAGGTGGAGGCCTACGACAAGGCGCAGCTGATCGAGATGGGCTGCGGCGGCATCCTCGGCGTGAACGCCGGCAGCGTGGAGGAGCCGCGGCTGGTCGTGCTCACCTACATGCCGGACGGGGATCCGTCCGGGCACCTGGGCATGGTCGGCAAGGGCATCATGTACGACTCCGGCGGCATCAGCCTGAAGCCGTCCGACCCCATGCACCTGCTGATGAAGATGGACATGGGCGGTGCGGCGGCGGTGCTGGCCGCGTTCACCGCGCTGCGCGACCTGGGCACTCCGGCCGCCGTGTCGGGCTGGCTGTGCTGCACGGACAACATGCCGTCCGGCTCGGCCTACAAGCTCGGCGACGTGCTCACCGCGCGCAACGGCAAGACCGTCGAGATCAAGAACACCGACGCCGAGGGCCGGATCGCGATGATGGACGGGCTCGCGCTCGCCGTCGAGGCCGGCGTGGACGCGATCGTCGACATCGCCACCCTCACCGGCGCGGCCATGATGGCGCTCGGCAAGTCGCGGGCGGCCGTCCTCGGCAACGACCAGGCGATGGTCGACCGGGTGCGGGACGCCGCCCAGGCCACGGACGAGCCGGTCTGGCAGCTGCCGCTGGAGCGCAGGTACCGCAAGCAGCTGGACTCCGACGTCGCCGACATCTCCAACCTCGGCGGCCCGCACGCCGGGGCGACGACGGCGGCGCTGTTCCTCGACGAGTTCGTGGCCGGCACGCCGTGGGCGCACATCGACATCGCCGGCACGATGTCCAGCGACGCCGATGACTCCTGGCGCTCCGCCGGTGCCACCGGCTACGGCGCCCGCCTGCTGGCCAACCTGGCGGCCGGCTTCAGCGCCTGACGGGGCCCTCCCCCCCGGCCTGGCACTTTGCCAGCGCCGGTCTGGGCATGGTTGCGTATTGGCTTATATAAGGGTCAGCGCAAATACTGGTCCCGTGCACGCACTGGACATCCTCGGCGACCCGGTCAGGCGCCGGATCCTCGAACTGCTGGCGGACGGAGAACTGTCCGCCGGCGGCATCGGCGAGGTGGTCCAGGCGGAGTTCGGGATCTCCCAGCCGGGGGTGTCCCAGCACCTGCGCGTGCTGCGCGAGAGCGGGTTCGCCACCGTCCGGGCGGAGGGGACACGGCGGCTCTATGCCGTCGCTCCCGAGTCGCTGGCGGAGGCGGACGCCTGGTTCGACCGGTTCCGGCGCTACTGGACGCCGCACCTGGACGCCCTGGGCACCGAGCTCGCCCGCGGCCGCCGGGAACGCCGGCTGGCCGCCGAATCCGAGACCGGTGAGGAGTGACGACATGGTGGACGTGGACGGCCAATTGGCGGCGGTGGAGCGGGGACTGACGACGTCCGGAACCGGAGCGGACGCGATGCGCACCCAGCGCCTCGTCCAGGATTACCGGGCGGACCTCGCCGACGTCTGGGAGGCGGTGACCGTCGCCGACCGGGTTAGGCGGTGGTTCCTGCCCCTGAGCGGGGACCTGACGCTCGGCGGCAGCTATCAGCTCGAGGGCAACGCCGGCGGCCAGATCCTGGAGTGCGAGCCGCCGGACGGCGCGTCCGCGCGGTTCCGGGTGACGTGGGCGTACGGCGGCGGCCCGGACAGCTGGCTGACCGTCCGGCTGACCTCGCTCGACGACGGCCGCACCCGCCTCGAGCTCGTGCACGAGGCGCGGGTGGCGGACATCCCGGCGGAGATGTGGGAGCAGTTCGGCCCGGCGGCCACCGGCATCGGCTGGGACTCGATCCTGCTCGGCCTGGCCCTCTACGCCCACGGTGCGAGAGACGGGGTGTCGCCGGAGGAGGCCGCGGCGTGGATGGCGAGCGAGGAGGGTGGCCGGTTCGCGCGCGGCTCGGCATCCGCGTGGGCGGACGCGCACGTGGCCGACGGCGCGGATCCCGCCGTCGCCGCGCAGGCCGCCCAGGCCACCGCCGTCCTGTACACCCAGCCGCCCGCGGAGTGATCGGCGTCGGGCGCGGAGTCCCGCGCCCCCACCGCCACGCAAAGTGGACCGAAACCGCCGTCATCGACGGTCTCGGCCCACCTTGCGAGAGGGTGCGCTGAGGATTGGTCAGGCAGCGGGGGCGGCGTCTGGCTGGATCCCGGCCGTCGGGCCGTGGGTCGAGCGCATCAGCGTGACCGCCGCGGCGGCGATCAGCAGCAGGCTGATCCAGTACGGAGCGCCGTGGCTGACGCCGTAGAGCCAGCCGGCGAGCAGGGGAGCGGTCATCTGGACGGCGGAGCCGAGAGAGGTCAGTCCGCCGGCGAGCCAGCCCTGTTCGTCCGCCGCGACGGACGCCGACATCAGGCCGTCCAGGGCGGCGGTCATGCCACCCTGGCCGGCGGCGAGCAGCAGGCCGGCGGTGACCAGCAGCCACGGTGCGGCGAGCAGGGACGCGACGATCGCGAGGCCCAGGCAGCCGATCAGCTGGCCGATCATGCCGCCGACGACGACGCCGCGCTCGCCGAAGGTCTTCAGCAGCCAGCCCAGCAGCACGCCCTGGATCAGGATGTCGGACACACCGATGGCGGAGAGCACCCAGCCCACCTCGGTCGGTCCCCAGCCGACGGAGTCGAGGGCGACGACGCTGAAGTTGTTGGCGAAGAACGCGAAGGGGATGCTGACCAGGGTGAACCCCACCAGCAGGGCGCGCAGCTCCTTGCGTCCGAACGCGCTGGAGATCACCTTGAGCGGGTGCAGGTCCTCGAGGTTGAGCTCGGTCTTGCGGTTCTCCCGGGCGAGGCTCTCCGGCAGGACGAGGGCGGACAGCACGCCGACGAGCACGGCGATGGCGGCGGTGACGAAGACCGGGGCGGAGAGGCTGACCTGGGCCAGCAGCCCGCCGAGCGCCGGGCCGATCATGAAGCCGATGCCGCTGAGCGCACCGAGCAGGCCGTAGCGCCGCGCGCGCTCCTCGGGCTTGGTGATGTCGGCGATGTAGGCGAACATCACCGGCATGTCGCCGGCGGTGAGGCCGTCGATGATCCGCGAGACGAGCAGCACCCACAGGGCGCCGCCGATGCCGAACATCACGAAGCCCGCCGCCGAGCCGAGGACACTGATCACGAGGACGGGCTTGCGGCCGAACCGGTCGGAGAACGAGCCGAGGAACGGTGCCGCGACGAACGCGCACAGGGCGTATACCGACTCGAGGACGCCCACCCACAGCGCGAGCGAGGACTCCGGGACGTACTCGGAGATCACGAACGGCAGGACGGGCAGGACGATGGTCATGCCGATCGTCGCGAGGAAGCTGATCGCGATGATCAGCGGCCAGGCGAGCTTCGGCACCTGGACCGGCTGTGGGGTGGCGGCCTCGGCCGACTCCTGGAGTTCATCGGTGCTGCTCATGCGTCCTCCTCGGCGAGCATCAGGTAGATCGACTTGCGGGCGGCGCTGACGATGGTCGTCGCCTGCTCTGCCTGCGGGTCACTGCCGGCGGCCTCGACCTGGGCGAGGGCACTGAGCAGCCCCTCGGTCGCCTGCCGCAGCCTGACCCGGGCGCCCTCGGCCTCGGCGAACTGCTTCCACGGCTCGCTCTCGCCGGAGTCGGCAACGGCTCTGCGTCCGTAGTCGGTGATGCTGAACACCCGCTTCGAGCCCTCGTTGCGGCTGCGGATCAGTCCCTGCTCCTGCAGTTGCCGCAGGGTCGGGTAGATGCTGCCCGCGCCCGGACGCCAGAGCCCGCCGCTGCGGTCGGCCAACTCCTGGATGATCTGGTAGCCGTGCATGTCCTCTTCCGCGAGGAGCGCGAGGACGGCGGCCTGCACGTCGCCGCGCCGGACGCGCGCCTGGCCCCGTCCGCCGAAGCCGCCGCCCCAGCCGGGACGACCGCCGCGCCGGGGATCCATGCCCCGCACGAGCCTGGGATCGGTGAAGTCACTCATGTCGAACCTTCTTTCACGTATCGTTACCGATCACGATATATCGGTAACTATCGGATGTCCAGCATGGACGCCGATCACCCCACCCGCCGTCGTCCCGGCGCTGGCGTGGCGACCCGGCTGCCGGGGATCCCGGGTCGAGCCCGGGATGACGATGACGCCCCACCCGCCGTCATCCCGGCACGGGTCTGGCAGCCCGGCTGCCGGGGGCCTGGGTCGAGCCCGGGATGACGATGACGCCCCACCGCCGTCATCCCGGCGAACGCCGGGATCCCTGCACCGGCGTGGCGACTGTCGGCGCGGCGAAAGGTCAGCAGGATGCCGGCACAGGGCCCGTCCGCCATCGACGGCTGGCGCGCCACCGCGCGCAGGCCCTACCATTTGGTCAAACGATTTAGCTGCAGCTTTGCGAGGAGTGCACATGGACGTGAGCTTCCCCGACGTGGCCGACCTGGCCGCCGTCCCCACCGGGGACATGCCGGGAGACAAGGTCCAGATCACCGAGAGCCACGTCGCCAAGGCCGGGATCGTCTTCCCCGAGCTCTGGCGACTCCTCGAGCCGCTGCTGGCCGACGGCGGCCGGGCGGTGGTCGCGGTCTGCGGCGGCTCCGGCGTGGGCAAGTCCGAGACCGGCTCGCTGCTGGCGTACGGACTGGACGCGCACGGCATCGGCGCCTACGTGCTCTCCGGCGACAACTACCCGCGCCGGATCCCGTCCGCCAATGACGCCGAGCGATTGCGCACCTTCCGCGTGGGCGGCGTGCAGGGACTGGTGGCCGCCGGCGCGTACAGCGCGCAGGTGCGCGCCGAGCTGGCCGAACTGCAGGCTGCGGACCGCGACGCCGCGCCGACCGAGATCGCCGCCCACCCGTGGCTGGCCACCTACCAGAAGGCGGCGCGGAAGGCGCTCGCCGGCTACCTCGGCAGCCCGGCCGAGACCGACTTCGACGAGGTGAACCGCATCCTGGCCGCCTTCCACGCCGGTGCGCCGCAACTCACCCTCAAGCGAATGGGACGCACCCCGGACGAGCTCTGGTACGACACCGTGGACGTCCGGGACGTCCGCGTCCTCGTCGTGGAGTGGACGCATGGCAACTCCGACCACCTCGTCGGCGTGGACATCCCCGTCCTGCTGAACAGCACCCCCGAGGAGACGCTCGCCCACCGCAGGTCCCGCAGCCGGGACGGCGCGGTCGACAGTCCGTTCACCACGACGGTCCTCGAGCTCGAACAGGCGAAGCTGCACGCCCAGGCGCCGAAGGCGAAGCTGATCGTCGCCAAGTCCGGCGAACTGCTCGACTACGACGGCTACCTGAAGGCGATG